>CAZZPG010000053.1:0-11710 GCA_964655975.1 uncultured Flavobacteriaceae bacterium
CCAATAGAGGAGAGATAGCACTACGTGTTATTAGAACCTGTAGAGAAATGGGTATAAAATCTGTAGCAGTTTATTCTACCATAGATGCAGAAAGTTTACATGTAAAATTTGCTGATGAAGCTGTTTGTATAGGTCCTGCTCCTAGTAGTGAGTCTTACCTAAAAATGCCCAATATTATTGCAGCAGCAGAAATTACCAATGCAGATGCCATACACCCTGGATATGGGTTTTTAGCAGAAAACTCAAAATTTTCAAAATTATGTGAAGAACATGATATTAAATTTATTGGAGCTACCGCAGAAATGATAAACGCTATGGGCGATAAAGCCTCTGCAAAAGCAACCATGATTGCTGCAGGTGTACCTTGTATACCAGGTTCTGAAGGTATTATTGCAGATTTTACAGAATGCAAAAAACTAGTAGAAGAATTAGGTTTTCCTGTTATGTTAAAAGCTACTGCAGGAGGAGGAGGAAAAGGAATGCGTGCCGTATGGAAAAAAGAAGAGTTACATGATGCGTGGGACTCTGCTAGACAAGAAGCAAAAGCTGCTTTTGGAAATGATGAAATGTACTTAGAAAAATTAATTGAAGAACCTCGCCACATAGAAATTCAAATTGTAGGTGATGCCTACGGAAAAGCATGCCACTTATCAGAAAGAGATTGTTCGATCCAAAGAAGACATCAAAAATTAACAGAAGAAACCCCATCACCATATATGACAGATGAACTTCGTTTGGCTATGGGAGAAGCTGCTGTAAAAGCTGCCGAATATATTAAATATGAAGGAGCAGGAACTGTAGAGTTTTTAGTAGATAAACATAGAAATTTCTACTTTATGGAAATGAATACTCGTATTCAAGTAGAACACCCAATTACAGAAGAAGTTATTAATTATGATTTAATTAGAGAACAAATTTTAGTAGCTACTGGTGTACCAATTTCTGGTAAAAATTATTTACCCCAAATGCACTCTATAGAGTGTAGAATTAATGCAGAAGATCCATATCATAATTTTAGACCAGCTCCTGGAAAAATTACCACTTTTCATGCCCCAGGAGGAAATGGTGTAAGAATAGACACCCATGTATATGCAGGGTATATGATTCCACCAAATTATGACTCTATGATTGCAAAATTAATTGTTACTGCTCAAACTAGAGAAGAAGCAATTAATAAAATGAAACGAGCGTTAGATGAGTTTGTAATAGAGGATGTAAAAACCACCATCCCTTTCCATAGACAATTAATGGATCATCCAGATTATGTAGCAGGAAATTATACTACTAAATTTATGGACGATTTTGAAATGAAAGCATAAACAATTTTTATCTTTTTAAATATAATTAAAAATAGAGAATATGCTTTGTATTCTCTATTTTTTTATCTTAAAAACAACCTTAAATGAAAAAACCCAAACAAATTGATGGAATTGATAAAATTATTATTAAAAGATTGGTAAATGATGCACGTACACCAATTTTAAGTATTGCAAGAGAGGTAGGTATTTCTGGTGCAGCAATACATCAACGTTTACGAAAACTTGAAATTTCAGAACTAATTAATGGTTATAAATTGGTAATTAACCCAAAAGCTTTAGGATATACAACTACTGCTTTTGTGGGTGTTTTTCTAGACGCATCTAGCCAATACTCCTCAGCAATAAGAAAATTAAAAGAAATTCCTGAAGTTGTAGAAAGCCATTACACTACGGGTAATTATGCTATTTTTATTAAAATAATGTGTAAGAATAATGAAAATTTAATGCATTTGTTAAATAAAGATATCCAAACCATAAAAGGGGTATCAAGAACAGAAACATTTATTTCTTTAGATCAACAGATTGATAGGCAAATTAAAATTTAAAAGAAAAACTCTGTACAAAACAGGAAATAATCTGCTTTTAAAATGTAATAAATGAGTGTTTTTTTTGTAATTTTTCTACTTTAAAATGTAGGTTTTTTAAAAATTGTTGATGTAGTTTTGAGTCTGAATTAAAAGGACGGTGTGCAAAACTATTTTGAATATTTTCTATTTCTTTCATAGTATTTTGTGCTTCTTTAGAAACCCAAACTTGTATAAATTTTTCCCAAATATAATTGACAGCAATTTGGTTAGGATGAATCATATCTTCTGCATAAAAACGATAGTCACGAAGTTCATCCATTAAAATTTCGTAGGAAGGAAAATAAAACCCTTTTAATTCTGATTTAGAAGACAAAACAGTGTGAATTGCAGAAACTAAATGTGCTTTACTTTGTTGATTTTCTACAAATCCATCTTTTAAATGACGTACAGGAGAAATTGTAAAAATAACTTTGGCAGTTGGGTTTATATTTTTTATTAAAGATAGAATTGCCTCTAAACTTTCTATAATTTCATTAACCGATAAAATTTCTTTTAAGAATTTTTTTTGCGGAATTTTATGGCAATTCGCTACTATGGTATTTTTTTCAATAAATCTATATACCCAAGAAGTTCCTAGTGTAATAATAATATGAGTAACATTACGTAATTCTCTATTTATTAATGTAATAGTGTTGTTAAGTGTTTTAAGTAAATCATCTTTATTCGTTTTACTTACAATAGAATGAGCATCAAAACAATGCCAACGCTCATTAATAAAAAAAACGTCTTTTTCTAAATAGGTTTTTTTATTAATTGCATTTAGAATAAGGGTTTCTATTGCCTTAGGGTGAAATAAAATACCCAATGGGTTTACGGTAGATTGAAACTTGTAATATGCTAATTTTTCTCCTATATTGTTTGAAAAACAAGAGCCTAATAGAAGTGTTTTAGATTTGTAATTTATTGGGGTTTTGGTATTTGAGTTTAAAGGTATTTGAGTTTGTAAGTTCATTTTACAAAAATATAGTTAAAATACGTATTAAAAAATTGATAGATAAAAATATAATTTTATCCTGTAAAATACAAACTCTCAAAGACTTTTAATGTTTTTAGGAAGCTTCTTTTTAAAGTAGATAAGGTACAACTATTTCATTTTTACATCTTCATAATTACGTTTTACAAAACCTAAAGCTGTTTGTAAAATTCCTCCCATATTATGGCATTTTTTAAAATCAACATCATGCGTATAATCATAAATTTGTTGTTTTAATAATTTAATATTTTTTTCTGTAGAAATGCTATCTTTATTCATGGCTTTTAATAAACAATTAATTCGTTCTTCAGAGCTTAACATTCTTTTTGCAATAATAGATCTTTCCTCTAATTTATATTGTTTGATTGATTTTTCTTCTAATTTTTCACTTACCATAGCCACCATTTTATAATTTTCTTTAAAAAACTGAGGATAATATACCTTAAAATTTCCCTCAAAGGATTGTTGATCAAAATCTATAGCTCTAATTTTATATACTACTTGATCAAAATCATGTACAAGTACAATTACATAATTATATGAACGCATATCTCCTAATAAACGAATCATACAGCGTTCATTAAATTTTACAAATTCTTTTGCTATTTGTACTTTTTCTACTTCTGTTTTAGAGGATAACATTTCATCAATAAAAACATCGCCTGGTATTCCTGCAATATGCTCTTCTATTAAGGTGTCTTTGAAAACTAAAAAATTAAGATTATATGGTGATAAAATATGCTCTAACTCTAATCCATAAATACGAGAAGCATCTGTCTTTTTTACATAAAAATAGGTGTAATTATCATTTAAAATATTACGTATTTTTACTCTAAAAGGTTTAGAATTACCAAAGGTACAATAATCAATAGTATCAACATTTAAATATTTTATAGTGTCTTCATTTCCATTAGAATGTAAAATAGTATACACTTTTTTAAGGCTTAAATCTATTTCTTCTCTATCATATTCAGAATAATAAGTACGTACCCAAAGTGTATCTTCATCATTTTTATCGTACACCACAATAGAGCCTTGAAAACGCAATAAATCTTCGTAAAAAATAGGTATTTTTATATTTCTACCATGTTCTATTAAATAATTATTTAGCTCTTTACTAACAGAAAAAGCTGGTTTTTTTTGCGACATTAATTTTTCTTTAGAATACATTTTATTTATATATTTTCTCAAAAATAAGAATAAATAATTCTTAAACGTTTTTATTTTATTTCAAATAACTTACCAGGTAAAGGTCTTACAAGCCCTTTTAGTTCCATCTGCAATAAAACAGGAGCTAAAATATATGTAGGAATTGCACAATCTAAAGCAATAACATCTAATACTTGCTTACCTTTTTGATGTAAGTAATCATATATTTTTTGTTCTTTTTTATTTAATGAAATAAATAATTCTTGTTGTTTTGGGAGTGGTTTTTTTTCTTCCAAATCCCAATTAAGCATTTGTACAATATCTTTTGCTGATGTTAATAAATGTGCTTGATTATTTTTAATTAAATGATTACATCCTTTGCTATATATATCTGTTGCTCTACCAGAGAGAGCAAACACATCTCTATTATAAGAATTGGCGATATCTGCAGTAACTAAAGAGCCTCCTTTTTTGGCAGATTCTATAATTACTGTAGCCTTAGAAACTCCTGCAACAATTCTATTTCGTTTTAAAAAATTTTTTCTTAATGGATTTTCATCATGCCAAAATTCTGTTAAAAACCCTCCTTTTTCATTTAATTGATGAATATATTTTTTATGACTTTTTGGATAAATTTGATCAAATCCATGAGCCAATACAGCAATAGTTTGTAATTTATTTTTAACAGCTGTTTTATGGGCAAAAATATCTACTCCGTAAGCAAATCCACTAATAATTATTGGGTCATAAACTGCCAACTCATCTATAAGTTGATTGCAAAAATCTCGTCCATAGCTAGTAATATTTCTTGTACCCACGATAGAAATAATTCTCTTATTTGTAAAATCAATCTTACCTTCTTGAAATAGTAATATTGGTCCATCTATACAATGAATAAGATTTTGTGGATATGTGTTTTCTAAAAAATAAGTAAATTTAATTTTTTTTTCTCTAATATAAAGCAATTCTTTTTCTGCAGATGAGTATAGTTTTTTATCAAACAAATGCTGTAAGGTATATTTTCCTATTCTATTTATTTTTTGAAGATTCGTAGCCTTTTCTTTAAAAATCTGCTCAACATCACCAACAGCAGCAATTAGTCTTTTTGCTAAAATATCTCCAATACCTGTAGCTTTTTGTAATTGTAAAATAGCAAGTAATTTTTCGTCTCTCATAGGGTCTAAATTGACTATCAATATACAAAAATTTGTTAATAATTATTTGGCATCATACTTTCTTTAAAAAGGAATTTTTCTATCTTTGTTTTATGACAGTAGCAAATTATATTAATGATTTATTATACAGATACGATTGTGTAATTGTACCTAATTTTGGTGGTTTTATTACCAATCAAGTAGGAGCGAAAGTAAATAATTCTTCGCATAAATTTTATCCTCCTACCAAACAAATTTCGTTTAATTATCACTTAATACACAATGATGGTTTGTTGGCAAACTACATTGCTTCATCAGAAAATATTTCTTTTGAAAGGGCGACTGAAAAGATTGCATCAACTGTTAAAAAATGGCAAACTGATGTAGCGTCTAACACTATTGAAATTTCTGGTGTGGGTACTTTATCTTATAATAAGGAGAAACAACTTGTTTTTGAGCCTACACCCTCAGTAAATTATTTAACCGATGCTTTTGGATTGGTTTCTTACAATTCTCCTACTATAAAACGTGTTGTTTACAAACAGCAAGTAAAACCATTATTAGTTGCAGAAAAAGAGGGCAAAAAAGTGATTCCGATGTTTATTAAATATGCAGTAACTGCGGCTATTCTAGTAACTCTAGGTTTTGTGGGATGGAACGGAATATTGCAAAAAAATCAACAAAAATTAGTTGCTAAACAAGAAAAAGCTTTAGAGCAAAAAATACAAACGGCTACGTTTGTTATTAGCAACCCGTTACCTACCATTAACTTAACTGTTAAAAAAATTGCACCTAAAAAATATCATATTATTGCTGGGGCTTTTCAGTTTGAAGAAAATGCTGCTAAAAAAGTTGCACAACTAAAACAAAAAGGTTTCAATGCTCGTATTTTAGGTAAAAATAAATGGGGTTTAACACAAGTTGCTTATAGCAGTTGTAATGATAGATTAGAGGCTCTTTCTACCCTTAAAAAAATGAAACAAACCGTTTCTAAAGAAGTGTGGTTGTTTGTGATGAAGTGATAAAAATTAAGAGCTTACTTTGTTGAAAGAGAAAAGAATTTGATTGTAGACAAAAAGCCTGAGTTTAATTAATAAAAAATCAACTGCTTAGACTTACAAGTTTGGTCTTTAATAGTAGGTTTTTTAACGGAGTCCTGTCATCAACATTGGCTTGTGTAATGGAGATGAAGTTTGAATCCATGAAACCATCCCATTAAATTTTGATCACCTAATCGGAACTTATTGTAAGATACTGTTACAGGAAAATTGTCTTTTATATGTTTTTACATAAAATCATTTAAAGGTTCTAAATCCACTTAATTGGAATAGAATACAAAGGGTAATTTTTTATAAGAAAGAGCTATCAAATGAAAAAGGTAATAAAGAACGTAAAGAGGCTGTTTTTATTATTTTACCAACTTCTCCCATAAAAATAATTTCCATAGGTTGTTTTTGATTTATTTCATATTCAGATAATGTTTGCCTACAAGCACCGCAAGGGGCAACGGGGGTTTTTATAGTTCTTTCTAATGAACTTGCTGTAATTGCTAGTTTTTTTATTTTAACTCCTGGAAATTCAGAACTTGCTTTCCAAATAGCAACTCTTTCTGCACACATACCAGATGGGTATGCTGCATTTTCTTGATTGTTTCCTAAAATTATTTGATTATTTTCTAACAGCAACGCTACTCCTACATTAAATTTTGAATAAGGAGCATAGGCTTTGTCTCTTGCCTCTACTGCTTTATCTATCAAATTTTTATCTTCAGAAGATAATTCTGATAGGTTATTAAAAATACTTGCTGATGCAGTTATTTCTATTTTTTTCATAAAGGGATTTCTCTTTAGAGAGGACTAAGATACTAATAATCTTCGTAAATCTCGCCTAAATCAAAAGAGAGTGAAAAACGTAGTGAATTTTCTAATGGGTTATTAACGTCAGAGGAGTTAATTAAATAGGACAAATCAATATTCATAGCATTGGTTTTAAATCCTGCTCCTAAAGTAAAATATTTTCTATTTCCTTTTATTTCACTTTCATGAAAATATCCTGCTCTTAATATAAATGCATTATTATATAAATATTCTACTCCTATACCGTAAGTAAATTCTTTTATTTCTTCGCTAAATCCTCCTGGAGCATCTCCAAAGGAAGAAAACATTCCAGAAATCCAACTTTTATTTTGATCTGAACCATCTGGTTGTGGTGTGGGAACTAATAATTTTGTAAATTCAATATTTGTACTGATTATGTTATAATCATCTAAAATAAAATCGAACCCTCCTCCTAATTTTAAATTGGTGGGAATAAAATCTTCCTCATTAGCAATATAAGATACTTTAGGGCCAATATTGGCAATATTAAATCCTAAACGGTAGAGTCCATTAAAGGTACCGTAATTTTCTTCTTGTGATTGATAATATCCTGAAACATCTACTCCAAAAGAATTAATTGATTTTAAAACATCATCCTTCACTATTATTAATTTTAAATTTGAGTGAATGTATCGTAAACTGACTCCCATAGAAAAAGTTTCACTTAACTTTAACGCATACGTTCCTGATGCTGTAAATTCATTAGGGTTTATGGTTCCTAATGGGTTTCCTATGTTATCTGTTAGTTCTATTTTTCCTAAAGAAAAATATTTAAAATCGGCACCCCAAGCAGCATTTTCACTTACTTTATTTATATATGATGCACTTCCTATAAAAATATCATTGGTTAAATTACGTAACCAAGGCGAATAATTAATACCCACCATAACTTGTCTTTTTGCAAATGTAATTTTAGATGGGTTATGAAAGAGGGAATTAGCATCTGCAGAGGTTGTAACTCCAACATCTCCCATTCCTCCTGCTCTTGCATCTGGTACAATTAATAAAAATGGTGTTGCTGTTGTTATTCCTGTTCTTGTTTGTGCTTCAGCTTTTGGTAAAGATAACATACAAATAATTAATAATAATCCTGTTTTTTTCATTTTTATAGTTTTGTTATTTTAGCAAATATCTAATTTTTATTGAAGTATCACTAATTTTTCATACTTCTCTGCTACTAAATTGCTTATTGTTGATTTTACTTTTAGTTTATAAATATAAACTCCTTTTCCTATTTTGTTTCCAAAATCATCTAAACCATTCCAAATAATATTCCTTGATAATGTTCCTAGGGTTTGTACGTCTTGATTGATGGTTTTAATTAATTTTCCAGAAATTGTAAATATTTGAACTTGTACTTTTAATAATTCATTTGGCTTGTTATGATTGAACCAAAATTCTGTATAATTTATAAACGGATTGGGGTAATTTAATACATTTTCTAAATTAAGTATGGCATCACTTACTACCACAAAGGTTAACGTTGCCGTTGATGAGTTATTGTACGTATCCCAAGCTTTTATTTTTAAGGTATGTGTACCTGCTGATAAATTTCTTAATTTATAGGTTACTTTTCCTTTGGTAAAATCATTTAATTCTGTTTGGTAGTAATCATTTAATAGTATTGGCTTAGAGTTATTTTCATCTAAAATAGCTACAATATCATGATCTATAGCTGTTACAGAAGTATTAATACCACTACTATCTGATAAAGAAACTATTAAATTAGGTGATGAATTGGTATTTCCTCCATCTATAAAAGATTCATCATTTAAAAAAAGTTGAATTTCTGGTCCTACGGTATCTGAAGTTGCGTTTTCATTTATTCCTCCTACTATAATATCAAAATTTACTCCTGCTTTATCGGTTACTCCATTTTCTGCATAAAAACTTAATTTTCCTTTTCCGTAAGCAATTTTAATGTCTTTAGGGACTATAAATTCTAAATTAAATACCCCTTTTTCTATTGATGATTTTCCTCTAAATAATTTACTTTCTTGAGAGTCAAAAACCATATTTACACCAAAATTATCATTATCTAAGGTAGTTTTATCAATAGGCTTATCGTACACTAAGGTAGAGAGTGTTCCATTAAAATTATTTAATATATTATTACCTGCATCTGTTACAACTCCTTGAAAGGTAACTTTAGACAGTGCTTTGAGTGTATCTATAGATTGTGTAACATCTACACCATTCATTTTAGTAATTTTTACATTGGGTTTTGGAATTGCTAATTTCATTGCAGGATCGCCAAAAAAATAGATAAAAAATTTTTGACGTGAGCTTGGAAAATTATTTTTTACCTGTGCTAAAGATGCTGCTATTGATAAATCTTCATTTGTAAATTCTAATAAAACTCGCATTAATTTTTTATTAAATGATTGACCTGTAGATATATACACCTCTCTCGCTGTAGTAATCATACTTGTTGCTCCTCCTCTTTTATTTAAAAACATAAATTCGCCTGCAGTATCTCTGTTTGGATTATCAAATCTAGAAAACTCACAAGTTACGGTAATAAATAACGGCAAAGTAACTGGGTTTACTAAGGCATTAATTTGTGTTTTTTCTAAAAATCTTTCAGAGGCAAAACCATCTTCGCCTCCATGACCAAAATAATCAAACAACAGAGTCCCTTTTTCTATGGCATTTGTTATTGCGTGTTTTACTTCTGGATACCGTTCTCCTCCAGAAGAGTTTTGTTGCACATATGCATCTGCATAAATTTTATTTATATTAAAAATTGGCTTGTTATTTTTTATCTCATCTGCTATTGTTTCTACACCACTTTGCAAAGTAATATCTGCATTTTGGTCTATATCATCTGCCAATAATGTTATTGTATTTCGCCAATCTCCAAGGGCTTCTTTTTTATAATAACTTAATATTTTATCCACAACATTTTTTGCTTCATTTATTGTAGAAACTGGTAGTCTTCCTGTGGCTATTTCTACTGTATGAAATTGACTCATATCCCCTTCATTATCATCTAACATTACAAAAAAATCATCTGTTACATATGATGATGCTAAATTAAAGCTACTATATGCTTCATAAGCAGGAACTATATTATTGTTTTTTTCTATTCTATCTTTATAATCATAAGATGTATCTCCAAAAAAACAGATATATTTTAGTTTTTTTACTGCTGATGTATTTGTAGTATATACATGTTTAATAAAATCTCTAATACCCGTAATATCTTTAGATCCTGATGAAAATTCATTATAAATTTCATCTAAAACCACCACTTTTGTAGTTAAATTAGAATTATTTTGATGATATTTTGCTAACCTTTGTGCTTGATTTAGTAATTCTAAATTAGTGATAATAAGATAATTAATATCTTTAATATGATGAATGTTTTGGTTTTTAATTTTTTTTATAATTTTTGGTAAATAATAATTAGAAGAATTAACAACCACATATTCTTTTAATGTACCACCATTTGCCTTAAAAGAAAACATATTATTAGAGGATTGATTATTTATTTTTTTTGGGTTGATAAAATCTGTCACATCCCATAATTGAAAAATATTTGAAGCATTTTGTATTTTGTATGTTACAATTTCATTAGTATTTGCGGCTTGGAAACTTCTAAAAGAAAATTGATTGTTATCTGCTTTTAAATTTTTCTTTCCAACAATTTCAATAAAATCTAAGTACGCATCGGCAGAGGGTATCCCTCCATTATTATATGAGATAGAAACTACTATAGAATTACTAGAGTTTTGAATAGTGGCACTTCCTATTTTTGCATTTGCCAAGGTATGAGAGCCCGGTGAAATAGGTGAAAAAGAAATATTTATTGCATCTTTAGTATTTACTTTTACAAGCATAGATGACGCATTAGTTGAACTAGCTACCCCTCTTACTTTTATTTTTATATCTGAATTAATAACTGCATTTGAAAATGGAAATTGAAAAGTATAATTATTTTTTATACTAAAATTTTCTCCAAACCATTGTTGTCCTATAGCAAAAAGATTTTTTTCTTCTTTCTCATAAAAAAGAAACTCATCAAAAGTAGTAATTTGTGTTCTTGAGGGGGCAAAAACTTCTGGCAACAAATCTATCCGTTTACCATTAGTAGTATTTACTGTAATAAAATAATAGGCTTTATCTTCATAAATGTTTTGTCTGTGAATAGCCGTATTGGTTGTGGTATTTACAACCCAATCATGTGGCCCTTTGGCATAAAACAGAATATAATCATTATTATTAAATACCTCATCATCTTCACCATCAATAAAAATAGCTGTTTCTTGTAAATCATCATATCTAGCATCACTATTTTTTACGGAAAGTAACTGACCTCCATTGCCATATATATGAATTTTTTTAGGATTTAGATTTTTTGTAGAAATTCCTATTTTTTGTAATAAACTCTTATCAATCTTATAAACTCCAGTAGAATCAATAGAAAATTTATACCACTCTCCTTTTGATAATACAGAGTTTGATACTTGAGAGAATGTTATTTTAACAATAAAAATAATTAAAAAAAGTACCTTGTTTTTTTTCATAATTGATATTCAAATAACGGAAATAAAATTTACATATTTTAGTAATTAACCTTTTTTATTATACTAAAACCAATCCCGTCCTAAACGTTTTAAAAATTAAATAAAAAAAGAGAATGATTTTT
>CAZZPG010000054.1:0-11631 GCA_964655975.1 uncultured Flavobacteriaceae bacterium
TAGTCACCATTGTTTTTGAAGAAAGTATGGGGACGTATTTACCAAGACAATTAATATCAGAAAAATTAATATCTGTAAGAGAAAATATTCCAGCAGGATTTGGATCGCCAGAAATGGGTCCCATCACCACAGGTTTAGGAGAAATTTATCAATATATTTTAGATACCAAAAAAGGGTATAAAGATACATACACCGCAACAGATTTACGAACCATACAAGATTGGATAGTAAAAAGGCAACTTTCTGGAATTAAAGGAGTTGTAGAAGTAAATACATGGGGAGGCTTTTTAAAACAGTATGAAGTAGCCATTAATACCGCCAAATTAAATGCTATGAATATTACTGCTTCGGATGTATTTACAGCACTCGAAAAAAATAATAGTGTTGCAGGAGGGGGTTATATTGAAAAAACAAATCAGTCTTATTTTATTAGAGGAGAAGGCTTAATGACTTCTTTAAAAGATATAGAAAATACGGTTGTAACCAACAGAAATGGCACACCTATTTTAATTAAAAATATTGCAAAAGTGGGTTTTGGTGCTGCAATGAGGTTTGGGGCAGTTACCGCAAATGGCGAAGGGGAAAAAGTACTTGGACAAGTAATGATGCTAAAGGGAGGGAACTCTAAAAAAGTGATAGAAGCCGTTAAAGCCCGAGTAAAATCCATAGAAAAATCATTACCAGAAGGCGTATATATTAACGGGTTTTTAGACCGAAGTGAATTGATTGCAAAAACCACATTTACCGTTTATGAAAACCTAATTTTAGGAAGCCTTATCGTAATTTTTGTAGTCATTTTACTATTGGGTAGTTGGCGTTCTGGTTTGGTGGTTGCATCTGTTATTCCGTTAGCATTGATGTTTACTTTATCTATGATGTACATTTTTGGAGTTGATGCCAATTTAATGAGTTTAGGTGCGATTGATTTTGGAATTATTATTGACGGAGCAGTTATTATTGTTGAGTTTGTGGCATTTCAAATTACGTCTAAACGAAATGATTTTTTATCACTAAACAACACACAAGCACAAGATGTTAGAGATGATGTTACTCTTGGTGCAGCTTCTAAAATGATGTCTTCTGCCATTTTTGGGCAGTTAATTATTCTCATTGTTTTTATACCAATTTTAACCTTGGGTGGCATTGAAGGAAAAATGTTTACACCAATGGCAATGACTTTTAGTTTTGCTTTAATTGGTGCTATGATTTTCGGATTAACCTATGTGCCTGCAATGGCATCTTTAGTCATTAAACCAACCAATGTATCAGATAAAAACATCTCTGTTCGACTAATGCGATTTTTAACCAATATGTACGAACCTGTTATCCGTTGGGCTTTAAAAAGCAAACGATTGGTTATGAGTATTGCATCTGTTATTTTAATAGGGTCTTTTTTCTTGTTTTCTACAATGGGAGCAGAATTTGTACCTACGTTAGATGAAGGAGATTTTGTAATTCAACCTGTATTAAAAACAGGAACTTCCTTAAAAAAGACAGTTGAAATTACCACAAAAATTGAGCAGGTACTCAGAAAATTCCCAGAAGTAAAACAGATAGTTAGTAGAATTGGTGCCGCAGAAGTGCCTACAGACCCTATGTCTATGGAAGAAGCAGATATAGTTATTACTCTAACTCCTAAGGATAAATGGACTACTGCAAAAACAAAAGACGAGTTGGCAAATAAGTTTAAAGAAGCCTTAGAAATTATTCCGAATATGGAAGTTGAGTTTACACAACCTATAGAAATGCGTTTTAATGAACTAATTTCTGGTGTACGTTCAGATATTGCCATTAAAATTTATGGAGAAAATTTAGATATACTCAACACAAAAGCCAACGAGATAAAACGAGTGATAGAAAATGTTGATGGAGCTGCAGATATTACGGTAGAAAAAACAGCAGGTTTACCTCAAATGAATGTAAAATTTAACAGAAGTAAAATTGCTCGTTACGGATTAAATATATCCGATTTAAATGAAATGGTTTCTATGGGGTTTTCTGGTCATACAGCAGGAAGTATTTTTGAAGGCGAAAAGAAATTCGATTTGGTATTACGTTTAGATTCTTCTCAAAGAAAAGATATTTCTAATCTTAAAAATCTATATATTGATGTATCAACAGGAGGGAAAATTCCGTTAAGTGAATTGGCAACAATTACCTATAAAAAGGGGGCTGCTAAAATTTCAAGAGACGATACAAAACGTAGAGTTGTTGTAGGGATTAATGTACGAGATAGAGATTTGCAATCTGTAGTAGATGACATCAAACAAATTATAAATAACAAAATTAAAATCCCTGTAGGATACACCATTACGTATGGTGGTCAGTTTGAAAACTTAGAATCTGCCAAAGCACGTTTAAAAATTGCTGTACCTATTGCGTTAGTATTAATTTTTATCTTACTTTATTTTGCATTTAAATCTACCAAAGAAGCCTTAATTATTTATTCAGCTATTCCGTTTGCCACAGTTGGTGGAATTTTCTTTTTGTGGTTACGAGATTTACCTTTTAGCATATCGGCAGGTGTTGGTTTTATTGCTCTTTTTGGCATTGCTGTATTAAACGGAATCGTATTAATTGAAGAGTTTAAAGGGCTAAAAAACAAAGGAATAAACACAGATGATGAGTTGATTATTTTTGGTGCAAAAAGTAGGTTGCGTGCCGTTTTATTAACTGCATTAGCTGCCGCTTTAGGTTTCTTGCCAATGGCAATTTCTAACGGTGCTGGTGCAGAAGTACAAAGACCTTTAGCTACTGTAGTTATTGGTGGTTTAGTAAGTTCTACAGTACTCACACTTTTGGTTTTACCAGTTTTATATTCAATTTTTGATGCAAAAAGAACACGAAAAAGGTTTCATTTAAAGAATAAAAACTTAAAAATAATGACAACCATTTTATTGTTCCTTTCTTTTGGGATAAATGCACAAACAAAATCATTAAATCTAGAAGAACTAAAACAACAAACCTTTAAAAATAACACCTTTTTAAAAGTAGCTAATTTAACGATTAAAGAATCGGAAACACTTTTACATAGTGCTTTTAATTTTGAAAAAACAGAAATTTATTATACAAATGAAGACGATACAACGAGTCCGAATACATTAAACACTTTTGGTATTCGTCAGAATTTTGAATTTCCTACTGTTTATGGAGCAAATAAGAAGGTTAAAAAAGCAACAATTGCAATTTCTGAAACCAGTAAAATTATTAAAAAAGAAGTTTTAGAAAAGCAAATAACAGCAGCATATTATCAATATATTTATGCAAAAGAAATTGTAAATATCTATAAAAACTTAGATAGTTTATACGATAAATTTGCGTACAATGCAAAACGAAGATTTGAGTTGGGTGCTACCAATTATTTAGAAAAAATAACAGCTAAATCAAAACAAAAAGAGCTACAGATTCTGTACAAAAAAGAGCAAGAAAATGTAAAAATCGCATTGATAAACATTCAAAAAATTGCTCAAATTAAAGGGGATTATACTATTCTTTTTAGTCCACTAAAAAAATTAGAAGTACAAAAAAAATCCATAGAAAAAAATAGTTCTATAGATTATTTGAATGCACAAAAATCTTTGTATGTTTCAAAAATTAGGTTAGAAAAACAACGATTATTGCCAAATATTGGGTTAGAATATAGTTATGGTAAATATCAATTTTCTGTAGGAACAAGTAATATGTTTCAAATTGGTTTAAAAATTCCGTTGTTATTTGGTGCTCAAAAATCTAAAATTAAGGCTTCTAAAATTAGGCAAGAAATTGTATCGGCACAAGCCATAGATTATACATTAAAACTAAAATCAAAACTTGATATATTGTCATCAGAATTAAAAAATTATAAAGAATCATTATTATATTATGAAACTGAGGGGAAAAAATTATCAGAAGAAATTATAAAAGTTGCCAACATAAGTTTTAAACATGGAGAGATAGATTTTTTTCAATACATACAAAGTATAGAAACTGCATATCAAATTAAATTATCTTCTGTAAATAATTTACACCAATACAATCAAACCGTCATACAAATAAATTATATAAACTAATCTTTTTCCCTTTTCTTTAAAAGGGTTAGGGAAAAGAAAAACAATATCATTATGAAAAAAATAAATACATATATAATAATTTTTTTTACTTTTATAGCCATACTAAGTTGTAAAAAAGCAGGAGAAATACAAGCTGCTTCAGAAAGTAAAGAAACTCCACATTCAGAAACAGAAATAACTGTTACAAAAGCACAATTTAAAAATGCTAAAATGGTGTTAGGTGCTATTACAAAGCAATCTTTTTCAGAAATTGTAAGGGTTACAGGTATGGTAGATGCACCACCACAAAGTAAAGCAGTAATTACTTCTTTTTATGCGGGTAATGTTCATACATCTGATTTGTTAATTGGAGATAAAGTAAAAAAAGGGCAGGCTTTGGTTCGTATAATAAACCCAGATTTTGTGGATATGCAACAAGAATTTTTAGAAATTGCAGAGCAATTAGACTACTTAAAAATTGAAGATGAGCGTCAAAAAATCTTGTTTGATGAAAAAATTACTTCACAAAAAAACTATTTAAAAACGAAGAGTATTTATAAGAGTAAAAAAGCTACATATAATGGTTTGCGTAAAAAATTACAGATGTTACATATAAATCCAACGGCTGTTAAACAGGGTAAAATTACATCAACCATTACACTTTTTTCACCAATAAGTGGTTATATAACTAAAGTAAATGTAAGTAAAGGCACGTATGTTTCACCTCAAGATATTGTGTTAGAAATTGTAAATACAGACCACGTACACATAGAATTGACTGCTTTTGAAAAAGATATAATGGCTATTAAAAAAGGACAACATATTAATTTTAAAATCCCTGAAGCCTCAACAGAAATTTTTGATGCAGAAGTTTATCTAGTTGGCACTTCTGTTGATAAAACTACTAGAACTGTAAAAATACATGGTCATTTACACGATGAAAAAAAGAATAAATTTACTATCGGGATGTTTGTAGATGCCGAAATAGAAACCACAAACAAGTATTCTTTTGCACTTCCAAAAGATGCAATTATAGAACGTGACAAAGAATTTGTAGTTTTGGTGTTAGAAAATAAAAGTAATGAGTATGTTTTTAAACCTGTTGAAGTAACAATTGGAAAAAAACACAATGGGTTTGTAGAAATTCTATCAAAAAATATAAAACCAACAGACAAGATATTAATAAAAGGAGGTTTCTCTTTAATTGGTACAGAAGGTGGTGGTCATTCCCATTAATAATTAAATATGAATACAAAAACTATAGAACAACAATTAAACAAAAGAGGCGTACGTGTTACGGCTATGAGGTTGTTGGTTTTTAAATTTTTATCAGAAAAAAAAACAGCAACTACATTAAGTGATATAGAGTGTCATTTTGAAAAAGCAGATAGAACAACGTTGTATAGAACTATTAAAACCTTTGAAGAAAATGGCATTGTACATCAAATAAATGATGGTTCTGGTACCAGTAAATACGCTCTGTGTGAGCAACATTGTAATTGCGAAATTGAAACTGATTTGCATTTACATTTTCATTGCACAAATTGTAACAATACTACTTGTTTAACAGACCATAAAATTCCGAAAATAAAAGTTCCTGATGGATATATTGCCGAAAATGTAAACTTGGTGATAAAAGGAATTTGCGATAATTGTAATACTATATAAAAAACTCATTAATTGACAACAATTAAATATTTTAAACCTCATAGATTTTTATACTCTGTGAGGTCTTTATCATTTTTTTAAAAATTTATTTTTATTTAGACTTATTATAAATAACTTTGTATTTTAATACTAAATAAAAAACTCATGAACTTAAAACATATTACTTTTATAATAATTTATTTTGTGTCATTTGCACTATTTTCTCAAACCATAGAACCATCAAGTGGAATTAAAAAGAGATACTTTCAAATTGAATTTGAAACAATATATTCTATCCAAAAAAAAGCTTCAAAAACTATAAAATCATGGAGTATACCAAGTGTTCTTTGTAGGTATGGTTTATCAAAAAACATAGAATTACAAGTTAATTTACCAATAGTTAGAGAAAATTTGTATGAAAATGATTATCTAATTCATTCATTGTATAAGTTTGATAACATACAGATTGGTTTATCAATGAATATTTGGAAAAAGAAAAAAATTATTACAGAAGGGGCATTATTACTACGAGCAATACTCCCTATTCATAAAAATTTAAAATTTTCTAAAATAGGTCATATCGTATCTCTAAATATGTCTAAAATCTTAACAGATAAATTTACTGTATCAATAAATTTCGGAATTGTAACAGAAATAACAAAAACAACAACAGGTTTTTACATTGCAAATGTAGATTTTAAACCTAACACAAAAATTCATTTTTTTATAGAAAATTTTGGAGACTTTAATAGTGTAGCAATTATTTCTCATAACGTTAATTCAGGATTTGGCTTTATAATCAATAAAAGTTTAGCAATAGATTTTTCTGTAGCAAATGGCATAAATCATCATTTGTTTTATATAGGAGGTGTAATAACATGGAAGCCTAACTCAAAATAGCACCATATATATTAGAGTGGAATAGAAATTTTGAGGCTTTACCATTGCACTTCTGTTGCATTGGTTTTAGTCTTATTTTTGTAGTATAAAATAATTTACTGCCATTATGCGTGTTAAGAAGAATCTTCTAAAAAGATTTTTCACTTGGTTTAAAATGATATAAAACAACGTCCACTATGAGTCACAAACACAACGAATTAGATTTTATCAATCTTCAAGAAGAGAATCTACACGATTGTAAAGACGGTGCTTGTGCTATAGATTTCACCAAAGAATCTGAAGGGAAAAACACTTTTTCTATTAAAAAAGAATATAGTACTCCTGCTATTGGATTAGTATTTTTACTTTTCGGAATTGGTTTTGATTTTTTTGATAGCCCTTTCTTTAACGCCCCCATTCCACTTATTTGGTTTGGAATTCTCTATCTATTTATTGGAGGTTCTATCGTTTTAAAAGCACTAAAACTCATTGTAAAAGGTAATTTTTATAATGAGTTTGTATTAATGTCTGTGGCAACTATTGGTGCTTTTTTAATCGGTTCTTATGCAGAAGGAATTGCCGTAATGCTCTTCTATGTTATTGGAGAGTTATTTCAAGAAACTGCCATAAATAAAGCCAAACACTCTATTGAAGCGTTACTAAAAGTACAGGTTGATGAAGTAACCGTTTTAGAAAATGGAAAAAAATTAATAAAACACCCAAAAGAAGTAGCTATTGGAAGTATTATTTTGGTGAAATCTGGTCAAAAAATTGCCTTAGATGGAGTATTACTTTCAGAAAAAGGAGTGTTAAATACAGCGGCATTAACAGGAGAGTCTGTGCCAGATAACGTAAAAAAAGGAGAAACTGTACTTGCAGGAATGCTCAACCTTAACAAAGTTATCGAAGTAAAAACCACCCATAATTATGCTGATACCAAACTGTCAAGAATTTTAAAACTGGTACAAAAAGCAGTAGGAAGAAAAGCAAAAACACAGTTGTTAATTAGTAGATTGGCAAAAGTATATACACCTATTGTTTTTTGGTTGGCAGTAGCTTTGGTACTATTACCCTATTTCTTTTTAGGAAATGAATATGTGTTCCAAATTTGGGTACAACGAGCTTTAATTTTCTTGGTAATCTCTTGTCCGTGTGCGTTGGTAATTTCCATCCCATTAGGATATTTTGGAGGAATAGGAGCAGGGTCTAAAAACGGAATTCTCTTTAAAGGTGCTAACTTTTTAGATGTAATGACCAAAGTAGATACCGTTGTAATGGATAAAACAGGAACACTTACCAAAGGTGTTTTTGAAGTACAAGACGTGGTTGTTGTTAATTTTGATAAACTAAAAATGTTAGAATTAGTAGCTACTTTAGAAAGCAATTCTACGCATCCAATTGCTAATGCAATAGTAAAATATTCAAATATTCAAAATTCAAAATCAAATATCTTTAACATTGAAGAAATTGCTGGTTATGGGATGAAAGGAAATATTGATGGTTATGAGGTTTTAGCAGGAAATAATAAACTCTTAGAAAAATTTAATATCTCTTTTGATAAATCTTTGCGTACAAATACAGATACCATTGTACTCATTGCCATCAACAAAAAATACGCAGGTCATATTACCATTACAGATACCATTAAAGAAGATGCTCAAAAAGCCATAAAGGAGTTGCGTAAAATTCCGAAAATAAAAGAAATAATAATACTTTCTGGCGATAAACAATTGGTAGTAGATAAAGTTTCCAAACAACTAGGTATAGATAAAGCCCTTGGAGGATTATTACCAGAAGAGAAACTGAATGAAGTAGAAAAACTAAAAAAACAAGGAAAAATTATTGCTTTTATTGGTGATGGAATTAATGATGCCCCCGTAATTACAATTGCTGATGTTGGCATAGCAATGGGAGGTTTAGGCTCTGATGTTGCCATAGAAACTGCCGATGTAATTATACAAACAGACCAACCCTCTAAAATTGCCACTGCAATTAACATTGGTAAGACTACCAATAAGATTATTTGGCAAAATATAACCTTAGCATTGGGTGTAAAAATTTTGGTATTAATTTTAGGTGCTTTAGGATTAGCAACTATGTGGGAAGCTGTAATTGCCGATGTTGGTGTAGCATTATTGGCTATTTTAAACGCAGTAAGAATTCAAAAGATAAAGTTTTAACAAAACAGTAGTAACAAATTTTAGGGTCAAAATAAATTTTAAGATTTTAAACTTTAATAGATTTTTTTTGTTTCTATACCCAATATCTTCATTAGATTCATTTTCTTTGTAATCTTTTTATGAAGATACAACGTATTATATATTTATCTCTTGGCACTAACCTAGAAAATAAGTTTGAAAACTTACAAAAAACTATTGATTTAATTGCCGAAACAATAGGCGATATTAAAAAAATAGCCTCGGTTTACAAAACAGCTTCTTGGGGTTTTAAGGGGAATGATTTTTACAATACGTGTATTAAAATTTCTACTTATTTAAACCCTGAAACACTTATAGAAAAACTGCTTTCAGTTGAAAAAAAAATAGGAAGGACAAGAAATTCAAGCAAAAAATATTCTGATAGAATTATAGATATTGATATTTTATTGTTTGATGATGAAATTATATTTTCTAAAAATTTGGTAATCCCACACCCAAAAATGTTAGATAGAAAATTTGTATTAATTCCTTTAGTTGAAATTGCAAAAAACAATATTCATCCAGTAAAAAAGCAACAATTACATCTTTGTTTAGCTAACTGTAATGACACTTCTGAAATCAGTTTGATTAATAAAACACTAACTCGTCCAATCCCATTATCAGAAAAATACAACTATATTGCTATTGAAGGAAATATTGGTGCAGGAAAAACATCATTAGCAAAAATGATATCAGATGAGTTTAATGCACGTATTGTACTAGAACGGTTTGCAGACAATCCTTTTTTACCAAAATTTTACAAAGACAAAGAACGATATGCTTTTTCATTAGAGATGAGTTTTCTAGCAGATCGTTATCAGCAATTATCAGATGATTTAGCTCAATTTGATTTATTTAAAAATCTTATAGTTTCTGATTATTATATTTTTAAATCACTCATATTTGCACAAGTAACGTTACATAAAGATGAGTATCAGTTGTATAGAAAAATGTTTAATTTAATGTACAAAGAAATTTCAAAGCCAGATTTATATGTGTACTTATATCAAAATACTGATAGATTATTGCAAAATATAAAGAAAAGAGGAAGAGAATATGAGCAAAATATTACACCAGAATATTTACAAAAGATACATGATGGGTATACTAGTTTTATTAAAACTCAACAAACGTTAAATATTAAAATTATAGATGTATCTGAACTTGATTTTGTAAATAATAAAACAGACTACAGGTTTATCTTAAATAAAATTAATAAAAGTTAATTGTAAACGCCTATATTTTACCACTTAAAGGTTCTTTGTAAAGGGTTTAATCAATCAATCAATTAACTAAATTTATTTATACTATTTAATATGAAAACGCTCTTTAATACCATCAACCAATGCATACATTACAGGAACTAAATAAACAGTTAGTATTAATGATGATGTTAATCCACCAATAATTACCCACGCCAAACCATTTTTCCACTCACTGGCAGAACCTGTAGCTAACGCAATGGGTAACATCCCTATAATCATAGATAATGTGGTCATTAAAATAGCACGCATACGTCCTTTCCCTGCTTTTACTAAGGCTTCTTTATAGTGCATTCCTTGAGCTTTTAATTGGTTGGTAAAATCTACAATTAGAATCGCATTTTTTACCACAAGTCCCATCAACATAATTAATCCTAATAAGGCGAATAAACTTAAATTACTAATGGATAGGTTTAATGCTAATAACGCTCCAATAATTGCGGCAGGAATAGAAAATAATACCACAAAAGGATAGATAAAACTATCATACAATGCCACCATAATTAAATAAATTAGCAAGAATGATATTAATAAAACAGAGCCTAATGCTCCAAAACTGTCGTTTTGTCGCTTAATATCAGAACCCCATGTCATTTGCATTCCTTCTGGTAGAGGGTTATTTTTAAAGAATTTTTTAACATTGTCTGCCACTGTTCCAGAAGGTACTCCTAAAGCTTCTGCTGTTAATGTTACTGAGGGCTGACGGTCTTTACGCTCTAATAAGGAGGATGAATTTCCTTGTACAATAGTTGCAAATTGTGCTACTTTAATAGGCATTCCTTTTGGATTTATTATGGTTAAATTCTGTAAACTTTGATAGTTTTTACGATCAATATTATCAAACCAAATTCGAATAGGATATTCTGTTCCTTTTTCGGTCATAGTAGCATCATCATTTCCTGTTAAAGCAGTTCTAATTGCCATACCAACGTATGCAGTGTTTAATCCTAACCGTTGCATTTTATCTTGATTGGGTATAATTTTATACTCAGGACTCCCCTCTTGCATTGATAATTGTACATTGTCTGCTCCAGGAATTAATGCAACTGCCAATTTTAATTTTTTTGCAGTAGCCATTACTTGTTTCAAATTACTTCCACTCAAAGTTAATTCAACTGGAGCACCTCTTGGTACTAGACCTAATGCTGCCATAGAATATTTGGCCTCTGGATACCTCTTTTGCAACACCACACGTAAGTCTTTCATAAACTGTTCTGTAGGCTGGTTGTTGCGTTTATCAGCAGGTTTTAATTGAATGGTAAACTCTGTTTTATTTGGTGATCCTAAGCCAACACTACCAATTCCTGTACTGGGACCACCAATATTAGAAAATACGGTGGCTATATCTGGTTGATGCAATAAAAAATTTTCTACTCGTTGCGAAAAAATATTATTTTGTTTGATAGAAACTGATTTATCAAACTCTAAATTCAATCGAAACTTTCCTTGATCTCCAGTAGCAATTAACTCTTTTCCAATGATGCCTTGTTTCATCATTCCAGCAGTCATTATAATTAATATTAAAATAATTCCACCAAATGCTAACTTGTGTTTCAATACCCATTCTAATTGTTTTCCGTACCAATTGATAAATGTATCTAATTGATGTTCAAACCA
>CAZZPG010000055.1:0-11402 GCA_964655975.1 uncultured Flavobacteriaceae bacterium
GATTCCTAGGGAGCTAGTTGTGTAGGACTTGCCATTGCAAATTTACAATCATTTTTTATTATGACAATTAAAAATTTATCAAAATTTATGTAACAATTTTTATTCTTCTATTGCTTATAATTTATCTTATTGAAAATCAATCGAAACAAAAAAATTGATTATCAAAAACAAAATGAATATATTTGTAACAACTAATGTAAACTTAACACAATGGAAAATCAAGTAAATAGTAAAAGTATTATTTTAAATTATGGGTTATACCTAGGTATTGCAAGTGTGCTTATAAGCCTAATTATGTATGCTTTAGGCATGTATTTAGAACAAAATTGGATAGCAATAATATTAAGTTTTGTTATTATGATTATTTTAATTGTTCTAGGAATTAAAAAATTTAAAGAAACTAATGAGGGTTTTTTATCTTGGGGACAAGCTGTAAAAATTGGTGTTGGTATTGCTATCATCTCAGGAGTAATTAGTATTATTTATCAACAAATTTTTATAAATTTTATTGAACCTGACTTTATGAATCAAATGATGGAAATTCAAAATCAAAAAATGCTAGATGCTGGTTACTCAGAAGAACGAATAGATGCCGCAAAAGAAATGTCAGAAAAAATGGGGACATTAACCGATTCTGCCATGTCATTAATTGGAACCGCCTTTATTGGCTTTATAATTTCTGCCATTGCAGGTGCAATTATGAAAGAATCTAAAGAAGAAGAATATTAGTCTTCACAAAAAAAATAAAATTAAAAGGTAAAATATTTTAGGATGTTTTAACTTTACTTTTTTTAAAGAAAACACAATATGGATATATCGGTAGTGATACCTTTATTAAACGAAGACGAGTCTTTGCAAGAATTACACAGCTGGATTATAAAAGTAATGCAAGCCAACAATTTCTTATATGAAATTATTTTTATTGATGATGGTAGCACCGACAATTCTTGGAAAGTTATTGAAGAATTATCTGCCAAAAACAATTCGGTAAAAGGAATACGTTTTCAAAAAAACTATGGTAAATCGCAAGCATTAGATGCTGGTTTTAACTTAGCAAAAGGACGTGTTGTTATTACTATGGATGCTGATTTACAAGACAATCCTGATGAAATTCCTGAATTGTACAAATTAATTATTGATGATGATTTTGACTTGATTTCTGGTTGGAAAAAGAAACGATACGATAACGTACTTACCAAAAACATCCCTTCAAAACTTTTTAATGCAGCAGCACGTAAAACATCTGGTTTACAATTACACGATTTTAACTGTGGATTAAAAGCCTACAAAAATACGGTAATTAAATGTATAAAAGTAAGAGGAGAGATGCACAGATACATTCCTGTTTTGGCAAAAAACGAAGGTTTTACTAAAATTGGTGAAAAAGTAGTGCAACACCAAGCAAGAAAATATGGTATTACCAAATTTGGAATGAATCGTTTTATAAACGGATTTCTAGACCTTATTACCATTTCTTTTTTATCAAAATTTGGCAAAAGACCGATGCATATTTTTGGCCTTTGGGGTAGTGTAATGTTTTTATTCGGTTTTTTAGCCGCAACCTACATCGGAGCTATGAAACTCTACAAACTATCGCATCATTTAAAAACTATTTTAGTAACCGATAATCCTTGGTTTTACATTGCACTTGTTTCAATGATTCTTGGTACTCAGTTATTTTTAGCAGGTTTTTTAGGCGAACTTCTCATCAAAACCAAAGACAACGAAAAACACTATACAATTAAAGAAAAATTGAATTTCTAAATTTGTATCTTTACCCTTTATTATATTTTTTTTTATGAAAGAGATTTTAAACAATGCCAAACAATGGCTTTCTAGCACTTTTGATGCAGCAACAAGAAAAGAAATACAAGAATTAATAGACAACAATTCACCTGACTTAACAGACCGTTTTTATAAAAATATGGAATTTGGTACTGGTGGAATGCGTGGAATAATGGGTGCTGGCACCAACCGAATTAACAAATATACTCTAGGAAAAGCCACCCAAGGATTAAGTAATTATTTACAAGAAACGTACCCAAACAAACAACTAAAAGTTGCCATTGCCTACGATTGTAGACACAACAGCAACACTTTTGCAAAATTAGTTGCAGATGTTTTTGCTGCCAACAATATACAGGTCTTTTTGTTTGAAGATATGCGTCCTACCCCAGAATTATCTTTTGCAGTAAATTATTTAAAATGTGATGCAGGAATTGTATTAACTGCCTCTCATAATCCACCAGAATATAACGGATACAAAGTATATTGGGCAGATGGCGGTCAAATTGTGCCCCCACACGATAAAAATATTATTGACCAAGTAAATAATCTTAGTTTTGATGAAATTAATTTTTCATCAAATGAAAATTTAATCACCTATATTGGTAATGATGTTGATGAGCCTTTTTGGGATGCTTCTCTTACCAACGGAACATTTGATACCAAAAACAGAAACGATGTAAAAGTAATATTTACGTCTTTACACGGAACCTCTATTAAATTAATTCCAGAAGCATTACAACGTGCAGGTTTTACAAATGTGCATATTGTTAAAGAACAAGAAGTACCAAATGGCGACTTCCCTACCGTTGCATCACCAAATCCAGAAGAACCTGCAGCCTTACAAATGGCAATAGATTTAGCAAATAAAGTAGCTGGAGATATTGTAATTGGTACAGACCCAGATAGCGATAGAATTGGTGTTGCTGTTAGAGATTTAGATGGTAAGATGAAACTACTAAACGGAAATCAAACTATGTGTGTGATGACCAATTTTTTAATCAATCAATGGGAAAAAGCAAGGAAATTAAACGGAAAACAATTTGTAGGGTCTACCATAGTAACCACTAATTTAGTGAATGAAATTGCCGATAGCTATGGTGTTGAAACTAAAGTAGGTTTAACAGGTTTTAAATGGATTGCCAAAATGATTAAAGACCATCCAAAATTAGATTTTATTGGTGGTGGTGAAGAAAGTTTTGGTTTTATGGTTGGAGATTTTGTAAGAGATAAAGATGCCGTAACTGCAACACTACTGGCGTGCGAAATTGCCGCAGATGCTAAAGCCAACGGAAGCTCTTTTTATAAAGAATTACTTAAAATTTACCAGCAAAATCATTTTTACAAAGAGCATTTAATTTCTATTGTTAAAAAAGGAATGGATGGTGCTAAACAAATTAGTAATATGATGGCTACAATGCGTAACAACCCTCTTACTACTATTGATGGTTCTAAGGTTGAGTTTTTGTATGATTATCAATCATCAATCAAAAAAAATATCATTACAGGAAAAGAAAAAACTATTGATATCCCAAAATCTAATGTACTAATTTATCAAACATTAGACGGTACAAAAGTTGCTGCAAGACCAAGTGGAACAGAACCAAAAATAAAATTCTATTTTAGTGTAAAAACAAAATTAGATACTATTGGTAAATATAAAGAAATAGAAAACAAATTGGATGCCAAAATTCAACGAATTATTAAAGAAATGAGTTTATAAAACTGAATGAAATCCTTTAGGAAAATATTAAAATTCACTCTCCCATACAGAAAATTTGCGTGGTTAAATATACTATTTAATGTATTATATGCTATTTTTAATGTATTATCTATTTTGGCTTTTATACCCGTTTTAGGTATTTTATTTGGTACAGAAAAAAAGGTAGTAGAAGCTCCCATCTACAAAAGTTTTAGTAGTTTAGGAAGTTATGCAAAAGATAGTTTTTACTTTTTTATATCACAAAAAATAGAACATGAAGGAACTACCAATATGTTACTTTTTATTTGTTTACTTACTTTTGGATTATTTTTCTTTAAAAATTTATTTCGCTATTTGGCTTCTTTTTCATTGTCGTTTTTAAGAAATGGTGTGGTTAAAGATATAAGAGATAACTTGTATCAAAAAATAGTAGAATTGCCTATTGCTTACTTTTCAGAAAAAAGAAAAGGAGATATTATTGCAAGAATGACTACCGATGTGCAAGAGGTAGAAAATTCTTTTTTAACATCATTAGAAGCTATTGTTAGAGAGCCTTTAACTGTCATTATATCATTAACAATGATGTTTATCATCAGCTTTAAACTTACACTTTTTGTTTTTATTTTATTACCTGTTTCTGGTTTTTTAATTTCCTCTATCAGTAAAAAATTAAAAGCTAATTCTAAAAAAGCACAAAAAGAGTCTGGGCGTTTTTTATCATTTATTGAAGAAACTTTAACAGGTTTACGTGTCATAAAAGGATTTAATGCAGAAAAGAACATTCAAGATAAATTTTTTAAATCAACTACTTATTTTAAAGATTTGATGATAAGCGTTGTAAACAGAAAATCCTTAGCATCACCTATGAGTGAATTTTTAGGGTCTGCAACTATTATTTCTATCCTTTGGTATGGTGGTACCGAAGTTTTATCTAACAACAGTTCTTTACAACCCGAAGAGTTTATGGGGTATATTGTCTTGTTTTACACCGTATTAACCCCTATAAAAGCTATAACCACAGCTTACTACAACATACAAAGAGGAGATGCCTCTGCAGAAAGAATTATTGAAGTGTTAGAAACCAAAAACACCATAATAGACAAACCTAATGCTATTAAGAAAATCAATTTTAATCAACAAATTGAGTTTAAAAATATTTGGTTTAAATACAAAGACAAATATGTGTTAAAAGATTTTTCTTTAACCATTCCGAAAGGAAAAACAGTTGCTTTGGTTGGGCAATCTGGAAGTGGGAAATCTACCCTTGCCAATTTGGTTACTCGTTTTTATGATGTAAATAAAGGTGAAATTTTGATTGATGGAGAAAACATTAAAGATATTACCAAAAAATCATTACGTGGTCTGATGGGAATTGTTACTCAAGATTCTATTTTATTTAATGATACGGTTGCCAATAACATTAAATTAGGGACTCCTCAAGCCTCTTCTCAACAAATAAAAGAAGCTTCTATAATTGCCAATGCGTACGAGTTTATTACAAATTTACCCAAGCAATACAATACCAATATTGGCGATAGTGGAAACACACTTTCTGGTGGACAAAAGCAACGCTTGTCTATTGCCAGAGCTGTATTAAAAAATCCACCAATTATGATTTTAGATGAAGCTACCTCTGCCCTAGATACAGAATCTGAACAATTAGTACAAAAGGCCTTAGAAAAAATGATGGAAAACCGTACTTCTTTAGTGATTGCTCACAGGCTTTCTACCATACAAAAAGCCAATGTAATTGTAGTCATGAAAAAAGGTAAAATTGTAGAACAAGGAAAACATAATGAATTATTAGCCAAAAATGGCGAGTATTTTAAGTTAGTAACAATGCAATCTTTATAAAATTATACAATATTTTATATATTTATTAAAAACAATATAATGAAAGATTTTTTTGCTCATAAAACTGCAGTTATAGATGATGGTTGTAAAATAGGAAAAGGAACAAAAATATGGCATTTTAGTCATATTATGCCTAATTGTAGCATAGGAGAGCAGTGCAATATTGGTCAAAATGTAGTAATCTCTCCAGAGGTGGTTTTAGGAAATAATGTAAAAGTGCAAAACAATGTATCAATATACACAGGGGTTATTTGTGAAGATGATGTTTTTTTAGGACCATCAATGGTTTTTACAAATATAATAAATCCACGAAGTGCTATAAATAGAAAAAAAGATTATAAAAAAACTATTGTAAAAAAAGGTGCTTCTATAGGAGCAAATGCAACTATAATTTGTGGCAATAATATTGGTGAATATTCATTTATAGGAGCTGGTACTGTTGTGGTAAAAGAGGTAAAACCCTATGCTTTAGTGGTTGGAAATCCATCCAAACAAATTGGTTGGATAAGTGAGTATGGGCATCGACTTCATTTTAACAATAAAAATTTTGCTGTATGTATAGAGAGTAATCAGAAATATCAATTAAAAAATAATAACGTAAATAAAATATAAAAATGAAGAAAAGAACCTTACATTTTCTTTTAATGTTTCCAATATTAATGTTCTCGCAAGTAGAAAAATACCCAACATTTAATTCTTGTAAAGATGTTAAAATAAGTACCTTAAAAAAATGTTTTTATAAAGAAACCAATACGTTTTTTTTTAATGAGTTTAAAATTCCAAAGAAAGTACTAAAAGAAGATTTTAACGGCATCGTAAATATTACTTTTATTGTTACCAATAAAGGAGAGTTTAAACTGATTTATGTAACATCTCCTTATAAAGAAATTAAAACAGAAGTAGATAGAACATTTAAAACATTTCCAAAAATTATACCAGCCTCCTATAATGGGCACGCTGTTGAGATGCGTTTTATTTTACCAATTAATATAAATTCTACCAATAATATAGCAAATACTACCATAGTAAATAGCTCAAAACAAATAGATATTAATTTAGTAATAGCTCAAAATAAAGTAGCAGATTCTACTTTTTTAGAAGATAATAGCCAGTTAAATATCCCCTTTGTACATCAAAAATATATAGATTATGAATTTGCAATGCACAAAGCAACAAATACCCATACTGCTTCAAAACCATTTTTATATAGTGAGGTAAGTAACTATTTTAATAATACCGAATACAAAAAACAGTTTATAAAGCCCTACATCTCATCTTGGTTTGGTAGAAAATTATGGAATGAGCATTTGCTACAAATTAAAAAAAAAGACTATTGGTTTACATTAGATTTTTTAATAGATATGCAATTTGGTAAAGACAACTCTAAAATTTCTTACACCTATAATAATACAAGATTATTAACTGTAAATGGAGGTTTAGGAAATAAATTTTCCTTTTCTGCAACAGTTTATGAAAGTCAAGCACGTTTTGCAGATTATATAAATGACTATATAAATAATCCTGCATCAAATTTTAGACCCCTATTTTCTGAAGGATTAGTACCTGGAAGAGGTAAAGCAAAAGGATTTAAAACAAATGCATATGACTATCCAGTAGCAGAAGGATACTTATCTTACACGCCTACCAAATATATGCAGTTTCAGTTTGGTCAAGGAAAAAATTTTATTGGGGACGGGTATAGATCTTTCCTGCTTTCAGACATTTCATCACCTTCTACTTATCTAAAAATGAAAATAAATTTTTGGAAATTTCAATATACAAACCTATGGTTGTGGAATACAGAACCCTCAATAAGAGATACAAAAAACCCTAATTTACACGCAAGAAAATATGTAGCATCGCACTATTTAAGCATAAATATTACCAATAAACTTAATATTGGTCTATTTGAAACAGCCATATCTAGTGGTCAAGACGGATTTGATATTGGTTTTTTAAATCCACTAATTTTTTACCGATCAGTAGAATTTAATAGAGGCGAAGACGCTGGAAATGCACTTGTAGGATTAACTACAAAATACAAACTAACTAGTAATATCGCATTATATTCTCAATTAATTATTGATGAATTTTCTATAGGAAATTTAAATAATTTAGGAGATTGGAGAAATAAATTTGCCTACCAATTAGGAGCAAAATATTTTAATGCATTTAGCATAAAAAACCTATATCTACAAGCAGAATATAACTATGCAAGACCCTATACTTTTGCACACAAATCTACTATTTTAAACTACGGAAATTATAGCCAACCCTTGGGACACTCTTGGGGTTCTAACTTTTGGGAAGCCATTGCTATTGCCAGATATAAAAAAAATAGATGAAGTGGTAGCCTTAAAACAATCTTTGGTAAAAAAGGATTTGATTTTAAAAATCAAACAATAAGTTATGGAGGAGACATTTATCAATCATATAATATAAGACAAGGTGATGTAGGAAATGCTTTAACTCAAGGAAATACAGCTACCATTTTTATAACAGATATACAAGCAAATTATTTATTAAATCCATCTAATAATTTAAATTTATTTGCAGGAATAATTTATAGAAATTTTTCTATAGACACCCCTACAATAGTAAATCCAAATAGAAGTACTATTTGGATTTCTGTAGGATTAAAGGCAGATTTATTTAACTGGTATTTTGATTTTTAAAAAAAACAAGTAAAGTAAGTAATAATTAAAAAGAAATAGTATATTTGGCATGTGATTGTAAAATCACACTTTTTCTTTTTCATAGCAATTTTCCCACTCAATTTATTGAGTGGGTTTTTTTATTCTTATAAAAAAAATGAAAATTTTGTAAAAAAACACAAAATTATCAAAGAAAAAAATATATTTGCAATAACTACAATTTAATGAATACTACTATTTTAAAAGAAAAAAAATATTTTCTTATACCTTTTGTTGCTGATTTAAAACAGCTAACAAAAGTTGGTCTATCATTAAGTGTTGTCTTTTCTTCTATTGCAGGATATTTGTTGGCCGTAAAAATAGTAGATTATACTACACTTATTTTATTAGCAGTTGGAGGATATTTAATGGTAGGGGCATCAAACGCATTTAATCAAATTATAGAAATAGATACAGATGCCTTAATGCAACGTACCAAAAATAGACCTTTGCCAACAGGGAGGATGACAGTACCTACAGCATTAACAATAGCCATCGTTTTTACAGTACTTGGTCTTATAATTTTATACAATATTAACCCAAAAAGTGCCTTATTTGGTGCTATTTCAATCTTCTTATATACAAGTGTATATACTCCGTTAAAATCAATTACCCCTCTAGCCGTTTTTGCAGGAGCAATACCAGGAGCCATCCCTTTTATGTTAGGTTGGGTAGCTGCTACCAATCATTTTGGTATGGAAGCAGGGTTTTTATTTATGATTCAGTTTTTTTGGCAATTCCCACATTTTTGGGCAATAGGTTGGTTACAATTTGAAGAATATAAAAAAGCAGGATTTAATATGTTACCTATGAACACAAAAAACACTGCTGCAGTTAAACAAATTATTCTTTACACCGTAATTATGATTTTGGTGTCTATAACCCCCGTTTTAAAAATTACCCCAATGTTTTACATATACCCTGCAACTGCAATTATTATTATACTTTTAGGAAGTGTTATGCTATTTTATGCAGTACAACTATATAAAACACAAGCCAATATAGAGGCAAAAAAATTAATGTTAGCAAGTATAATGTACATTACAGCAGTACAAATTATTTATGTTGTAGATAAATTTTTACATTAAAAAATGATACAATCAAAAACCTTACAAGAAGAATTACAATCATCAGAAAGAAAATCAGCAAAACCAATGTTGTGGGTTGCCATAATAAGTATGGTGATGTTTTTTGCAGGATTAACAAGTGCCTATGTAATTAGTATGAAAAGAGAAGATTGGGTAAGTTTTGATTTACCTCAGGCTTTTTTTATCAGTACAGGCTTAATTATTGCAAGTAGCATTTCCCTTTTTTTATCACAAAAATCCTTAAAAAAAGGAAACAGACAAGCATCATTAATACTTATAGGATTAACCTTAGTTTTAGGCATTAGTTTTGTATTATATCAGTACACTGGCTTTTTAGAGCTAAAAAAATCAGGACTGTATTTTACAGGTCCAGAAAGCACCGTATCTACTTCTTTTATTATTGGTATCACTTTTATGCATGTTTTACATTTAATAATAGGTATCATTGTACTCCTTGTTGTTATTTATAATCATTTTAAAAACAAGTACACCTCTACTAATTTACTTGGATTTGAGCTTGGAGCAATTTTCTGGCATTTTGTAGATATACTGTGGATTTATCTATTTTTCTTTTTCTATTTTATTAAATGATATAAATATTGTAGTTTTGAAAAAAAATGATATTTATCATATAAATTAAAAAATATTAATTGTATAAAATATGGAAGCAAATATTACTATATCTTCAAATAAAAAACAAACTTGGAGTGGTGGAACCGTAAAACCCTTTGCTACAAGTTATGGTAAAATGATGATGTGGTTTTTTATCATTTCTGATGCACTAACCTTTACAGGATTTTTGGCTGCTTATGGCTTAACACGTTTTAAATTTATTGATTCTTGGCCTATTGCAGATGAAGTGTTTACACACGTACCCTTTGTGCATGGTAATTTTCCAATGATATATGTAGCATTTATGACCTTTATCTTAATTGCATCATCAGTAACAATGGTATTAGCGGTAGATGCAGGTCATCAAATGAAAAAAAATAAAGTAGCTTGGTATCTGTTTTTTACCATTATTGGTGGTATTATCTTTGTGGGTTCTCAAGCTTGGGAATGGAAAACATTTATTAACGGTTCTTATGGTGCCGTAAAAACTACCGATGGTAAAATTTTACAATTTGTAAAAAACGGTCATCAAATAGCATTAGCAGATTTTGTACATGGAAAAAGAGGAGATGAAAGAGTGCAACAAACTAAAGAAAATGGCTTATGGTTTCAAAGTGAACCTGCCATCTCAACCTACTCTACAGCTCAAGTTATTAGTGCGTACAATACAGATACATCTATACAAATCCGTTCAGAATTAATAGATGAAACTACCAAAGAAAAATTGATTTTATCTAGAGAAGCAGGAGCAAAACAATTAGCAAAAGCTAAAATGATAGTTGAAGGAGCTAATCTTAAAGTAAATGAATATGGTAATACCATTTTTGCAAATTTCTTTTTCTTTATTACAGGGTTTCATGGGTTTCACGTACTTTCTGGGATTATATTTAACATCATTATCTTTTTTAATGTCATTTTAGGAACCTACGAAAAAAAAGGACATTACGAAATGGTAGAAAAAGTAGGACTATATTGGCACTTTGTAGATTTAGTTTGGGTATTTGTATTTACTTTCTTCTACCTTGTTTAATTATAAAAAACACAAAAAATGGCACACACATATCAGTCAAATTTAAAAAGAATATGGATTGTTTTTGGTATTTTATCTATTATTACCACAGTAGAAGTATTCTTAGGTATAAAAAAACCAGTAACCCTATATCTTTCTGAATTTTTAGGAACAAGTATTTTGAATTGGATTTTTATCATCTTAACCTTAGTAAAAGCCTATTATATTGCTTGGGCATTTATGCACTTAGAAGGAGAAAAAAAATGGTTTAGAAGAACTATTGTTTGGCCTTTGGTTATTTATATTTGCTATATAATGGCGTTATTATTAAATGAAGGTAATTATCTAAACGAAATATTAGCACCACTAGTAAAATGGTAAAAAAAATAAAAGGTGGTGGAAACCACTTTTTTTTTGCACTAAACCAAAACTTATAAATACCTGATGACCAAAACAAGAAAATACATTGTTTTATTTGCTCTTTTTATTGTGCCACTTATTTTTTATGTATTAATTTCTACAGGCATCAATAACTTTGCAAAATTACCAGTAGTTACCAAAAACGTACTAGATATTTCTACGATTGATAAAAGCAAAACATTCAAAGAAAAAATATCTATTGTTTGTTTTTTAGGCGATGATGTACTTGCTGTAAAAGG
>CAZZPG010000056.1:0-11293 GCA_964655975.1 uncultured Flavobacteriaceae bacterium
TTTGTTTATTATCTTCTTTTTAGTAATTAGCATAAAAAATGGATTTAAAAGATTTTTGAGAAGAAATAGAACTTAATACCTTTTCAAATTTATTATATATATTATCAAATAAGAAATTCCCCATACTTATACGTTTAACTCCTAATTCTTGTAGTTTTTCAAAGTTAGGTAGGTTTGGCATACACATTACATTAACTGGTAGAGTTGTACTTTCTACAATAGTTTTAATATCCTTTTCTTTTTCTATACAAGGTACAAAGACACCACTTATTCCAGATTTTTCATAGAGTTTAATCCTTCTTTTTGTTTCTTCTATTGGGTTTGGATGTCTTAATAAGAAAGCGTCTGTTCTAACATTTATAAAGATGTTAATATTCTCTTTTTTAAGTTGATTAGTTATGATTAATAGTGTTTTTTCAAAGTCTTTAGACTTTACAAAAGTTCTTTTTTTATCTACTATACTATCTTCTAAATTAATACCTACAACGCCTAAATTTACTAATCTTTTAATATGATTTGCAATTTTTAAAGGATTTCTACTATAACCTGCTTCTAAATCGACTGATAAAGGTATATTGATACTTGTAGTAATACGTTTTACAATGTATTCTAATTCTGAGAAAGTCATTTTCTCTCCATCTTCATACCCCAACATTTCAGCAATTGCCGAACTTGAAGTTCCGATTGCTTGAAAGTTTAATTTTTCAGCTTTTTTTGCACTTGCTACATCCCAAACATTACAAATTATTAAGGGGCTGTTTTGGTTGTGTAATTTCTTAAATTCCATAAATTTCATCTTTTAATTTGTTTGGGGTAAAGTACCGAAGATGAGTTTTAATGAGCAACCGAAAATTTGACGTGTATTTTTTAAAAGTCACATTCTAGGAAGTTCTTTACTTGGATTCCAAAAAACGGTTTCAAAATCTTGAATTTGATTATCAATAACCACAATTCCTTCATTTTCTAAAAGTTGTTGCATTAAATTAGTCCCATCAAAATGAAACTTTCCAGTCAATAAACCCTTTCTGTTTACTACTCTATGTGCAGGTATTATTGATGTTTGATTATGAGCATTATTCATTGCCCACCCCACCATTCTTGCAGATTTTGGTGCTGCTAAATAGCTGGCAATAGCTCCGTAACTTGTTACACGTCCAAAAGGAATGAGGCGAGTAATATTGTACACTTTTTTAAAAAAATTATCTGATGATTTTTTCATCAGACCAATTTACAACATTTTAATGAGAGAAATAATGGCAACAATTCCTGTAATTCCACTTAAAACATAATTGAAGTATTTAGAAAATTTGGTAATGGTGGTTTTCATTGTATCAGCAAATAAAATATAATGATATAAAATAAGATACGTACCTAAAAAAGACCCTATTGAAAATAAAATAAGACTAATAGGGTTTAATTGTATCCAATGATATTTGTTAAATAAAGCACCTACACCTACATAAAAAGGGATAGAAAATAAATTGATAATAGAAAGAAAAATACCTCCAAAAAAATCATTCATTTTTATATGAGCAGTTTCTACTTGTGTTGCCTCTTGCAATGCTTTTTTTAAAAAATAGAAAGATAAGAGTGCAAAAACTAATGTAGCTCCTCTTTCTATATAGGATAAAATAGTTGGGTTATTTAAGATGATTTTTAAAAAATACAAGGCAAAAAATGATTGAAAAACAACCACAAAAGAAATTCCATACGCATACTTTTTTGCTGCTGATTTACTTTTTTCTACACCAATTTTTACAGCAGTAATGTTTAACATGCTTGGTGTAATAGACCCTACATAAGAAGCTATAAAACCCAGTAAAAAAGGAAAGAAAGACATCTTTTTTAGAAGTTAGTATTTTACTCGAAATTTAATAAAGGTAATAGGTTTATCTTTTTCTAAATATTGCTTTTCGTAAAAAGTTTGTGTACTAGTTACTTCCTCTGGTGATGAATGGTTTTTATACACATTATGGTTTGCATGTAATACTTCATGCCCTTCGCCATGCAACAATCCTAAGGTATAACCGTGCATAAACTCACTATCAGTTTTTAAATTTATGGTGCCACTTTCTTTTAGAATATGATGGTATTTCTTTAAAAAGCAGGTATTAGTCATACGGTGTTTTGTGCGTTTGTATTTTATTTGAGGGTCTGGAAAGGTAATCCAAATTTCATCAACCTCGTTTTTATCAAAAATAAAATCAACCAATTCTATTTGTGTTCTTACAAAGGCAACATTTTGTAAATTATCTTCAAGAGCAGTTTTAGCACCACGCCAAAAACGAGCCCCTTTAATATCTATACCAATAAAATTTTTATTAGGATTTTTTTGTGCCAAAGCAATGGTATATTCTCCTTTGCCACAGCCTAATTCTAAAACAATAGGGTTCTTGTTTTTAAAGAAAGTATACCATTTTCCTTTTAGAGAAAAGCTATTTAAAACTTCTTTTCTTGTTGGTTGAATAACGTTTGTAAACGTTTCATTTTCTTTGAACCTTTTTAGTTTATTTTTGCTTCCCAAGATAAAACCTTAAGCTTTGTCTTCTTTACCTTCTCTTTTAAATTTAAAGGTTTGGCTTATCCAATACGTAAGAAGAGCAATTAATACCACTACAAAAACCCAACTTACTATGTTAGACCCCCACCAATCTAAGCCTCCTCTTCTTAAAGCTTCAAAAGGTTTAAAAGCCCAAGTAAAAAAATCACCAATTAATTTCCAAATATTGTTTGCTATCATAACTCTAAGTATCTTTACGGTTGCAAAAATATAAAAAAGAAATGATGTTAACCAGTTTTTTTAACAAATCTAAGCCTATAAATTTTATTATAATTTTTAGTTTTTTTTTATGTTATTTTCTTTTAGCTTCATTTTATCAATATTCAAGTTTTGAAAGTGGTGCTTTGTTTTTTTTTTCAACAAATAAAAACGCTTGGGTTATTTTTGTTTCTTTTTTTCTTTGTAAATTTCATTATTTCTAGAAATAATATTACTTATGATAATTCTTATGCTTTTCTGTTTTTTATTCTTTTAATTGGTTTTTTCCCAAAAACTATATATTTTTCGATAGCCATTTATATAAAAATTGGGCTTCTTTTAGCTTTAAGAAAAGTATACAGTTTGCATAGTTCTAAAGCTATTTTTAAAAAATTATTTGATGCAGGTTTTTGGTTTGGAATAGTGTTTTTAATAGAGCCGTTTACTATTCTTTTTTTACTACTATTATATGTAGCACTTTTTTTGTATCAAAAAATAACATTTCAAACAATATTAATTCCTATTGTTGGTTTTATTGTACCAGTAATCTTGTATTTTACGTATTGTTTTTGGAATGATGATTTTACTAATATTGATTATATTTTAAAAAGGTATACTCAATATAATTTTAATTTTTATAAAACAAAAAATTACTATTTATCTACATTATTTGTTGGAGTTTTTGTTCTTTACTCTCTTTTAAAAAAGTCGCCTTTAGCATTTTCAATAAGTAATACTTTTAAAAAAACATGGGCTATACTTATAGTAAATTTATTTATTTCTATTCTGTTTATAATGTTTTTAAAAGAAAAAAATGGCTCTGAACTCCTATTTTTATTTTTTCCTGTAGCAGTTATTTTAGCTAATGGAATAGAAACAATAAAAAAATCTTGGATAAAAGAAGTGGTTTTATGGAGCTTCTTAGTAGGCTCGTTTGTAAGTTTTTTTTTATAATTTAGTGCCAAATGCCAAATCACCAGCATCTCCTAAACCAGGAACAATGTACCCTTTATCATTTAAAACATCATCAACAGCAGCAATCCATAAATGAGTATTTTTAGGAAAATGATTTTTGATAAATTCAATTCCATCAAAAGTCCCCATAACAGCAATAATATGAATCTCTTTTGGGGTTCCATGCTTTTTAATTGACTCATAAACAGCTACTAAAGATTGTCCTGTAGCCAACATTGGGTCTGCCAATAAAAGTGTTTTGTTTTCTATGGATGGAGATGCAAAATACTCTACAACAATTTCAAAATTGGCATCATTATTTGGATGATGTCTATAAGCAGATATAAAAGCATTTTCAGCATCATCAAAATAATTTAATAATCCTTGGTGCAAGGGTAAACCTGCTCTTAAAATAGAACACAAAACAATTTCATTACTATAAAGATTCATTTTTTTAACACCCAAAGGAGTGGTTATTTCTTTTGATGAAAATGATAGATTTTTACTTAATTCATACCCTAAAATTTCTCCAATACGTTCAATATTTCTTCGAAAACGTAAGGAGTCTTTTTGGATAGCAGTATTTCTAATTTCAGAGATAAATTTAGTAAGAATAGAGTTGTTTTTTCCAATATAATGTACAGTCATAAAGGTATAAGTTTTGAGCACAAAAATACACTAAAAAAGTTGTTTTGCAATTAGTACAAAAGTTGTATTATTGTACACAGAACAAAAACAAGTATTAATTTAATTAAAAATCAAAAAAAAATGGGAATTTTTTCATTCATTAAAAACGCAGGAGCAAAAGTATTCGGTATTGGAAAAACTACAGAAGAAGAAAATGTAGACAAAGCAACAGGACTAACAACAGCAGTTACAACTTTAGGATTTGTAGTAGAAGGATTATCTATAGAGGTAGATGATGATACTGCAAAAATTTGGGGAGAAGCAGACTCTCAAGAAACCAAAGAAAAAGTAGTGTTAGTTGTAGGAAACACAGAAGGTATAGCTTCTGTAGAAGATAATATGACTGTTTTAGTTGTAGAAGAAGATGTAGAAGAAGTGCCAGTAGCACAATTTCATACAGTAGAAAGAGGAGATACTTTAGGTAAAATTGCAAAAGAATATTATGGAAATGCGATGAAGTATCCTGTAATTTTTGAAGCAAACAAACCAATGCTATCACACCCAGATAAAATTTATCCAGGGCAAGTTTTAAGAATACCTGCCTTAGATAGCTAAGCAAACAGGGCAAAATTATACTTTTATTTTTTAAGGTTTTTCACCATAAATTTCTTTCAAAAATTTGAGTAAAACCCTAAAATATATGTACAAATTAAAACCAATATGATTTTCAAATAAAATTGATAAACTGGTGGATTTTAAAAAGTATAATTTTGTCTTGACTGACAAAAATCTTAAAAAAGAGTGCTAAATTTAGCACTCTTTTTTTGTGAAATAAAATGAGTATTTATGAAAAATAAACGCATTTTTGCAGTAAGAAAATCACTGTAAATGAACTCAAGAATTTTAGCAATAATTGCCTTACTTATTGCTGCGTTAATCTATGGCGTAACCTTTACCATTGCTAAAGAAGTAATGCCTTTGTATATTAAACCATTCGGATTTATTTTACTACGTGTTGGTGGTGCAACTCTTATTTTTTGGTTGTTAGGACTGTTTGTTAAAGCCACAAAAATTGAAAAAGAAGATTATAAAAAAATTGGGTTAGCAGCACTTTTTGGAGTTGGACTAAATATGCTTACCTTTTTTAAAGGATTAAGCTTAACAACACCCATAAGTGGAGCTGTAATGATGGTATCTACCCCAATTTTGGTGCTACTATTTTCTAGTATTTTATTAAAAGAACGTATTATAAAAAGAAGAATTTTAGGCGTTTTTATAGGACTTATAGGTGCAATTATATTAATTACCTATGGCAATAAAGCAGAAGGGAATTCATCTAACAGAATTTTAGGTAATTTTTTAGTCTTTGTAAATGCAGTATCGTATGCAATGTATTTGGTTTTGGTGAAAAATTTAATTACAAAATACAATCCAATAGTGTTTGTAAAATGGCTGTATTTATTTGGGTTTTTAATAGTTTTTCCATTCGGAATATCAGAATTTTTAGAAGCTCAATGGCAAACAATACCCACAAATATTCTACTTAAAGCAGGTTTTGTGGTTCTATTTACTACCTGTGTTACCTATTTATTTAATCTTTTTGCTCTTTCTAAACTAAAACCGACCACCGTAAGTGTTTTTATTTATTTACAACCAGTAATTGCCTCTATATATGCACTTTTTGTTGGAAGTGATTCTTTGAATCTTGTAAAAATAACAGCAACAATCCTCATCTTTTTTGGAGTGTATTTGGTAACAAAACAAGTAAAAAGTACCACCAAATAAGTGTATATTTGCCTTTCATCATAAATTTTTGATTGTATGATTCAATCTATGACAGGATACGGTAAATCTGTATTGCAATTACCTACAAAAAAAATAACTATTGAGGTAAAATCTTTAAATAGTAAAAATCTCGATTTAAACGTTCGTATTCCTTCATATTATAAAGGAAAAGAATTGGCTGTTCGTAAAAAATTAGCCTCACATTTGGTAAGAGGAAAAGTAGATTTTTCTATGTATATAGAAATGACTGCTGATGAAACTACAACTGAAGTAAATAAAGTAGTGGTAGTAAATTATATGCAACAACTTAGAAACATAGTACAAACAGGTACTTCTAATGATGTTGAACTACTTAAAATGGCAGTAAAAATGCCAGATGCCTTAAAAACAGAAAGAGAAGAACTTGATGAAAATGAGTGGAAACATATAGAAAAAGGAATTGATGAGGCCATCAAAGAAATAGTACAATATAGAATTGATGAAGCCACCTCTTTAGAAATAGATTTTCAAAAAAGAATTACCAATATTAAAACCTATTTAGAAGAAGTAAAAGCGTTAGATGGTGATAGAATTGAGAATGTAAAAGTACGTTTGCAAAAAGCCATTGCCGATTTAAAAGTAGAATTAGACGAAAATAGGTTTGAACAAGAGTTGATTTATTATCTAGAAAAATTAGATATTAATGAAGAAAAAGTACGTTTAGAAAATCATTTAGAGTATTTTTTACAAGAATTAGCAACCAATGATTCTAATGGAAAAAAACTAGGATTTATTGTTCAAGAAATTGGTAGAGAAATTAATACCACAGGTTCAAAAGCCAATTATGCACCTATGCAAAAAGTAGTAATTCAAATGAAAAACGAATTAGAAAAAATAAAAGAACAAATTTTAAACGTTTTATAATGTCTAAAAAATTTCAAGGAAAATTATTTATATTTTCTGCACCATCTGGTTCTGGTAAAACAACCATTGTTCGTCATTTATTGGCTCAAGAAAAATTAAACTTAGCATTTTCTGTATCAGCAACTTCTAGAGCACCAAGAGGAGATGAAAAAGACGGGGAAGATTACTATTTTATTTCATTAGAAGACTTTAAAAAAAAAATGAAAGCCGATGAGTTTTTAGAATGGGAAGAAGTATATAGAGATAATTTTTACGGAACACTAAAAACAGAAATAGAACGTATTTGGGCTCAAAAAAAGCATGTTATTTTTGATATTGATGTAGTAGGTGGATTAAGAATAAAAAGAAAATACCCCAAAAGAACCTTATCAGTTTTTGTAAAACCACCAAGCGTAGAAGTGCTAAAAATTAGATTAAAAAAACGCAAAACAGAAACCGATGAAAAAATAAATATGCGAGTAGCAAAAGCATCTATAGAAATGGCAACAGCACCACAATTTGATAAAATTATTGTAAACACTGTGTTAGAAACAGCATTAAAAGATGCCGAAAATTTAGTGAGTGAGTTTTTAAACGAAAAAAAAGAAAATAAAAAATATTAATTCTTTTATCTTGGTTCTTGTCTCTAAAAAAATGAAAAAAATTGGATTATATTTTGGTACATTCAATCCCATACACGTTGGGCATCTTATTATTGCCAACCATATGGTAGAGCATTCAAATTTAGATGAAATTTGGATGGTAGTAACACCCCACAACCCTTTTAAAAAGAAAAAAACTTTGTTAGACAATATCCATCGATATACATTGGTAGATATAGCTACAGAAAATTACCCAAAAATTAAACCCTCAAATATAGAGTTTACCTTACCTCAGCCCAATTATACAGTACATACCTTAGCCTATATTTCAGAAAAATACCCAGACAATAGGTTTAGTTTAATTATGGGCGAAGACAATTTAAAGAGTTTTCATAAATGGAAAAATTATGAAACAATTTTAGAAAATCATCATATATATGTATATCCAAGAATTTCTGATGGAACTACCGACACACAATTTAATAATCACCCAAAAATACATAAAATAGATGCCCCTATTGTGCAAATTTCATCAACAATGATAAGAAACGGAATTAAAAACAACAAAAACATACAAGCATTGGTTTCTGAAACGGTTTGGAAATATATTGATGAAATGAATTTTTATAAGAAATAGTTCTCCTAAAATTTCGTTGTATATTTGTTCTTACTAAAAAAATATGGAAAAAAAAGAATCAAATAACAGTAGATTTAAACAAAAACTTACCAATAAATACAGATTAGTTATTCTAAATGATGATACTTTTGAAGAACGATTTTCTTTCAAATTATCTCGTTTAAATGTATTTGTATTAGGAGGATTTTTCTCTATCTTTTTGGTAATATTAACCATTATTTTCATTGCATACACACCATTAAAAGAGTATATACCAGGATATTCATCTTTAAAACTAAAAAAGAAAGCAACACAGTTGGTATATGAAGCAGATTCATTAAAAATAAAACTAACAGCTTTACAAAGTTACACAGAAGCTTTACGATCTGTAATGACAGGAGATATTAGCCTAGAAAAATTAGACTCTTTAAAAAATGAATCTGTTAAAATTGTCGTAAATGAAAATAAGTTAAACGCTACAAAAGAAGATTCATTATTTAGAGAAAAAGTAGAAAGAAGAGACCGTTTTCCTCTTGTAGATAACAATAATAATAAAGGAAAAATTGTCTTTTTTGCTCCAGTATCAGGTAATTTAACACAAGAATTTAATGCAAAAAACAAACATTTTGCAGTAGATATTGTAGCAAAAACAAGTACCCCTGTAAAAGCAATTACAGATGGTACCGTAATTTTTTCTGAATGGACTACAGAAACAGGATATGTAATTATTTTAGAACACCCAAAAGGATTTGTTTCTGTGTACAAACACAACGGAGTTTTGCTAAAAGAACAAGGAGATTTAGTGAAATCTGGAGAAGTAATAGCCACAGTAGGCTCTACTGGAGAACTCACTACTGGACCACATCTACATTTTGAGTTATGGAATGAGGGGTATCCTGTAAACCCAATAAATTATATAGATTTTAAATAAATGAGTATCAAAACTATTTTTACGATTCCGTTTGCTAAAATTGTAAAGAAAAAGGTTTATAGATGGGCAAATAAACCTCATAAAACCCAAGAAAAAGTCTTTAAAAAATTAATCTTTGAAGCAAAAAAGACGGCTTTTGGTAAAGACCACGATTTTAAAAATATTAAAACATACCATGATTTTAAAACCCGTATCCTTGTTAGTGATTATGAAGGATTAAGACCCTATATAGATAGAATAATAGCAGGAGAAAAAAATGTATTATGGAAAGGAAAACCGATTTATTTTGCCAAAACATCAGGTACAACATCAGGAGCAAAATACATTCCCATCACCAAAGAATCGATGCCTACTCATATTAAAGCCGCTCGAAACGCTTTGTTGCTTTATATTGCAGAAAAAAATGATGCTAGTTTTGTAAACGGCAAAATGATTTTTTTACAAGGAAGCCCCATTTTAGAAGATAAAAATGGTATTAAATTAGGGCGATTAAGTGGTATTGTGGCACATTACGTGCCCCAATATTTGCTAAAAAATCGCCTACCAAGTTGGAGTACTAACTGTATTGAAGATTGGGACACCAAAGTAAATGCTATTGTAGAAGAAACCATTAATGAAGATATGTCGGTGATTAGTGGCATACCTTCTTGGGTACAAATGTATTTTGAAAAATTGATAGAAAAAACAGGAAAATCAGTATCAGAACTTTTTCCTAATTTTAATTTTTTTGTTTATGGAGGTGTTAATTTTGAACCCTATAAAAATAAATTCGAAGCACTTATTGGTAAAAAGATAGATTATATTGAGCTGTATCCAGCATCCGAAGGCTTTATTGCCTATCAAGACAGTCAAACCGAAAAAGGAATGCTATTACAATTAGATAGTGGCATTTTTTATGAATTTATTCCTACAGATGAGTTTTTTGATGAAAACCCAACAAGAATTTCCTTAAAAGATGTCCAAAAAGAGGTCAATTATGTCATCATTTTAAATACTAACGCAGGTTTATGGGGTTATAACATTGGTGATACAGTAGAGTTTACCTCAACAAAACCATATCGGATAAAAGTTACAGGACGCATTAAACATTTTATTTCTGCTTTTGGCGAACATGTTATTGGTAAAGAGGTAGAAAAAGCCTTAAATGATGCTATAAAAGGAAGAGATATAACAGTAAGTGAATTTACCGTTGCTCCCCAAGTAAACCCATCAAAAAAAGATAAATTACCATATCATGAATGGTTTATTGAGTTTGAAAACGAACCTGAAAATCTTAATGATTTTGCTCAAAAAATTGATGCGGTTATGCAAGCACAAAATATTTATTACCAAGATTTAATTAATGGTAAAGTATTGAGATCACTCATCATCAGAAAAGTACAAAAAGGAGGGTTTCATAACTATATGAAATCTATCGGTAAGTTTGGAGGACAAAATAAGATTCCACAGCTTTCAGACAATCGTAAAATTGCTGATGTATTGCAAGGTTTCTTAAAATAATTTTAATGTAGTTTCATAATATGTCATTCCGAATGAAATGAAGGAATCTTATCATTCAAATTCTAAAAATGAAAATCATATCAACCAACATCGGCAAGAAAAGAACACTCAATTATAAAGGGAAGATTTTTTCGACAGGAATTTATAAACATCCAACAGAGCAACCTATCTTTTTAGATATAGAAGATGTACAAGATGATGATGTGGTAGATAGAAAACACCATGGAGGTATTGATAAAGCAGTGTACACGTACAGTTTACAACATTATAAATATTGGAAAAAACAATACCCAAATTTAGATTGGAATTTTGGTATGTTTGGAGAAAACCTTACAATTGATGGTTTAGATGAAACAAAAATTTATGTAGGAGATACTTTTAAGGTTGGAAATGCTATTATTGAAGTTACAAAACCCCGGCAACCTTGTTATAAGTTAGGTATTCGATTTAACGATAATCAAATGGTAAAGAAATTTTGGAACACGACGATGTGTGGTGTTTATTTTAAAGTATTACAAATAGGTAGAGTAAAAAAAGGCGATAGTTTTAAGAGTTTAAAAATTTGTGATAACAACCCTACAATCGCAGAAATTTATCTAGGAAAAAGAAAGTCACTATAGGGTTTTGCTATTTTTTAT
>CAZZPG010000057.1:0-11156 GCA_964655975.1 uncultured Flavobacteriaceae bacterium
TACCTTACATCAACAAAGAAAAAATTGGTATTTGGGGTTGGTCTTATGGCGGATTTATGAGTAGCAATTGTATTTTAAAAGGAAATGATATTTTTAGCACCGCAATAGCCATTGCACCTGTTACTTCTTGGCGTTTTTACGATTCTGTTTATACAGAACGCTATATGCAAACACCACAAGAAAACCCTACAGGTTATGATGAAAACTCACCATTAAATCATGCAGAAAAACTAAAAGGAAACTTTTTAATTATACATGGCTCTGGTGATGATAATGTGCACGTCCAAAACTCTATGAGAATGGTAAATGCTTTGATAAAAGCCAATAAACCATTTGATATGGCTATATACCCAGATAGAACTCACGGAATTTACAGAGGTAGAAATACCCGTTTGCATTTGTTTACCAAAATGACGGAATTTATTAAAAAAAACTTATTAAATAACTAAACATAAAAATATGTCAGCAATAACAATAAAACCACATCAAAAAGAATTATTTGGTCATCCAATAGGATTATATGTTTTATTCTTTACAGAAATGTGGGAACGCTTTTCTTATTACGGTATGCGTTCTATACTTGTTATATATATGATTGCAAAAGCAGGTAATGAAAATGGTGCTGGTTTAGGCTGGTCTAAACTAGAAGCACTACAATTATACGGCTGGTATGTAATGTTAGTTTACTTGATATCTATTCCTGGTGGTATTTTGGCTGATAAAGTATTAGGGCAAAAAAAAACAGTGATGTTAGGAGCTGTCCTATTATCAATAGGTCATGGTGTTTTAGCCGTAGAAGCTACTTGGGCATTTTTTACTGGTCTAGGTTTTATTATTATTGGAGTTGGTTGCTTAAAACCAAATATATCTACAATGGTTGGTGGATTATACAAAAAGGGCGACATCAGAAGAGATAAAGGTTTTAGTATTTTTTATATAGGAATTAACACGGGTTCATTATTAGCGACATCATTTATTGGTTTAGTAATTGCAAAATGGGGATGGCACGCTGGTTTTGGACTAGCAGGAATTGCTATGGTTTTAGGACTACTTGTTTATATTTGGGGGCAAAAATACATCCTTCATGTAGGTAACAAGCCTACTGTAGAACAAAAAAATAGTGATATTTCTTTAGTGAAAATATTTTCTGAATTATTTAACTCACCCACCCAACTTGGCATCGTAATAATTTTACTTGCCCTATCATTATATGCAGGTTTTACTTTTGAAGGAGTAGATCATTGGGGTTACGGAGCTTTATTTATTTTCCTTTCTTTAGTAGTAGGACTAATGATGATGATTTATAAAAATTTAGAAACAACTATTTTAAAAGATAGATTTTTAGTTTTATTACTCTCGTTTTTATTAGTAATTGTTTTTTGGGGTGCTTTTGAGCAAGCTGGAGGATTAATGAGCATCTATACAGAAACAAAAACAGATAGAATGTTATTTGGCTATTTAATACCTACCCCTATGTTTCAAGGTTTAAATGCAGGTTTTATTATTTTACTGGCCGTTTTAATTGCAAATATTTGGGCAAAACGAAAATTAAAAAATAAAGAAGCTTCATCATTATTTAAAATGGCTTCAGGAACTATCATTATGGGACTCGGTTTTGTTTTTATGATTTTTGCCGTAAGAGAGTATGAAGCCAACGGAAGTTCTGGAATGCAGTGGTTGGTATTAGCTTATTTATTTCATACCATTGGAGAGCTGTCATCATCACCTGTGTCATTATCATTTGTAACCAAATTAGCACCTGCAAAATATGCCTCTTTAATGATGGGCTTATATTTTGCTGCAACAGGACTAGGAGGTAAAGTTGCTGGTATATTAGGAGAAAAATCAGCAAATTTTGGTGAATATACAATCTTTACAGGAATTGTGATTTTTACTGTAGTTTTTGGACTACTCGTAATAGCTCTATTAAAACCATTAAAAAGATTAACGCACGGAGCAGAAGACAACGAAGTAGAAATGCATGAAACCGAACCAATAGAATAATTAATTTTCACAAAAATCCTTATGACTTTATGTTGTAAGGATTTATTTTTTTATATAAATAATTACACAATGAGTACAGAAAACAAAGAATTAGGATTTGTAGGTTTAATGAAATCATTTACTAGACCTTTTTGGATTGCGAGTATTATGGAACTTTTTGAGCGTTGGGCTTGGTATGGCTTATTTGCCGTATTAGCACTGTATCTAACAGGTTCTACTGATGAGGGAGGCTTAGGTTTAACCCATGCAGAAAGGAGTGAAATAATGTCTTATGGTACTTTTATCCTGTACCTACTACCAGTTCTTACAGGCATAATTTCTGATAAAATTGGCTATAAAATATCTTTAATTATAGCGTATAGTTTACTTGCTATAGGGTACTATTTTATGGGGCAAGTTACCTCTTATACAGGAGTATTTCTAATGTTTTTAGTTGTAGCCCTTGGTGCTGCTATTTTTAAACCAGTAGCATCTGCTATCGTAACAAAAGCAACAGATAAAAGTAACTCCTCTTTTGGTTTTGGAGTTTTCTATATGATGGTTAATATTGGAGGTTTTTTTGGCCCACTATTTTCTGCTAAATTAAGAGATGAATACGGATGGAGTATTGTGTTTTTAATGGCAACAACAGCTATTTTAGTAAATATGCTTATTGTTTTATTTCTTTTTAAAGAGCCAAATAGAGAAAAATCAAACATACCATTTAGTGAGACTTTAAAAAAATCTTTAGCCAATATATTAGAAGCTTTATCAGATAAAAAATTATCATTATTATTACTTGTAATGGTTGGATTTTGGTTAATGTTTAATCAATTGTTTTATACCTTACCTGTATTTATTGAAGAATGGATTAATACAACTCCTTTTTATGATGCATTTCATAAAATTTTACCTCCTATTGCCGATTTTTTAAAAAATAAAGACGGTAGTATTAACCCAGAAATGATTGTAAATTTAGATGCGTTTTTTATCATTATATTTCAAATGATAATCTCTACAATAATTCTTAAATGGAAACCAATTAGTGCTATGATGACTGGTATTATTATTGCTATGATTGGTATTGGTGTTTCTTTTTATACGAATAACTCATTATATACTGTTTTAGGAATTTTAATATTCGCTATTGGAGAAATGACATCAAACCCAAAATTTTCAGACTATATTGCTAAAATTTCACCTAAAGGAAAAGAAGCTTTATACATGGGTACTTATTTTGTTCCTATTGCATTTGCAAACCTATTAACAAAATGGGTTACAGGAGATTTGTATACAAATATGTCTGATAAAGTACTGTTAATTAGAAGAGAGTTAACAAGTAGAAATATTCAATTACCTGAAATAACCAAAGATTTTACTAAAAATGATTTTTATGATTCTGCAGCAAATAAACTTCAGATGACAAAAGATCAAATGACAACACTTATTTGGAACAATTATCACCCTGGTAACATTTGGTATATTATTGCAGGTATTGGTTTGGCAACCGTTATTGGTCTTCTAGTTTACAATGCTACAATTGGCAAAAATGTTTCAAAAGAAAAATAAAACTATTCATAATTTTCTAAAAAACACCTAAAATTGCTTAGGTGTTTTTTTGTATATTGCAATTTAATCATTAACTTTTAACAACATATGAGTACAGATATTGAAAGTCTATTTAAAGACAAGGTTTTAGGACATCCAGCAGGTTTGTTTGTGTTATTTTTTACTGAAATGTGGGAGCGTTTTTCTTTTTACGGAATGCGAGTTCTTTTAGTAAATTTTTTAACAACCGCAATTATAGGCTCTAATGCAGGCTGGGGTTGGTCTGCAGAAAATGCAGGTGCATTGTTTGGTACATATGCAATGTTGCTTTATATAACACCAATTATAGGAGGCATTGTAGCAGACAAACTAACGGGATATAGATACGCAGTAGTTATTGGAGCTTTAATTATGACTCTAGGTCATGTTGCAATGGCTTTAGATACAGAACTTTCTTTATATATAGGATTAGGATTACTAGTAATTGGTACTGGCTTTTTTAAACCAAATATTACTTCCATTATTTCAGAAATGTACAAAAAAAATCCAGAGAAAAAAGACGGTGCTTATACTATTTTTTATATGGGTGTTAATGCAGGTGCTTTTTTCGGAATGATGCTTTGTGGTTATATGGCAGAAAAAATTGGGTGGTCTTGGGGATTTGGTTTAGCAGGTATTTTTATGCTACTAGGAACTCTTCAATTTTGGTTTTCAGGTAATTTATTTGGGGTTATTGGAGCAAAACCTTCTGTTATTAAAGAACAAAATAATTCTAGTGAAGAAAAGGAAGAATTGAACCCATTTACTACTTTAGATAAAGTTTTAATTACAATTTCATCGGTTATAGGTTTAGGATATGCTATTAACGATCCTTTATCAAAAATAGGGAGTATAGATATATTTTCTGGCTTTAAAATAGGAGATTTAGAAGGTCAATATGTTGCAGTTCTTTTTGCTTTGACCCTATTCTTGTTTTTAGTTGGTAGTAGAATTAGTAGATATACTAAAGTAATTAGAGATAGAATGATAGCTTTTATCATTTTTGCCTTTTTTACAGTCTTCTTTTGGTTGTCTTTTGAGCAAGGAGCATCATCATTAGTATTATTTGCAAGAGATAATATAGATAGAGTTTTAACAGGTAATTCTGCCTTAATTTTTAACATTGTAAATGCGTTACTTACTGTAATACCATTACTAATTATTTCTTATGTTCTTTTTCTTCTTTGGAAAAAAACATTTACTAAAATTCCGTATTCTAATATCATTCTAGCAGTTTGTTTTGTTGGTATGTGGGGTATTGTGGGCTGGATGCTTAATAGAGAATTTAATGCTGAAACATCAGAAATTACTGTTTCTTGGTTTAGTGTTTTAAACTCTTTCTTTATTATTGCTTTTGCCTCTTTCTTTTCTAAATGGTGGGAAAGTAAATACAACCCATCTGCAGCAACAAAATATGCCTTAGGTTTAATGATTATGGCAATTGGGTTGCTTTATTAGCTTATGGTTCTTACGGAATTAAAGATGGAGTAAAAGTAAGTATGCTTTGGTTAGTTTTGGCTTATTTGTTCCATACTTTAGGAGAACTTTGTTTATCTCCAGTAGGATTATCCTATGTTAGTAAATTAGTACCTGCACGTATGATTGCTTTTATGTTTGGAATGTGGTATTTAGCTATTGCTATTGGAAATAAATTAGCAGCTGTACTAGGTGGTCAAATAGAAAATATAACAAAAGAATATAGCTTATCTACTTTCTTTTTAATTTTCACAATTGTACCAACTGTGGCAGGCTTATTAATACTCGCTTTAAACCCTATACTTAAAAAATTAATGCACGGAGTAAAATAATTCTTCTTAATTTTATGTATTAAAAAAGCACCCATTTGGGTGCTTTTTATTGATTCAAATTTAAAACTTCTTTTATTTTATTGGGCCTCCTGCTAAAATTTCATCATTTGCATACTCTTCAAACTTTTTAAAATTTTCTCTAAAAGAATCTGCTAATTTTTGAGCAGTTTCATAATACCCTTTATCGTTATTCCATGTTTTTATTGGGCTTAACACCTCTGTTGGAACATTAGGACATATATTAGGTTGTGCCAATCCAAATATAGAATGAATATGATAATTATCTTTATTTGCAGCCTCTAAACTACCATTCATAGCTGCTGTTATCATAGCACGTGTATATTTTAACTTCATTCTACTTCCAACTCCGTAAGAACCACCTGTCCATCCTGTATTTACCAACCAAACAATTACATTCGCTTCTTTCATTTTTTTGCTCAACATTTCTGCATATCTAGTAGGGTGTAAGGGCATAAAAGGAGCTCCAAAGCAAGCAGAAAAACTAGGTACAGGTTCTGTAACTCCTGCCTCTGTACCAGCAACTTTTGCAGTGTAACCAGAAATAAAATGATATGCTGCTTGCCCAGGAGTTAATTTAGAAATTGGAGGCAATACACCAAAAGCATCTGCTGTTAAGAAAAATATATTTTTCGGATTTGTTCCAATAGATTTTTCTTGAATATTATCAATATGATAAATAGGATAACTTACACGTGTATTTTGGGTGATTGTGGTATCTTCAAAATCTACATTTCCATCAGCATCCATAATAACATTTTCTAGAATTGCACCTTTTTTAATTGCTTTAAAAATATCAGGTTCTTTTTCTGCGGATAAGTCTATTACTTTCGCATAGCAACCTCCTTCAAAATTAAATACTGTATTTTCATTTGTCCAACCATGTTCATCATCACCAATTAATTTTCTTGCTGGATCTGCAGATAAGGTTGTTTTACCAGTACCAGATAATCCAAAGAAAATAGCTGTATCACCCTCTTCGCCAACATTAGCAGAACAGTGCATTGGTAGAGTATTTTTAAAAACTGGCAAAATAAAATTTAATGCAGAAAAAATCCCTTTTTTAATTTCACCGGTATATCCTGTACCCCCTATTAAGGCAATTTTTTTTGTAAAATTTAAAATTGCAAAATTGTGCTGTCTTGTGCCATCAACTTTTGCCTCTGCCATAAAATTAGGTGCATTAATAACCGTCCATTCTGGAGTAAAATCTTTTAATTCTTCTTCCGTAGGGCGTAAAAACATATTATGAGCAAACATATTTGCCCAAGGATGCTCATTAACAACTCTAATATTTAATTGGTAGTTTTTATCTGCACATGCAAAACTATCACGTACAAAAAGTTCTTTTCCTGATAAATATTTTACTACTTTATCATACAATTTATCAAACTTCTTTGAATCAAAAGGGATATTAACATCTCCCCACCAAACTTGGTCTTTTGTTATGTTATCTTTTACAATAAACCGATCTTTTGGTGATCGTCCTGTAAATTCTCCTGTATTAATTGCCAAAGCACCAGAGGAAGCTTCTACCCCTTGTCCTTTTTCAATAGTGATTGCATGCAATTGGTCTGATGAAAAATTATAATTCACCTTTGCTTTTTTAATTCCTAAACTATTTAACGAAATCGATTTCGTTTTTAGATTAACCATTTTTTTTTATTTAAGTTGTGTTATTTAAGTATCAATCAAAAGTAAAAAATAATTTTATATTCACTCCTTGAAATTTATTTTTTTTAAAGTTCAAGCAAAAAACATTTCACCTATTTAATAAAATTTGTCCTTTAGTTATCATAGTACTTCCTTGAAGTATGTCTTGATAAAGAAAGAAAATTACTACATAGTTGTTTGCTATATTTTTTAAGAAAACAAAAACTATTTTTTATTTCATAAGTTTTTGTAACTTTGCAAACTTAATTAATAATCAAGGTCGCGTACCTTAAAAATTTAACAAATTATGTCTGTAAAAATCAGATTACAAAGACACGGTAAAAAAGGAAAGCCTTTCTATTGGATTGTTGCTGCCGATGCCCGTGCAAAAAGAGATGGTAAATACTTAGAAAAAATAGGTACTTACAACCCAAATGTAAATCCAGCAATAGTAGATTTAGATGTTGATGGAGCTGTAAAATGGTTACAAAATGGAGCTCAACCAACTGATACTGCAAGAGCAATTTTGTCTTACAAAGGAGCTATGTTAAAAAATCATTTAGCTGGTGGAGTAAGAAAAGGAGCTTTAACTGAAGAGCAAGCAGAAGCTAAATTTACTGCTTGGTTAGATGAAAAATCTGGTAAAGTTACTGCAAAAGAAGATGGTTTAGCAAAAGCAACTGCTGATGCAAAATCAAAAATTTTAGAAGCAGAAAAAGCTGTAAATGAAGCAAGAATTGCTGCAAATACACCAGAAGTAGTAGAAGAGGTGGTAGAAGAAGTTGTAGCAGAAACAACTGAAGAAACTGTAGCAGAAGAAACTACTGAGAAAACAGAAGAGTAAAAAATTTTAACGAAATGCGTAAAGAAGATTGTTTTTATTTAGGCAAAATCGTTAGAAAACATAGCTTTAGAGGTGAGGTGGTTATCAAATTAGATACTGATGAACCCAAAATTTATCAAGCAATGGAATCAATATTTGTCGATTTAGGCAATAATTTGATTCCATTTTTTATTGAAAAAAGCTCGTTGCACAAAGGCAATCAGTTGCGTGTTCAGTTTGAAGGTATCAACTCAGAAGAAGATGCCGATGCTATTTTAAAATCAGGCATTTATTTACCGTTAGATTTGTTGCCAAAATTATCTGGTAATCAGTTTTATTTTCACGAAGTAATTGGTTTTACTATTGTTGATGTAAACTTTGGTGATGTGGGGGTTTTAAAAAGCATTAACGACAAAGCGGCTCAACCATTGTTTGAAATCAAAAAAGGAGAAAATGAAATTTTTATCCCTATGATAGATGATTTTATCAAAAAAATTGATAGAGAAAATAAACAAATTATTATTGAAACTCCTGCAGGTTTGATAGACTTGTATTTGGAGTAGATTTTTTGTTGTGTAAATATAAAGCTATCTTAAATTGTGAGATTGCTTCACTTTGTTCGCAATGACAAATTATAGAGAGGTGGCCGAGTGGTCGAAGGCGCACGCCTGGAAAGTGTGTATATGGGTGACTATATCGAGGGTTCGAATCCCTTCCTCTCTGCAGATAAATACTAAAAATTAAAACAAACTTACTTGTATTATAATTTTTAGTATTTTTATTTTCAATAATGTAGTTTTGAGGGGAGCATCGTAGAGAACCCTTTTACTTAGTTTCATAGTTTAAATTGTGAGATTCCAGTTCCAGTTCCTGTCTACCAATAGGAAGGTTTCACAGAAATGACAGTTCTAAAAATATCTAGTATCAAATCAAAACCATTCAAATTTAAAGAATTTATCATTCATCAAGAGAAAACAGCAATGAAAGTAGGTACAGATGCCGTTTTGTTAGGGGCTTGGGCTACTGTTGATTTTTACCCTGATACTATTTTAGATATTGGCTCTGGAACAGGTATTATTTCTCTAATGTTGGCACAACGTTCTAATGCATCTACCATTGATGCAGTTGAAATTGAAGAGAAAGCCTATGAGCAGACGGTAGAAAATTTTGAACAATCTGATTGGGCAGATAGGTTGTTTTGTTACCACTCTTCTTTTGATAATTTTGCAAAAGAAATGATAGAGGAAGAAGAAACCTATGATTTAATTGTATCGAATCCACCATTTTATACTGATGATTATCAGACAGGTAATAAACCCAGAAATACGGCACGTTTTACAACCTCATTATCTTTTAAAAATTTACTTTTTGGAGTATCAAAACTACTTTCTAAAAATGGTGTATTTTCTGTGATTATCCCCAAGAAAGAACAAGAGCATTTTGTGGCATTAGCCAAAAAAGAACAGTTGTTTTTACATCGGTTTTGTGATATAAAAGGTACACAAACTTCTGAAGTGAAAAGAAGTTTATTATCTTTTTCTTTTAGTCAAAAAGAAATTGTTAGAGAGGAATTAATCATAGAGATAACACGTCATCAATACACAAAAGAGTATATTGATTTAACAAAAGATTTTTACTTAAAAATGTGACTTTGGCTACACTCAAGATAAATTAATTGAAGTTATCCAACTACATTTTCTGGATTATATCCTAAATACGGCACTTTTTTCTCTGTAAAAACAATTCCATAAGCTTCTAATTCTTTTAAAATTGGTTCGTACACTTCTTTAGTAATTGGTAACTGAACACCTGGTGTTTTTATTTCTCCATTTAAAATTTTTAAGGCAGCAATGGCAACAGGTAATCCTACCGTTTTTGCCATAGCTGTATAGGTTTGGTCATCTCCTTTAATAACCATACTGCTTTCTATTTGGTGTTTTTCTCCTTGATATTCGTAGCCAAATTTATGGTGCATAACAATCATATCTTTGTCGTTTTCTTGTAAAGTCCAACTATCAGATAAAATCTTTTGTAACATTTGGGCTGGAGTTGCTTTTTTTAGTTCAATTTTTTTCTTCGGATTAAAAATATCTAACTCAACTAATTTATCCCACATAATATCATCTTGATCAATTTTTAGGTATGAACGTAATTTTAGTTCAACAGAATCTGTAGGAGAGTAGGCTAAAAAGGAATTGGTAAAATCTCTATAAGACATATTTTCAGAATTTTCAAAAGTATAAGAATCATCTGTCATTCCTAGTTGTACAAAAACATTCCACGCTCTAGAAAAACCTACTTTTCTGATAGTTCCTCTGTACATAGTTGGTATAGTGTCTAGACCATAAATGGTTCTATATTTTAATGAATCTCTATTTGCATAAGCTTCAAATTTACCGTTACCATTAATGTTTAAAAATTCTGTACGTCTAAACAATTTTTGATAAGGGATGTATTTATAAGCGTCTTCTTGAATAAACATAGCCGCTCCTCCTTGTCCTGCTAAAACAACATTTCTTGGATTCCAAGTAAATTTATAATTCCATAAATTGGTATCACTCTCTGGTGCTACTAATCCTCCACAAAAGGATTCGAAAAGTAACATTTTTGCGCCATTTTCTTTTACTCTATCAATAATTTGCATTGCACTCATATGATCGATTCCTGGGTCTAAACCAATTTCGTTCATAAAAACCAATCCTTTTTCTTTTACATTTTTATCTAATGCTTTCATTTCTTTAGAAATATAGGATGCAGTAACCATATTTTTACCAAAAGTTACACAATCTTTAGCTACTTGTAAGTGAAAACGAGCGGGCAACATAGAGATAACAATATCTGCTTTTTTTATAGCATCTTCTCTTTGTCTTTTATCAAAAACATCTAATAAAATTGCTCTCGAATTTTGATGATTATTAATGATTTTTTTTGCATTTTCTAAAGAGACATCACCAATTGTTATATATAAGTTTTCTTTTTTAGCATTGTCTAGTAAATATTTTATAAGTGATGAGCTAGATTTTCCTGCTCCAATAATTAATATATTTCTCATTTTATAGGGTGCTTTTATTTTGTATAAGTGAATTTACATTTTTTTACTGACAAAAATTTAATTTTAATCAAGAATTTAAATACTAATTTGTTTTTTAAAATATGCATAACTCAATGGTGTGTGTTTGATACATTTTTTAAAGAAAACAGTCTATGCCCAATGGGCATAGACCGTTTGTTTGTACAGGCGGAGAGACTCGAACTCTCACACCTTGCGGCACTAGATCCTAAGT
>CAZZPG010000058.1:0-11095 GCA_964655975.1 uncultured Flavobacteriaceae bacterium
TTCCGATTTTTTCCTTCGAATATAGATTTACGTCAAAAAAGTTTTTTATGGGCAAATGATTTATCATCATATGATGCTGTATACCATTTGCCTTTTAATATCCCTATTTATGGAAATCACGTAAGTTTGTTTCCCATTTTAGCTTCAGTAGCTATTTTCTTTTATATGAAAATGAACCAAAGTCAGCAAGCAAATATGCAAGCACCTACACAAGAAGGGATGCCAGATATGACACAGATGATGAAGTATATGATTTACTTCTCTCCTATTATGATGTTATTTTTCTTTAACAATTATGCTAGTAGTTTAAGTTTGTATTATTTTATCTCTAACTTGCTAACCATTATAATTATGTTGGTAATTAAAAATTATGTGATTGATGAAGCTAAGATTCACGCACAAATAGAAGAAAACAAAAAACGCCCTGAAAAAAAGAAAAGTAAATTTAGACAACGTTTAGACAATGCTATGAAACAAGCACAAGAACAACAAGCACAACAGAAGAAGAAATAAAAAAGAGTCAAGATTGCTTCGTTATAAGATATAAGACTTGTTGTTTATAGCCAAAAAAAAAGCTCAAAAATCAAGTTGATTTTTGAGCTTTTTTAGTTCAATAAATAATCACCCTTTATTAAAGTAGTCTGAAATTACATTTTTATGTATATTTTCTTGAGATAATCTATAACTAAACCCTTTATGAATAGAATAGCCTCCTGTTTCTCCTTGTTTGTTTACTGCAACATACGCTACTTGAAAATGTTTGTAATTTGGGTTTGAGCTTACAATTCTGTGTACTGCTTCTTCACAGGATTCTTGGGGTGTTTTCCCTTGTCTCATTAACTCTACAATTAAAAAACTTCCTACAGTTTTTAATACTTCTTCTCCCATTCCGGTAGCAGTGGCTCCTCCAATTTTATTATCAATAAACAAACCTGCACCAATAATGGGCGAATCTCCTACTCTACCTGCCATTTTATATGCCAATCCACTGGTGGTACAGGCACCAGAAATATCACCATTTTTATCAATAGCAAGCATTCCAATAGTATCGTGATTTTCTATATTAATAATTGGCTTGTATTTTGATGTTTTTTTCCATTCTTCCCACCCTTTTTTAGAAGCTGCTGTTAATAAATTAACTTGCTTAAATCCTTTAGAAACTGCAAATTTTTCTGCTCCTTTTCCTGCCAACAAAACGTGTGGAGTATCTTCCATTACTTTTCTAGCTACAGAAATAGGATGTACAATGTTTTGCATACAAACTACTGCACCGTAATTTCCGTTTTTATTCATAATACAAGCATCCAACGTAACATTTCCGTCTCTATCTGGTCTTCCACCAATTCCAACAGTATTATCTTTTTCATCAGCTTCTTCAATTTTACACCCTTGTTCTACGGCATCTAATGCTGTTCCGTTTTTATCTAAAACTTCCCACGCTGTTTTACAAGCTCTTTCTACATTCCAAGTTGCAATAACTACTGGAATTATTGGCTTTATTTTTACTATTTTTTTCTTCGGATGTTTCTCTTCGGATGCACAAGATGTTACTAATGTTGCTCCTACAGATACTGCCAAACCTGTTAAAGATGCTTTTTCTAAAAATTTTCTACGTTTCATTTTTATTTATCTTTTTAGGTTTAATTTATATTTTCCATAATACATAATATATCCATAACAAAGTAAAACTAAAATAAATGCTAATTTAAAACCAACATTGTCTGTTATAAACCCATAAAGCGGGGGGATTATTGCTCCACCCACAATCATTGTACATAAAATACCAGATGCTTGTGGTTTTAAATCGTCTAAACCATCAATAGCTAGAGTAAAAATGGTAGGAAACATAATAGAGTTAAATAATCCTACTGCTAAAATTGACCACATAGATACAAATCCACCTGTATTTATTGACAACACAATTAAAACCAATGCCCCAATTGCAAACCAACTTAGCACTTTTGCAGGATGAATAATTTTTGTTAAATACGCACCAATAAAACGACCAACCATAGCTCCAGACCAATAAAAAGTAACAAATGCACCCACAATGGCTTTGTTATCTACCGTTGCTATATCTACATTTAAGATTCCTTCAGAAATACTTTTCATCATACTATTTTGTTTAATTGCTTCAAACAAATTCATATCCATAAAATAATTTACCAAATAGCTACCAATGGTTACTTCTGCACCAACATATACAAATATACCGAAAGCTCCCATCATTAAAGAGTTGTTTTTTAGCAATGTTTTATAGCCTCCATCAGGTATTTTTTCGAGTAATTTTGGCAACTTCACAAAGATAAAAATGACAGCTAATAGAATTACAAAACCTGCAATTCCTAAAAACGGACTTTGTACTGCTGCTGCTTCTGATGCCAAATAGGTTTGTTTTGCTTCTTCGGATAATGATGCAATTTGCTCGGTAGATTTTACTTTATCACTTAAAATATACATTGCTCCTACTGCTGGGGCAATTGCCGTTCCTAAAGAGTTAAATGCTTGCGATAAATTTAATCTACTACTTGCTCCTTCTTCAGAGCCTAACACCGCAACATAAGGGTTTGCAGCTACTTGCAATATGGTCATACCACCTGCCAGCACAAAATATGCCAACATAAAAATACCAAACTCTTTGTATGATGCTGCTGGATAAAACAACAAACATCCTGCTGCCATTGTTAGTAACCCAAGCACAATTCCTTTTTTATATCCAATTTTTGATAGTAAAAACCCTGCAGGAATGGAGAGTAAAAAATAGGCTCCAAAAAAAGCAAATTGCACCAATCCTGCTTGGAAATAGGTAAGTGTAAATAATTCTTTTAACCGAGGTATTAGAGAATCTACCAAAACGGTAATAAAGCCCCACAAAAAGAAAAGTGATGTTAAAAAATAAAAAGCACTTTTGTATGATTTGTTAGTTGTTGTCATAGATATATTTATTTAATTTCAATTTCGTCAGTAAAAATCCAAGATTTCCCATTAGACCCATAGCCTAAATGCCATTTTGGAAGTGCCTCCAATTTTTTGGCTTTAATTTTTATATATCTTACCTTTTTATTGCCAACGTTAAATTTTATTCTTCTTACCTCTACTCCCTTTTTTTGTAAAGTGGCGTTTATTTGTTGTTTCCCTACGGATGTAAAGTTTTTCCCATCAGCAGAAACAAAACAACTCACTTCTGTGGGATAAAAAATCCAACTTTTTTGGTCTTGTAAAAATCCAATAGTAACTTCTTTAACTAATTGTTGGTTAGAAATGTCTATGGTTGCTATCATATCTTTTCCTTGATACCCTTGCCAAGTACCTGTCCTAAAATCTTCTGCTCCTAAAATACCATCAATTAAGGCATTTTCACCTCCAGCATTGTACTCATTTGCATACTTATTTTGCAAACTAATTTTTAAATTGGGGTTTATCTTAAAAAAATGAGTTGTAATTATAGCACTTTTTACAGTTCCTACTTGTGCATATACTTTTAATCTTGCTTTTTTTAATAACTGAAAAGGAGCTGTATATTCTTTAAATTTATCAGTAAAAGAATAATAAATTTTAGCTTTTTTATTTACAGATTGTAAAGTAATGGTAGTGGTATTTTTAAAAGCTACCTCTCCTTTAGCTATAAAAGGAGCTGCAACAATTAAATGCTCATCTATAGTTGTGGTTGGTTCTTGCCCTATTTTAGTACCCCATTTAGAGGGTATATCTGTCATAATAAATTCTAAAACACCTCCCTTTACAATCTCATTATGTGCAATATACGTTCTATTTAATTCTTCTCCGTTTAGAGATGCTGTTTTAATGTATTTATTTTTTTTAGAAAGATGATGAGCCACAACAGTAAATTGCTTGCCATTTTCTAGGTTAATTGTTGCTTTTTTAAACAACGGATTTCCTATAATATATTGATTGGATGCTGGTGTAACAGGATAAAATCCTAACGAACTAAAAACATACCACGCACTCATTTGTCCACAATCTTCGTTCCCAGAAATACCATCTGGAGTATTGGTATAGAGTGTTGTTAAAATTTGACGAATTTTTTCTTGAGTTTTATAAGGTTTGTTTACAAAATTATATAAATACGCCATATGATGACTCGGTTCATTACCGTGTGCATATTGACCGATTAATCCTGTAATATCTACCTGTTGTCTTCCTGCAGTTTCTGTACTTGCCACAAATAATTTATCTAATTGATTTTCTAAGCCTTTCTTTCCTCCTAATAGTTGCATAAACCCAGAAATATCTTGCGGTACATAAAAACTATATTGCCAAGAATTTGCTTCGGTATAGTTAAAATTTACTTCGGATGGGTTAAAAGGAGAAAACCATGTATTTCTAAATCTACCTCTCATAAATTGAGATGATGGGTCAAAAATATTTTTATAATTCTGTGCTCTTTCTATATAGGTTTTATATTCTTTTTCTTTTCCTAAAGATTTTGCCATTTGTGCAATAGTCCAATCATCATAAGCATATTCTAATGTTTTAGAAACAGACTCAGATTCTTTTTCAACAGGAATAAAACCGTATTTTTTATAAGAATCTAATCCTAATTTATCTCTAGTAGCAGAGTGTTGTATTGCTGTAAAGGCTTTTTCTACATCGTATTTTTTTATTCCCTTTAAGTAGGCATCAACAATTACAGGAACTGCGTGATACCCAATCATACAACCAGTATAATTTGCAGATAAATCCCAAATGGGTAGTATGCCACCTTCATCATTTTTTGCTAAAAAAGTATTTATAAAATCGTTGGTTCTTTCTTGTTCTATAATAGTGTATAAAGGATGTGCTGCCCGAAAGGTATCCCATAATGAAAACACTGTATAGTAATTAAAATCTTTTGTTTGATGAATTTTTAAATCCATTCCTCTATAACGGCCATCTACATCTTGGTATAAATTAGGGGCAATCATAGTATGGTATAAAGCAGTATAAAAGTTACTTAAATAATCTGAATCTATACTTTCTACAATAATTTTTTCTAATTGTTTTTCCCACGTATTTTGAGCTTTATTTTTTAGTTCATCAAACGATAAATTACCTATTTCTTGTACTCTATTCTTTTCTGCTCCTTTTTTATCTACGGCAGAAATACCAATGGCAACCTCTAAGGTATTTCCTGTGGTTGTATCAAACTCAAAAGCAGCAACAACGTTTTTTCCTTTTTTTTGTTGATTGAGTAGCGTTACTTTGGTATAAGGTTTAGAAAAAGACAAATTAAAATATACATATTGTTTGCTTGCCCATGACTCTGAGCTTCTATAACCAGTAACTTGAGTTTTAGACAGTAGTTCTAGCTCAGAATCTAACACTTTATCTCTGTGTTTTAAATCTAAAATAACAACTTGTTTTTCGCCTTTTTTAAAGGTATATTTATGTTTTCCACTTCGTTTAGAGACTGTTAATTCTACATCAATATTAGTATCATCTAAATGGACTTTATAATATCCTGGGGTAGCAATTTCATTTTTATGAGAAAATGTTGAAGCATACCCTCTTTTTCCATTAGCTCCATTATTAAAAACCACGTTATTTGTTGGCATTAATAGAATATCTCCATAATCAGAAACGCCTGTACCACTTAAATGTGTGTGTGTAAATCCGTAAATTATACTATCAGAATAGTGGTATCCAGAGCATCCGTCCCAACCGTCTAGCCTTGTATCTGGGCTTAATTGCATCATCCCAAATGGCATTGTAGCTCCAGGATATGTGTGTCCATGCCCACCAGTTCCAATAAATGGATTTACATAAGATACTAAAGAGATTGTTTTTTTTGCTTGTAAAATTGTGTTTTCTTTTTTACAAGAACTCATTAGCAAAAATAAAAAAACGGCTATTATAGTATTTTTTTGCATTGACTTGTGTAGTTTATTTATTTCCCTAAATTAGCAATATAATGATTTTAAAACTAATTAAAATGAAGATATTTAGACGAATAACTCAAATTATAATATGTACAACATTAATTGCAACACAAGTATCTTGTAATAGCAATGTGAAAAAAGTTATAAAACCACAAATTATTCCAATTCCTACCATACAGACTATTATAAAAGGTAGTTTTGTAATTAATAATGCAACAGGAATTCAATTTTCAGATGAATTTAAAGTTGCTGCTAATTTTTTAAAAGCATTTATAGAAAAAGGAAGTAAAATTTCTATTAAAAACACCAAATCATCTAAAAATATTGTATTTATAAAAGATGATGATATTGATAATACCGAAGGGTATTCTCTTGATATCACTCCAAATAGTATTACTATAAAAGCAAAAACACCTAAAGGAGCATTTTATGCGGTTCAATCTTTACGTCAATTACTACCTGTATCCTTTGAAAACAAAACTTTTAAAGAAAAACAAATTGCTGTTCAATGTTTAAAAATCATGGATTCTCCTAAATTCAAATATAGGGGTATGCATTTAGATGTAGGACGACATTTCTTCTCTGTAAATTTTATAAAAAAATATATTGATGCTTTATCTATGTTAAAAATGAATACCTTTCATTGGCATTTAACCGAAGATCAAGGTTGGCGAATTGAAATTAAAAAATATCCAAAATTACAAGAAATTGCAGCGTATAGAAAAGAAACCTTAATTGGGCATTATAGCAACCAACCACAAAAATATGATGGTAAAAAATATGGGGGTTTTTATACACAAGAAGATATAAAAGATATTGTAGCTTATGCCACAGAACGACAAGTTACAATAATTCCTGAGATTGAACTACCAGGGCACTCACAAGCTGCAATTGCTGCATATCCAAAATTGGGTTGTACAGGAAAACAAATTGAAACAGCAACAAAATGGGGCGTTTTTGAAGATATTTATTGTTCTAAAGAAGAAACTTTTATATTTCTTGAAAATGTATTAGATGAAGTTTTAGAACTTTTTCCTAGTAAATACATTCATATTGGAGGTGATGAAGCACCTAAAAAAAGATGGAAAAATTGTAATGAATGTCAAAAGCGAATTAAATCAGCAGGTTTAAAAAACGAACATGAATTACAAAACTATTTTATTACTAGAATTGAAGAGTACCTAAACTCTAAAGGTAGACAAATTATTGGCTGGGATGAAATTTTAGAAGGTGGTTTAGCACCAAATGCAACCGTAATGTCTTGGCGAGGAACTCAAGGTGCAATTGATGCTGCAAAAGACCATCATAATGTAATATTAACCCCTGGGTCACATTGTTATTTTGACCACTATCAATCTACAAACAAAGATGAACCTATTGCAATTGGAGGATTTTTACCACTTAAAAAAGTGTATAATTTTAACCCAATCCCTAAAGAATTAACTAAGGATGAAACTAAATATGTATTAGGAGCTCAAGGTAATGTTTGGACCGAGTATATGCAAAATTCTAAAAAAGTGGAATATATGGTTTTTCCAAGAATTTTGGCAATGAGCGAAGTAGTTTGGTCGCAAAATAAAAATAAAAATTATGATGATTTTGTAGCTAGATTAGAAAAATTTAATTTACGTTTAGACGCTTTAAATATAAATTATGCCAATTATTTATATGAAATTGAAGGTAAAATAGTTTTGCAAGAAAGTAAATTGAGTTATAAATTAAAAACATACTCTAAAGATAAACAAATTCGGTTTACACTTGATGGAAGTACACCAACTAAAAACTCTAAAATCTACACAAATCCAATTGAGATTAATAAAAAACTTATAGTAAAAGCATCCGTTTTTAATAATGACAAGCAAATAGGAAAAATAATAAGTCAAAAATTTAATTTTCATAAAGCAGTTGGTAAAAAAATAAGCTTAAATGTACAGCCAAATAAATCATATAATGCTGGTGGTACATTAGCATTAATCAATGGTGTTTCTGGTAATAATAAACGTTATGGAGATAAAGAATGGTTAGGTTTTTCTGGAGATGATGTTGAAATAACTATTGACTTAGGAAAAGAAACAGATATTAGTTCTATTTCTATACGTTTTTTTAACAACAAACACTCTTGGATTTATCCTCCAAAAGAAATTCAAGCAACTTTTATTGATAATAAAAAACAATATTATAATGTAGAAGACACAAATAATTTAACAAAAAAAGTAACTATAAAAACAAAAGTAAAAACACGTTTTATAAAACTAAAGATAGTTAATTTTGGGATTATCCCTAAAGAAAAAAAGGGAGCAGGACATAAAGCATGGTTATTTATTGATGAAATAATTGTTGAGTAACAAAAAGATTATTAAACCGTTACACTAAAAAATATAAGACTAAATATATAAGGTTTGTTTGTAAATAAATACTATACAAGCAAGTATAAATAAAGCCACTATGAAATTAGAAATCTGTACAACATCTTATCTTTCTGCAAAAAACGCACAAAAAGCAGGAGCAGACAGAATAGAACTTTGTGCAGAATTAGCTATTGGAGGCATTACACCCTCTTACGGATTGATACAACAAGTGATAGAGAACCTAACAATACCTATTTTTGTATTGATAAGACCACGAAGTGGAAATTTTACTTACTCGAAAGTAGAATTTGAAATAATGAAAAAAGATATTCTACTTTGTAAAAAATTAGGATGCTCTGGTATTGTTTCTGGTGTTTTAAATAAAGATAATAGTATTGATATTATACGAACACAAGAGTTAATAGCACTCTCAAAACCATTACCTTTTACATTTCATCGGGCTTTTGATTGGACTCCAAAACCTTTAGAAGCCTTAGAGAAACTCTTACAAATAAAAGCAGATAGAGTATTAACTTCAGGGCAAGAAACCTCTGCTACAAGAGGAATAAACTTATTAATTGAGCTACAAAAAAAAGCAAAAAATGATATTTGTATTCTTGCTGGAGGTGGTATAAACTCAAAGAATGCACAATTGTTTAAAAAAAGTGGCTTTTCTGAAATTCACGCCTCAGCTTCCACCCAAAAAACAGTAAATCTACCCCCAAAAATATCAATGAATAGCCCTAAGTTTTTAGATGAAACACTACTTTCATTTTCAGATGAGCATAAAATTGAAGCAATTATAAAATCTATTAAAAATGAAAAATAGTGTTGTTTTATTAGCTATAATAAGTTTGTTTTTTTCTTGTCAACAAAAAGAAAATAGACCTCAAAAAATAGTATTAAACAACAATTGGTCTTTTAAAAAAACAAGTGATAGCAGGTGGTTGCCTGCAACGATTCCTGGAAATGTACACACCGATTTGTTAGCAAATAATAAGATTAAAAATCCGTTTATAAAAGACAATGCAACACATTTAGATTGGATTTCTAAAGCCGATTGGGAATACAAAACTACCTTTACTTTAGATAAAAAAATACAGCAACAAAAACACATTCTCCTTAATTTTAAAGGGCTAGACACTTACGCATCTGTATATATAAACAATTATTTAATCTTAAAAGCAAACAATGCTTTTAGAGAATGGAATATAAATGTAAAACCCTTTTTAAAAATAAAAAATACCCTTAAAATAGTCTTTGAAAGTACGTTAAAATACGAAGAGCAAGAAAAAGCAAAACTTCCTTACAGTTTACCCGAAGGAAATAGAATTTTTACCCGAAAAGCACAGTTTCAATACGGTTGGGATTGGGGGCCTAAATTAAATACCTCAGGAATTTGGAAATCTGTAGCACTACAAACTTGGAATGATTTAAAAATTGAAGCTATTTTTATAAAGCAACAACAACTTAGCAAAGAAAAAGCAACGCTACTCGCAGAAATTACTATTAACAGCGATACTAAAATAAAAGCTGATTTATTTTTTACAATTGATTCAAAAAAATCAAAAACCACACTAGAACTAAAAAAAGGGCTGCATACCTATAAAATCCCGATAGAAATTAAAAAACCAAAACTATGGTGGACACACAATTTAGGAACTCCTTATTTATATCAATTTGATTTTCAATTGAGTTTAGACGGTAAAATCATCAGTAAAAAATCAATAAAAAAAGGGATTAGAACCCTTAAACTAATCACTAAAAAAGATACAAAAGGAGAGTCTTTTTATTTTGAACTCAACGGAAAACCTGTCTACGCAAAAGGTGCAAATTATATTCCACAAAATAGTTTACAAAACCACGTTAGCAACTCGCATTATCAAAAATTATTAAATGATGTTGTAGATGCTAATATGAATATGCTGCGTGTTTGGGGTGGTGGCATCTATGAAAACACTATTTTTTATGATTTATGTGATGAAAAAGGGATTTTAATTTGGCAAGATTTTATGTTTGCCTGTGCAATGTATCCTGGAGATAAAGCCTTTTTAAAAAATATACAACAAGAGGCAATTGACAATATAAAACGCTTACAAAACCATGCAAGTATCGCCCTTTGGTGTGGCAATAATGAAAATGCAGAGGGTTGGCACCGTTGGGGATGGAAAAACAATAGAAGCGAAAAAGAAAAGGAAGAAATTTGGAGTAATTACCAAAAAATTTTTGATAGTATTTTACCAAATACTGTAAAAAAATATACTGATAACACCAGTTATTGGGAAAGCTCACCTAAATATGGGCGTGGTAACCCAAAGTACAAACTAGAAGGAGATGCACACGATTGGTGGATATGGCACGATGCGTATCCTTTTGAACATTTAGAAAAAAATGTACCCAGATTTATGAGCGAATTTGGTTTTCAATCTTTACCAAGTTTTGAGGTGATAAAATATATCAATCAAAAAGATTCGCTAACTATTTCTTCGGATGTTTTTAAAACACACCAAAAACATTCTAGAGGCTTTCAATTGATTGATGATTATATGAAACGAGATTTTCCTGTTCCTACAAATCCAGAGGACTATGTATATATGAGTCAATTATTACAAGCCTACGGAATTACCAAAGGAATAGAGGCACACAGAAGAGCAAAACCCTATAATATGGGAACACTTTTTTGGCAATTAAATGATTGTTGGCCATCAATTTCTTGGTCTAGCATCGATTTTTTTGGCAATTGGAAAGCTCTTCATTACAAAGCAAAAAAAGCCTTTAAAAACACCTTAATTTCGTCTAAAATTGATAAAAACACCCTAAATACATCTATTATAAATGATGCTTTTACCTCTTTTAAAGATACTCTTT
>CAZZPG010000059.1:0-10970 GCA_964655975.1 uncultured Flavobacteriaceae bacterium
GTTATAACTCCTTCCTACTTTACCTTTTTCTCTACCTCCAACCACAAATTCATCAATATGAACACTCCCATCCATTGGATAATTATCACTAGATTTCATAGCCTCTCTTATCTTGTGCATAAACAATCGTGCTGTTTTTTCCGTAACTCCAAAGCGAACTCCCATATAACTTGCTGATAAACTTTTGCTTATCGCAGACATCTCAAAACAGATAAAAAATGCTTTACGTAATCCAAATTTCACCTTATAGGTTGGCTATAAAAAGTTATTTTACAGGTAGTAAAATAACTAAAACAAAAAAGCCTAAAAGAAAAGGAAAGGGACGAAAAAGAAAAAAAGCTGGAGGAGGTTGTTCTTAAAATCAGTAAAAAAAATACATTAATACTAAACCCACAATTATGGGAAAAATAAAAAATATACTAAAAAAAGAACTCGATAGAGATATAAGACGAGTTAAAGTAGAAGTCTATCAAGACATCAAATATGTAAAAACACATATTCCAAAAGTAATAGCATCATTTATTGTACTTATCTTTTTTATCATTCTATTTGTATTATTTAAAACCAAACAAGGAGATAAATTTAGTAAAAATACAGATGAAATGCTTTCTTTAGCTTCTACTAAAGATTATATTATAACATCGTACAATGCAGATAAATTACTTCAAGACAAAACGTATACATTTGTAGATATTAGAACTAAAAAACAACGTGCAACAGGTAAAATTGATGGCTCAAAACACATTCCATTTAAACAATTACTAGTGCAAGAGCATAAAGTTTTTTGGAAAAATAACAATAAAAAAATATTAGTTTGCGATGGGGTTATATTATCTACCCAATCATGGTTACTTCTAAGTGAATTAGGATATAAAAATATTTATATTTTAGAAGGAGGTATGAATTATTGGAAAAAATATACTGCATCTATTTTTGGAAACAAACCTATAAAAGGTGAAAGTGATGAAGAACCTAGGTACGATTTTAAAAAAGAAATGAATAAGGCAAAGGGAATTATACCCAAAAAAAACTAAAATAGAAAAGAGTTGATTAAAAAAATATTGGCTTTAGAGGCTATACTAATAATATTTTTTTAATCAACTCTTTTCCAATCTCTTCATTAAGCATACGTATAATTTTTTCTTTTCCATAACTCAATTCTTCCCTTAAAACAGAAGATGATAAACGTACAATAAGTGTTTTATTTTGAAGTTCTACAGAAGTTGTATAAGAAACTACTCCTTGACCCATTAATTTAGACCAAGCTTCTGTAATTTCTATTTTTTGAAATCCTTTGCTTAGATTATTTTCTTTAATAAAGTGTTTCATTAATTCTTTTACAGAAAAACTGTCATTTTCTCTTTTTGCCATCTTTTAGTTTCTAGTTTTCTTGTTAGAGTTGAAAAATTTGATACGGTTTGTTGCTTCTTTTTATTACCTTTTCTGTTCTTTCAAAATGTGTATCCGTAATAAAAATTTGCCCAAACTCGTTATTATTTACCAATTCGATAATTTGTGCGACCCTATGCTCATCTAATTTATCAAAAATATCATCTAACAATAAAAGAGGAGTAACATTAGATTGTTGTTTAATAAATTCAAACTGTGCTAATTTTAATGCAATTAAATATGATTTCTGTTGTCCTTGAGAGCCGAATTTTTTAATAGGAAAATTATCTATCTCAAAGCCTAAATCGTCTTTATGGACACCTACAGAAGTATATTGTAACATACGGTCTCTTTCTAAATTCTGATATAATAACATTTCAAAATCAACATTTGTCAGTTGACTTTTATAGGTTAAGTTTACTTGTTCTTTTTGACTAGAAATAATACGATATTTTTTATCAAAGATAGGCACAAATTTTTCTAAAAACTCTCTCCTTTTTTTGTAAATTACTGTTCCGTATTTAATTAGTTGCTCATCATATACATTTAAATTTAAAGCATCAAAGGTTCTATTTAAAGCAAAATACTTTAGTAATGCATTTCGCTGACTTAATACTTTATTATAAGCAATTAAACTTTGTAAATATATTTTGTCTTGCATAGAAATAACACCATCCATAAATTTTCTACGTCTTTCGCTCCCCTCTATAATTAAATCTCTATCAGAAGGAGAAATAATAACTAACGGAAACTGACCAATATGCTCAGAGAATTTTTCATAAGGAGTGTTATTTCTTTTCAAAACTTTTTTTTGTCCTTTTTTTAAACTACAAAGTATTTTCTCATCTCGATTATGTAATAAATAACTTCCTTCTATCATAAAAAAAGTTTCATGATGTCTAATATTTTGCATAGCTATTGGGTTAAAATAACTTTTTGCAAAGGATAAATAATAAATAGCGTCTAAAATATTGGTTTTTCCTACACCATTATCTCCAACAAAACAATTTATTTTTTTCTGAAAATTAAAGGTTTTAGCTTCAATATTTTTAAAATTAATAAGCACTATTTTTTGTAAATACACCATTTATAACCCCTCTATAAAATAACTCGCAAATTATTAAAATTTTACGAATTAGAAGCTTTTAAAATCCAATTAAAAAAACTATTTTTGCAGACTATAATTTTTCAAACAAGATATGGCAACATACAAAAAAAGAGGATACAAACCAAAGAGTACGCAAGAACAACAGGTTGAAGAAATGCAAAGTACAACAGCCGAAGTATTTAATACTTTAGATGAAACTGCCAGTAAATCTGAACAATGGATAGAAAAAAATAGCAAAGCTTTATTTATGGGCTTAATTGCTGTAGTATTGGTTGTTTTAGGAGTTTTAGGATATAACAAATACATTGTTAAACCTACAGAAAAAGAAGCTTCAAATGAATTAGCTTTTCCAAGAAAATATTTTGATGAAGCCACAACTTCGGCAGATTCTAATGTAGATTCTTTATTAAACCTAGGGCTTGAAGGAGCTGATGGTAAATACGGTTTTTTAGATATAGCAGATAGCTATAGTGGTACAAAGGCAGGAAATATTGCCAATTATTATGCAGGTGTTTCTTACTTACAGATGAAAAAATACGACAAGGCTATTGAGTTTTTAAGTAAATTTAATTCTGATGATGAAATATTAGGACCAATTGCTTTAGGTGCTATTGGAGATGCTTTTTCTGACTTAGAACAACCAGAAGAAGCCTTAGAGTACTATGAAAAAGCAGCTAACAAAAGAGAGAATGAATTTACTACCCCTTTATTTTTGTACAAAGCTGCACAAACTGCTATAATCTTAAAACAATTTGATAAAGCAGAGAAATTATTTACCAAAATAAAAAATAACTATTCTAAATCAGAACAAGGAAAAGATATAGACAAATACATAAACAGTGCTAAGTACGCAAAGTAGTATTTTGTAACCATACAATATTTTTCAATTTATATAAATACTGCCAACTAAATACAATGGCTACAACCAATTTATCTTATTACGATAAAAACACTATTCCAAATGCAAAAAAATTTCGATTTGGAATTGTTGTTTCTCAATGGAATCCTGATATTACTAAAAACCTAGAAAAAGGAGCAATTAAAACGTTACTAGATTGTGGTGCTACCAAAAAAAATATTATTTCTTGGGATGTACCTGGTAGTTTTGAGCTAATTTTTGGTTGTAAAAAAATGATTGAAACTCAAAAGGTAGATGCCATTATTGCCATTGGAAATATAATTCAAGGAGAAACAAAACATTTTAATTTTGTATGCCAAGGCGTTACCCAAGGCATTAAGGATTTAAATATAAAATACGATATTCCTATTATTTTTTGTGTATTGACAGATAATACCAAACAACAATCTATAGACCGTTCTGGTGGTAAATTAGGAAATAAAGGAATAGAATGTGCCGTTGCTGCTATTAAAATGATAAATTTAGGATAATTTGTCTTATATTTTAAGTGTAAAATACGTCAATTTTAAAATAATAAACCAACATATAAACATAATTATATACCTGTAAAATTAGTTGGAGTAATTGCTTTTAGCTCCTCCTTTATTGTAAAGGAAATATCTAAATTATTAATAAAATTTGCTATAGACTGTTGGGTTATTTTTTCATTGATTCTTGTTAATCCTTTTAATGTTTCGTATGGCTTTGGATATCCTTCTCTACGTAAAATGGTTTGAATCGCTTCTGCAACTACTGCCCAATTATTTTCTAAATCTTGTTTAAACTTTTCTTTATTCAATACTAATTTATTTAATCCTTTTAAGGTAGATGAAAAACCAATAAGTGTATGCCCATACGGTACACCTACATTACGTAAAACAGTACTATCGGTTAAATCTCTTTGCATTCTAGAGAGAGGTAATTTACCTGCTAAATGTTCAAAAATAGCATTAGCTATCCCTAAGTTTCCTTCAGAGTTTTCAAAATCAATCGGATTTACTTTATGAGGCATTGCAGAAGAGCCAACTTCTCTTTTTTTAATCTTCTGCTTAAAATATTCCATAGAAACATAAGTCCAAATATCTCTATCTAAATCTATGATTATGGTATTGATACGCTTTAAATTATCGTACAACGCCGCCATATAATCATAATGTTCTATCTGTGTGGTAGGAAATGAATGGCTTAATCCTAGTTTTTTTTCTACAAAAAATGTTCCAAAGGCTTTCCAATCTATGGTTGGATACGCAACTTTATGTGCATTAAAATTACCTGTTGCACCACCAAATTTAGCGGCATTTGGTATCTTTTTTAAGGTATTAAACTGCTCTTGTAAACGCACTACAAATACTTCAATTTCTTTTCCTAATCTAGTAGGAGATGCAGGTTGCCCGTGTGTTCTTGCCAACATAGAAATGTCTTTCCACTCAATGGATAATGTTTTTAATTTATCAATAAGTTGCTGTAAAGAAGTATTATATGCTTTGTTAGTGGCATCCTTTATTGATAAAGGAATTGCGGTGTTATTAATATCTTGTGATGTTAATCCGAAGTGAATAAATTCTTTATATCTCTGTAAGTTTAATTCATTAAATTTTTCTTTGATAAAGTATTCTACTGCCTTTACATCATGATTTGTTATACGCTCTATATCTTTAATTTTTTGAGCATCATTTGAAGAAAAATTAGTATAAATTTTACGTAAATCATCAAATAAATTAGTGTCAAAACTTTCTAATTGTGGCAACGGAATTTCACAAAGAGCAATAAAATATTCAATTTCTACTTTTACACGGTATTTTATCAGTGCTTTTTCAGAAAAATAGTTAGCCAAATCTACTACTTTATCTCTGTAGCGACCATCAATAGGAGAAATAGCATTAAGTTGTGTCAGTTTCATCTTTATTGTATTGTTAAGTCGCAAAAATAATAAGAAGTTCTGTTCTTTTTATATTTTAGTGATTTATTTTAACAATTGTAATTATTAATTGAATTTTACAAATTTTAATAGACACCCCAAAATAGGTAAAAAAAAGGGATAAAAACTTGAGAAGAGGTATATCTAGCTAGTGCTTTTATTAGTATAAAAAATAGTTTTAAACTATAATTTTTTAACGTTCAGTATTCTGTTTTTTCTAATCAATCCTAAAATATAATTTCCACGTGCTTTACAACCTTTGCTTTCATGAATAATTTTTGTGCTTATTAAATGCTCTAATTCTAGAAGAACCCACTCTTTTTGTAAGCCAAATAAATACAGAGTTGTCATAGTGTATGCCCTTACAGCAATTTTTTGAGGCGTAATTAACCAATCAAAACCTGTTTCAATAATCAAATCTATATGAGTTTTTGTGAGTGATTTTTTTACTATATTATTTTCTTTAGAAGTGTAAGTTACTGCTAAATGCTCACAAATTTTGGCACAAGGTCTAATAGCACTATCAAAAGTTAGTAGGTGTATATTTTTGGTAAATTTATTAAGATGAGGTAAAAGAATTTCTAAATTATAATGTGTACAAATCCATTCTAAAATCCACGCAGCTTTAATAGAAACAGCATTATCAACAAAAAAAGTTATATTTACCAAATGTTTAAATAATTTTGGTTGCTCTAACACAATATTTGCTACATAATTACGATTTTCTCTTTTAGGGTTTTTCATATTATTGAGTTGCGATATCAAAAATTGTTTTCCCATAAAATTTAATTTGTATACATTTGTTTTTATGATGCTAAAGATAAAAAGACTCTTATTAATCTCACTCATTCTATCATGTTTTTTTAAGGGAGACGGTTTGTTTGCACAAAAAATAAATTTGATACAAATAAAAAACGTCATGGAGTATGGAAAAAATATTACTCTAACGGCAGAATACGCTATATAGGAAAATTTAATCATGGAAAAGAAATAGGCACATTTCATTTTTATGATATAAGAGTTTCAGATTATCCTATTGTTATTAAAAAGTTTGATTTAACTGATGATACCGCCTTTGTTCAGCATTTTTCTTTGGGAAAAAAATTGCGTAGCGAGGGCAGAATTAGAGGAAGAAACAGGATAGGAAAATGGATTTATTATTTTTTAAACGGTAAGCTTTTTTCAGAAGAATTTTATACTGAGGGGAAACTAGAAGGTATGCTAAAAAATTACTATAAAAATGGGCAAATCTTAGAAGAAACCGAATATAAAAATGGACTAAAACACGGAATGTCTAAAAATTATTCTGATTCTGGTGTTTTATTAGAAGAAGTACTGTTTGAAAACGGGAAAGAAAACGGAATTGCTAAATTCTATGATTTAAAAGGCAACCTTAAAGACAAAGGAGTGTATAAAAATGGTGAAAAATTTGGAAAATGGGAGTTTTACATGGATGGAGAAGTTATTTCTGAAAAAGAAAAAAAGAAGCTAAGAAAATTTAAAAAGAAACATTAAAGTAATTTACAGGTAATGTATTTTAAATACCATTCAAAAATATAATTATAAAAATACTTCAAGAAAAATATTTATAATCTTAATAACTTTACACTTCCAAAAATAAAAGTAATGAAACGTGTAATTGTTGGTCTTTCTGGAGGTGTAGACAGTAGTGTAACTGCTTATTTATTAAAAGAACAAGGGTATGAGGTTATTGGCTTGTTTATGAAAAACTGGCATGATGATTCGGTTACCATTTCTAACGAATGCCCGTGGTTAGAAGATAGTAATGATGCTATGATAGTTGCCGAAAGACTAAAAATTCCTTTTCAAGTAGTAGATTTAAGTGAGCAATACAAAGGGCGTATTGTAGATTATATGTTTGATGAATATGAAAAAGGAAGAACACCCAACCCAGATGTATTGTGTAACCGAGAAATAAAGTTTGATGTTTTTATGGATGTCGCCCTAAATTTAGGAGCAGATTATGTAGCCACAGGGCATTATTGCAGAAAAGATGAGGAAGAAATTGATGGGAAAATAGTGTATAAATTATTGACAGGTAAAGACATCAACAAAGATCAATCATATTTTTTATGCCAATTATCACAACAACAATTAGAAAAAGTGCTGTTTCCTATCGGAGAGCTGACAAAACCAGAAGTACGTGAAATTGCCAAAAAAGCCGATTTAATTACTGCCGATAAAAAAGATTCTCAAGGTCTATGTTTTATTGGTAAAGTACGTTTGCCAGAATTTTTACAACAGAAATTGCAACCCAAAGAAGGAGATATTATTCAAATCCCTAATAATTCCCCTATTTATACAAGAAATTCCCCTATTTTTCAAAATAAAGAAGCAGCATTAACCTTTTATGCTACCAAATACAAATATACCAAAGAAGACGGAAAAGTAGTGGGCAAACACCAAGGAGCATATTATTTTACCAAAGGACAACGTAAAGGGTTGGCAGTAGGAGGCACAAAAGAACCACTGTTTGTTATAGAAACCGATGTGGTAGAGAATATTATTTACACAGGTGAAGGGAAAAACCACCTAGGGCTATATAGAAATGTATTGTTTGTAAGCAATGAAGAATTACATTGGGTTCGTGCCGATTTGGCATTACTAACAAATAATTCTATGAATGTATTGGCAAGAATTAGGTATCGTCAAGCATTAGAAAAAGCTACCTTATACAAAGTAAAAAATGGTTTGTATGTAGCTTTCGAGAATAAACAATCTGCCATTACAGAAGGTCAGTTTGTAGCTTGGTATCAAAATGATGAGTTGCTAGGATCTGGTGTGATTTCTTAAATTTGTAAAAATAAAGTAGTAAATTGCTCTCATCAATTCTAAAAGATGAAAAAAATATTATTTATTATTATTTTTAGCATAAGCTTACAAATTCTTGCACAAGAAGACGCATGGGTTTTCTTAGCAGACAAACCAAATGCTACAATTTTTTTAGAAAACCCACTAACTATGCTTTCTCAACGAGCACTAAATAGAAGAACACGCCAAAGTATTGCTTTAGATAAAAAAGATGTTCCAATAGAAAGTACTTATTACTTACAAATAAAAAAGGCTAAAGGAATTACAGTTTTAGCCAAATCTAAATGGTTAAATGCCATTCATATTCAAGGAACACTTGCAGATATAAATACCTTAAAACAAAAATTTTCCTTTGTAAATAATATAGAATTTGCAAATAAGTCTTTAAATATTTTTGATAAAAAATTAAAGACAGTAGTAAGACTTACAAAGTATCATCAAAAAAAATTTACAGAAACTACTACCAATTTTAATTATGGAAATGCTTTTAACCAAATAACTATGCTACATGGAGATTTTTTACATCAACAAGGATATACAGGCAAGGGAATGCAAATTGCCATTATAGATGCAGGTTTTCCTAATGTAAACACCAATCCAGCCTTTCAACGATTAAGAGAAAATAATCAAATTTTAGGAGGTTATGATTTTGTACATAGAAACCTTAATTTTTATACAGGAAATTCACACGGAACACATGTTTTATCTGATATTGGAGGGTATTTAGAAAATCGGTTTGTAGGTACAGCCCCAGATGCTAAATTTTATTTATTTATTTCTGAAGATTCTTCAAAAGAAGCCCCTATTGAAGAAAGTTTGTGGGTAGAAGCTGCAGAAAAAGCAGATAGTTTGGGTGTTGATGTGATTAATACCTCATTAGGATACACTACTTTTGATAAAGCAAGTTATAATTATACTTATGCAGATATGAATGGAAAAACTACTTTTATTTCTAGGGGAGCAGAAATTGGAGCATCAAGAGGAATAATTTTGGTAAATGCAGCAGGAAATTCAGGTAGAAATTCTTGGCACTATATTGGGGCACCAGCAGATGCTAGAGGGGTGTTATCTGTTGGAGCTGTAGATACATCAAGTAGAATAGCTTCATTTAGTTCTCGTGGACCAACATCAGATAATAGAATAAAACCAGATATAATGGCACAAGGGCGTAATGCTTTTGTTATAAATTTTCAGTCAGGAGCACCAAACACTTCTAATGGGACATCATTTTCATCACCAATTATAGCAGGAGTTGTAGCCTGTTTTTGGCAGGCATATCCAAATAAAACTGCAAATGAAATTAAAAATGCAATTCGTTCTTCGGCTAATAGATTTAAGAACCCTGATAATAATTATGGTTATGGAATTCCTAATTTTGAAATTGCTTATAATAATTTGAGTTTAGATGAATTTTTATCTGTAGGATTATTAGTAAATGTGTACCCAAATCCTATTAAAAATAGTATTAACTTAAACTATTTAAGAGGAGATTTAGCTACCTATGAAGTTACAATTTACTCTGTTTTAGGAAAAAAAGTTTTCCAACAAAAATCATTAAGAACAAAAAAAATTGATATTTCATCTTTTAGTAAAGGGGTTTACCTACTTCAAATAAGAAAAAGAGGGAAACAAAAAATTTTAAAGTTGATTAAAAATTAAATAATGAACAAGGTTAGGCAACTTTTTAATATTAAATATTCAATTATTCAAGGAGGAATGATTTGGGTAAGTGGATGGAAATTAGCATCAGCAGTTAGTAATGCTGGTGGTTTAGGATTGATTGGTGCAGGATCTATGTATCCTGATGTATTGAGGGAGCATATTAGAAAATGTAAAAAAGCAACTGATAAACCTTTTGGAGTTAATGTACCTATGTTGTATCCAGAAATTCAAAAGATTATGGATATTATTGTAGAAGAAGGTGTAAAAATTGTATTTACTTCTGCAGGAAACCCAAAAATATGGACTCCTTTTTTAAAAGAAAAAAGCATTACGGTAGTTCATGTGGTAAGTTCAGTAAAATTTGCATTAAAAGCAGAAGCCACAGGTGTAGATGCAGTGGTTTGTGAAGGGTTTGAAGCTGGGGGGCATAATGGACGAGAAGAAACAACAACATTTACTTTACTACCAATGGTAAAAGAACAAGTAAAAATTCCTATAATTGCTGCGGGTGGAATAGGAACGGGTAGGGGTATGTTAGCAGCAATGGTTTTGGGTGCAGATGGGGTACAAATGGGGAGCAGATTTGTAGCCACCAAAGAATCTTCTGCTCACATTCATTTTAAAGAAAAAGTGGTAGAGATAAAAGAAGGGGAAACACAACTAACTTTAAAAGAATTGGCACCAGTACGATTAATTAAAAATAAGTTTTTTGATGAATTAGAGGCATTGTATCAAAAAAATCCTACTAAAGAAGCAATAAAACAATTATTAGGAAAAGCTAGAGCAAAAAAAGGAATGTTTGAAGGAGATTTACTAAATGGAGAGTTAGAAATTGGTCAAATTTCTGGCTTAATTCATAAAATTTCATCAGTTAAAGAGGTTATTGATGAAATTATTAAAGAATTTAATGAAGTAAAAACCCTCTGTATCAAGGAATTATGAAATTAATATAAAAAAAGTTAGTATTTTACAGCTTTTGTATAAAATTTGGTATTATCTTTGCACTTTAATAAATACGTTGCTTACACTTAAGTAAGTAACACAATAAATAATTATAATGAGTAAAGGTACCGTAAAATTTTTCAATGAATCTAAAGGATTTGGATTTATCACTGAAGAAGGAACAAACAAAGAACATTTTGTACATGTGTCAGGTTTAATTG
>CAZZPG010000060.1:0-10918 GCA_964655975.1 uncultured Flavobacteriaceae bacterium
GCTTCTTCAATAGCTGTTCCTTGACTAGAAACCATATCTGGGTTTGCATTTTGCAAGAACATTTTTCCTGTAGCATGGTCTGTGGTTATGGGCAAAAGAGGGTATGCATTACCTGCATAAATAATAATTCCTACTCGGTCACTTCCTAATTTATCTATTATTTTAGAAATAATTTGTTTTGCTTTTTCTAATCTATTTGGAGCAATATCTTCTGCTAGCATACTTTTAGAAACATCTAAGGCAAATACTACATCTACACCTTCTCTTTTTACGGTTTTTAACTTGGTTCCCATTTTAGGATTGACTAAGGAAATAATTAAAAACAAAATTCCTATTAACAGGAATATCAATTTTAATATAGCTTTAAAAGTTGAGGTATTGGGTGCTAATTTTTCTAATAAAACAGGGTTCGAGAATTTTTTTTGTGTGCGTTTCTTCCACCATAAAACCAACAGGAAAACCGCAATCATTACAGGAATAATTGCTAGTGCATAAAAATATATGGGTTCTTCTATACGGTACATTATTTTTTGTTTAAATGTTAAAAAGCATCAAATTTTTATATAAAACTTTTAAAAATGGTATTTTTTAATAAAAACTCAAGCAATAACAATCCGAGTCCAACAAAGATTAAAAACCTGTATTTTTCTTGGTAATTATAATACTTAAATTCTTCTATTTTTGTTTTTTCTAATTTATCTATTTCATTATAAATGGCTTTTAATTTGGTGTTGTTAGTGGCTCTAAAATATTTTCCTTCGGTTTCTGTGGCAATAAATTTCAATAAATCTTCATCTATTTCTACTTGTTGATTTCTATACTGCAATTTTCCTGTACTTGGGTTTATACTAAAGGGAGACATTGCCATTCCTTTAGTTCCAATTCCAATAGTATATACTTTTATTCCGAGTCCTTTTGCCAATTCTGTTGCTGTTTTTGGGTCTATAAAACCCTTATTATTTACTCCATCAGTCAATAAAATAATAATTTTACTTTTTGCTTTACTATCTTTTAATCTATTAACGGCAGATCCTAAACCCATTCCTACTGCTGTTCCTTCTTCTAATTGCCCCCATTTTATTTCAGAAATGGTACGTTTTACAATACCTTTATCACTTGTAATGGGTGTTTGTGTAAAACTTTCTCCTGCATATACTACAATTCCAATACGGTCATTGGGTCTTTTGTTTACAAACTCTACTGCTACTTTTTTTAGGGCTTCTAATCTGCTTGGTTTTAAGTCTTTTGCCAGCATACTTGCAGAAACATCTATTGCCATTACAATATCTATTCCTTTGTTTGATTTTATTTTTTTACTGATAGCAACATTTCTAGGTCTTGCCAAGGCAACAATTAATGTCGATAAAGCCGCCAATCTCAATAAATATAACAACGGTTTAAGTTTTGGTAAAAAAGATGTATTGCTTTTAAACCCTTTTAAACTGGGGATGGTTAATATGGCACTGTCTTTTTTACGCATTAAAAATTGCCAGATAGCTAATAATGGAATGAGTATTAGCAACCATAAAAATGTAGGACTATGAAACTCGAAATTATTAAACATCTTCTTTTTCTTCTTTAGTTTCTACAATTTCTACAGGTTTTGGTTTTAAATGATTTACCACTTCTTCTGCATCTTTTCTATCTCCTTCTATTTCAAGAGCCAATGGTTTTGATTTTGCAAATTTCACCAAATCGGCTTCTTGTAATAAATCTTTTAATTTTTTGATGGTTTCATCTGAAGTAATAATTACTCCTGATGTATAAAAATTGGTGAGCGTATTAATCAATTCATCCGTAGTAATTTCTAGTGCAGGTACTTTTAATTCTCTTTCTATATAGCTTCTGATGATTTCTGTTAGCTCGCTATAATATTTCTTAATTTTATTATTTTGCCATAACAATTTTTCATCTAATTGATGTAGTTTTTGGATGGCTTCTTCATAGGGTGGAATTGTGGGTATATACTCTTCCTCCTCCTCTGTTTTCTTGTTAAACACAAAATAATAGAGTAAAAACCCAATGATTGCCAAGGCTATCAATCCCCAGTACATATAATTTTTATAATCATCAAAAATAATAGGTTCTCCTTTTATTGCTTTGATAGGAAATGGTTTTTGTTTGGTAGTATCTATGGCTATTGTAGCAACATTTATCAATAGAGAATCTGTTAGATGTGCTTGATTGTTGATGTAGATTTGTTGTTGAGGTATGTAATAGGCTCCACTATCAAACCCTGTAAGAATGTATTTTTTAATGAGTGTATTCTTAATTGTATCAATTTTATCTTCAGAAATTATTTCTAACTTACCTAAACGTGTGCTATCTATTTTTGGAATGATAACATTTTGGGTTTTGTTTACCATAATTTTAAGTTGAAACTGCTCACCAATTCTAATATTAGTGGTGTCTATAACTGCTTTTACCAAAGGCTCTTGTGCAAAACCAATGGCTGATATAAATAGTATTATGTAGAATAATTGTTTTTTCATTTTTTTATTTTGTCCACGCTCAGTTACCAATATTTTAGAATTTTTTTATTTATGAGATTCCTGCTTTTGTAGGAATGATAATTTTAGTTTCTTTTTAGACCTCATAGGTTTTTAAAACTGGTAAAGTCTTGTATAATTTAACGTCCTTTGTGTTTAAAATAGCCTAATAGTTTCTTTACGTAACTTTCATCAACACGTGTATTGATAGTTCCTGCACCACTTCGTTTAAATGTTTTTAAATAATAATCTACCAAACGCAACGCATTGGCTTTGTAACTATTTCTTACTGATTTTGAGCTGGTATTTATTAATTGTACTGTACCTGTTTCTGCATCTATCATGGGTACTATACCTAGATTTTGAATTTCTTCATCATGTTTATCAAAAACTCTAATTCCTGTAATATCATGTTTGTTTCCTACAATTTTTAGGGTACGTTCATAATCATCATCCATAAAATCTGAGAGCATAAAAACAATAGCTTTTTTCTTTATTACGTTTGATAAAAATTTAAATGCTACTGCAATATTGGTCTGTTTGCTTTTGGGGGCAAATTCTATCAACTCTCTAATAATTCTAAGAACATGACTTTTTCCTTTTTTTGGTGGAATATACAGCTCAATATCATCAGAAAATAAAATTAGTCCTACTTTATCATTATTTTGTATGGCAGAAAAAGCGAGGGTTGCAGCAATTTCTGTAATTGTATCTTTTTTAAATTGATGGGTTGTACCAAAATGTTCAGAACCAGAAATATCTACCATTAACATCATGGTTAGTTCTCGTTCTTCTTCAAAAATTTTAATGTGTGGCTCGTTATATCTAGCAGTAACATTCCAATCAATAGCTCTAATATCATCACCATATTGGTATTTTCGTACTTCAGAAAACGTCATACCTCGTCCTTTAAAAGAAGAATGGTATTCGCCTCCAAAAATATGATCAGACAAACGGCGTGTCTTAATCTCTATTTTCCTAACTTTTTTTAGTATTTCTTTGGTATTATTCAATTATTTATGCGTTTAATTTTTGGTTTGTTTACAGATAGACACCTCCACAAATAAGCAATCTATGGTACTTCTATTTCGTTTATAATTTTTTGAATAAGATCTATTGATGATATGTTTTCGGCTTCGGCTTCGTAGGTAATTCCTATTCTATGACGTAATACATCATATACAATGGCTCTAACATCTTCTGGTATTACATAGCCTCTACGTTTTATAAATGCGTAACATTTTGCTGCTTTTGCTAAGTTAATACTACCACGAGGGGATGCTCCAAAACTAATTAATGGTTTTAATTCTGCTAGGTTGTATTTTTCTGGATAACGGGTAGCAAAAATAATATCTAAAATATATTTTTCTATTTTTTCATCCATATAAACTTCATCTACTGCTTTACGTGCATGAAGTATTTGATTTATAGAAACTACGGGGTTTATTTTTGTAAAATCACCGTTTAAGTTTTGACGCATAATAATTTGTTCATCTTCAATTTTGGGGTAATCAATGACTACTTTTAGCATAAAACGGTCTACTTGTGCTTCTGGTAGTGGGTAGGTTCCTTCTTGTTCTATAGGGTTTTGTGTTGCCATTACCAAGAAGGGTTCATCTAATTTAAATGTTTTATCGCCAATGGTAATTTGGCGTTCTTGCATTGCTTCTAATAAAGCAGATTGTACCTTTGCGGGTGCTCTGTTTATTTCGTCTGCTAACACAAAATTGGCAAAAATAGGGCCTTTTTTTATTGAAAATTTATTGTCTTTTATGTTGTAAATCATTGTTCCTACAACATCTGCAGGTAATAGGTCTGGTGTAAACTGTACTCTACTAAAACTTGCTTGTACTGCTTTAGACAAGGTATTAATAGCTAAAGTTTTTGCTAATCCTGGTACTCCTTCTAATAAGATATGTCCATTACCAAGTAAGCCTATTAATAGTCTTTCTATCATTTCTTTCTGCCCAACAATTACCTTGTTCATTTCGGCAGTTAATAAATCTATAAAAGCACTTTCTCTTTCTATTTTTTCGTTGATAGCCCTAACATCTACATTCATAATTTACTATTTTTTTATATGTATTTTACTATTTTTTTGGAAAACAAAATTACAATATTAGTATTTTTTTTTTGTTAAAAGATGGTTAAATGTATTGTTAATAAAATGTAAAAATTGATAGACTCATCTTTTTTAATAAAAGAGAAGCTCCATTTTCTTCATTTATCAAGCCATATCATTTTTAGTTTAACAATTTTTATAGAGAATTTTATTTAAAACCTTTTTATATTTGTGAATATCAACTAATAAAATTTTCTTTATGAATAAAATCACCCTTATTCTTTGTGTACTGATTTATTCAACGAGTTTTAGTCAAATTAAAGGAACTGTAACTGATAGAAAAGGAAAGCCCCTTTCTTTTGTAAGCATTTACCTTAACAAAACCGTTACAGGCACTACTTCTAATAATAATGGCGAGTATGTTTTAGACATTATAAAAAAAGGAAATTATACTATTGTTTTTCAGTTTTTAGGATATAAAACACTAAACAAAAAAATAGTTATTACTAAATTTCCTTTTGTACTAGATGTTGTTTTAGATGAAGAAAAGGTTTCTCTAGATGAAATAATGCTTTCTACTAAAGAAAATCCTGCAAACATTATTATTAGAAAAACCATTGCTAATAAGGGTAAAAACACCAGTAAATGGGCAAATTTTACAGCTAATTTTTATTCTCGTGGTTTGTTTAAAGTTAAAGATGCTCCAAAAAAAATCTTTGGACTTGATGTTGGTGATTTTGGTGGGGGGTTAGATTCTACACGTAGTGGTGTTATTTATTTATCGGAAACAATGTCTAAAATTACCTATCAGAAAAATCCAAAATTATTTAAAGAAAAAATTACAGCATCTAAAGTGAGTGGAGAAAATAATGGCATTAGTTTTAACAGAGCACAAGATATGAATTTAGATTTTTATCAAAATATTGTTCCGTTTGGTAATAAATTGATTTCTCCTATTGCTGATGCTGCTTTTAGCCATTACAAATATAAATTAGTAGGTTCTTTTTATGAAAAAAACGGGAAACTCATCAACAAAATAAAATTAATTTCAAAACATAAAAATGATCGTGTTTTTGGGGGATTTATATATATTGTAGAAGATGATTGGGCTATTTATGGCACAGATATTACTGTAACTGGGGCACAGGCAAATATTCCTGTTGTAGATGTTTTAGGGTTAAAACAAACCTATAATTATTCTACAGAAATTAGAGCATGGGTATTAATTTCTCAAACTATTAATTTTAAAGTGAATATTTTTGGACTTAAAATGAATGGTCAGTTTTCTGCAGCTTATTCTAACTATAATTTTCGTCCTAAATATGATGATACTACATTTACTAATGAAATTTTATCTTTTTCTAAAAATGCTACCAAAAAAGATTCGGTATATTGGAACAAACTACGTCCTGTACCTTTAACCAAAGAAGAAATTAAGGATTATATCGTAAAAGATAGTATTAAAACGGTACGTACTTCTAAAAAATATTTAGACTCTACTGATGCTAAGAAAAATAAATTTAAAATGATTTCTCCTATTACTGGTTATACGTATAGAAATTCTTATAAAAAATGGCGAGTATCCTATAAATCTCTGTTAACGAAAATAAATTTTAACCCTGTACAAGGGTGGAATACTATTGCCGAAATTAATTACTTTAAAAGAGAAAATGAGAAAGGAAAATATGTAAAAATAGGAGGAACTCTTTCCTATGGATTGTCAGAAAAAAAGGTAAGACCTGCTGTGTATTTTACTAAAAAATGGAATAATTTTTCTTACCCAATTTTTAGGGCTTCTGCTGGTATAACAACAGCTCAGTTTAACAATAATAACCCTATTAATAATATAAATAATACTATTTATTCATTATTTTACAAAGAAAATTATCAGAAAATCTATGAAAAAATCTTTGCCAAAGTTTCTTTTTCTAAAGAAATAAAAAACGGAATCCGATTAACCACTTCCTTAGAATTTGCTAATAGAAAACCACTATTTAACACCACCAACTACAGTTTTAGAAATAAAAATACTCTTTACAGCTCTAACAACCCATTAGATGGAACAAATTATACAGCTCCGTTTACACAACATAAAATTTTTACAGCAAATATTGGTGCAAGATTTGTTTTTAATCAAAAATATTTGATGTACCCAAACAGTAAATATAATATTACCAACAATAAATATCCAACAGTTTTTGTAAATTATAGAAGTACCTTTGGGGCAAGCAACTCGCAATTAAATTCCAATTTATTTACTGCTCGTTTACGTCAGTTTATTGATGTAGGACGTTTTGGTAGCTTTAAATATACAATAAAAGGAGGTGTTTTCTTACAAAAGAAAAATATTGCTTTTATGGATTATACCCATTTTAATGGAAATCAGATTTATGAAACTGTTTCTACAGGCTATAAAAACAAGTTTGGATTGTTAGATTATTATGCATTTAGTACCAATGACAAATTTGTAGAATTTCATACAGAACAAGATTTTGAAGGATTTTTATTGAATAAAATCCCATTAATTAGACTCTTAAACTTTCATTTTGTAGCAGGTGCAAAAGCATTATTAATAGGGAGTAGAAAACCTTATACAGAGTATTCTCTTGGACTAAACAATGTTGGGTTTGGCAAATGGCGTTTGCTAAGAATTGATTATGTAAAATCACACTATAACGGTGTGAGTAATCACGGTGTTAAATTTGGAATTAATTTCTAAAATTGACTATCTTTAGGGTATGAAAATACAACTCCTCCTTTTTGGCATTACCGTTGATTTGCTAGGTGCATCTTTTCTAGATATAGAAGTATCTAAAAATTGTACTTTGGCCTGTTTAAAAACAAAATTAATAATAGAATACCCACAATTAGACAATATAAATTCTTATGCTTTTGCGATAAATGAAGAATATGCAGATGATACAATAACTCTTTATAATAATGATGTTATAGCTATTATCCCTCCTGTAAGTGGTGGATAATATTTTTGTGTGTGTAGAAAAGTTTAAAAATTATATAAAAGAAAAATCGCTCTCGTAGAGAGCGATTTCTTTTCGGCTGGTTACCACACCAACCAAAAATCAACTAACCAAACTTTATTTTTAATGATTCCTATTTTTTGTTTCTCTTTTTATCTTAGTTCGTTTTCTACCATCATTCCTTACAGTTTTTACCTGTTGCTTACCTCCTTTTGAGTATTGAATAAATCTTCTTCCAATAATTTTATAGGTAGTTTTAGAATTTACATTGTATAAACTTATTTTGTTATCATTTAAAACGCTCAATTCAAACTCTTCAGTACTTCCACCATCATAATTTAGTGTTAAAATTTTTAAATCTGTACGATCTGTTACATCAAAAATTTTATAATTTCCTTCAAAACCCCAATGAATAGCGTCAATATTTGTACCGTTTATATCTTTTGATGAGTAAAATGTGGTGTTATTTTCTGATGTAAATTGTAAGTAATTTTCTTCATCAAAAGTATTTGTAACTCCTCCTGATGTACTTACTATTTCCCATGCAATATATTCTTGTAAGAAATATTCAATATTTTCATAAAACAATTTATCATAATCAAAAGTATTTTTTTGGTATCCAACCAAATAATAAGTTACATTGTTATAGGTATCTTTTATTTTTATTTCATTTGTAGAAATCTCATACACCTCAAAATTAAACCTTCCTTCCTTATTGTGTATAGTTTCTAGATATTCCCCTCTAGCATTATATGTCCCTACTCTAATTCCTAATCCATTTCCTGTTCTACCTATATCTACAATATTGTTATTTGCATAGATTTGTCCGTTTAAAAAAGATATTGTAAATGCTTTTGATAAAAAAGGCACTTCTCCTGTTCCTGTGGTTTTATGGTAATCTATATACCATAAATTATACTCAGATACAATTTCTTCAATAGAAATAGTATTATCATAATAATTGCTTTCCGTTCTATTGCAAGAGGTAAATAATACTCCTGATATAATAATTAAAAAAAGTAATTTTAAAGTATTCATTTGCTTAAAATTTATGACATCTGTTTCTGTAAGGTCAAATTATGTGCCAAAAATAAAAAACCACTCATTTTGAGTGGTTTTTTGGTAATTTTAGATGCTTTTATTTTATGGAAAATATTTTGCTTTTGTTTTTTTTATATTTTTCACTTTAAAATATTTAATTTTCCCTGCTTCTTTATAACTAATTACAGCTTCATTCCCTTTTAGTTTAAAAGGGAACTTATTTATACTAGGTATTTTATTTTGCATTTCTTTTTTAGGGTTTAAATGCAATATTAAATCTTCTTTACTTTTTACGGTAGAAAAGTTAATAGACCCAATTACAAAGTTTTTGTCTTTTATTTTTTTAATTTTTGCTTTAACAATTCTATTTGCAAAAAAAATAGAATCGAATACTATTTCTTTTTTAGAAGTATATTCAAAAAAAATATTTACTCCTTTTACCCCAGGCATTCCACCAACCCAATTATTAAATGTTGCTTCTTTAATTCTAAAAGGAGGATGTTTATCAAACTTTATACTTGTACATTGTGTAATCTCTAACGCAATGATTATAAGCCCTAAAATTTTCATTTTTATATTCTTTTGGTAGGTTTAATTTCAAATGATACGCCAAGATACAAAAAAAGAGTTTATCTTATTTTGATAAATTATCTTTTTATAAAAATAATAATTGGTAACTCTAATTATTTAATGCTTCTGCACCACCAACAATTTCTAAAATTTCATTGGTAATTGCTGCTTGACGTGCTTTGTTATAAGTTAATAGCAAATCATCACGTAATTCTGTTGCATTGTCTGTAGCTTTGTGCATTGCAGTCATACGAGCTCCGTGTTCTGATGCAAAACTATCTCTAACCGATTTGTATAATTGTGTTTTTAATGATTTAGGAATCAATGCTAACACAATTTCTTTTTTTGATGGTTCAAAAAGATAATCTGTATTGGTTGTAGATTCTCCTTCAACAGGTTTTATTGGTAAAAATTGCTCTACTTGTGGTATTTGTGTTGCAGCATTTTTAAATTGATTGTAAATTACTTCAATTCTATCATAAGAACCATCAACGTATAAATCCATTAATTTTTTGGCAACTTTTGCTACATTATTAAATGTTAAATCATCAAAAATATCATTTCTACTATCAATAATTTTATAGGTTTTACCTAAAATAGCATCTCCTTTTTTACCAATAGTTAATAATTCTACTGTTTTATCAGCATACTTCTCTTTAACCGTTTTTAAGGTTTCTTTAATAATAGACGAATTAAATCCACCACATAAACCTCTATTAGAGGTTATTACAACTAACAATACTTTGTTCACTTCTCTCTGTGTAGAGTAAGTTCCACCAGCACCACTATCTAACGTAGCACTTAAGCTTTGTAATAATTGAGTAAGCTTAGAAGAATACGGTCTCATTGCCGTAATTGCATCTTGTGCTTTTTTCAACTTTGCAGCAGATACCATTTTCATTGCCTTGGTAATTTGCATTGTTGAGCCAATAGAGGTAATCCTATTTCGTATTTCTTTTAAGTTTGCCATATTTGCCTTATAATTATAAATTACGAATTTGTAATTCGTAATTAGTTATATTTTCCTGAAACTTCTTTTGCTACTGCAGTTAATACATCAATTACTTCATCAGTTAATTTACCAGATTTTAAGGTATCTAATGTATCTCTATGCTTTCTGTTTAAAAAGTCAATAAAGTTTCTTTCAAATTCTTTTACTTTATTTACAGGAATATTTTTTAACAAGTTTTTAGAACCTGCGTAAATAATTGCAATTTGATCCTCTACAGTAAAAGGATCATTTTGAGCTTGTTTTAAAATCTCTACGTTACGTTGCCCTTTAGATATTACATTCATAGTTGCTGCATCTAAATCAGAACCAAACTTAGCAAAGGCTTCTAATTCACGATACTGTGCTTGATCTAATTTTAAGGTACCTGCTACTTTTTTCATTGATTTAATTTGAGCATTTCCTCCTACACGAGATACAGAAATACCTACGTTAATTGCAGGACGAACTCCAGAGTTAAATAAATCTCCATCTAAGAAGATTTGACCATCTGTAATAGAAATTACGTTGGTTGGTATATATGCAGAAACGTCTCCTGCTTGTGTTTCAATAATTGGTAATGCTGTTAAAGAACCTCCACCTTTTACGATATTTTTTAAAGAATCTGGTAAATCGTTCATATCTTTTGCAATCGTATCATTATTAATCAACTTTGCAGATCTTTCTAATAATCTAGAGTGTAAATAAAATACATCTCCTGGGTATGCCTCACGTCCTGGTGGTCTTCTTAATAATAAAGAAATTTCACGGTAGGCAACGGCTTGTTTAG
>CAZZPG010000061.1:0-10808 GCA_964655975.1 uncultured Flavobacteriaceae bacterium
CTTTATCTTCAAATGCTTTTTCTGAAATGTCTACATTTTCAAAGATATTCGGAATGTCAATTTTAAATTTTTTTGCAAAATCATAATCTCGTTGATCACCACAAGGAACTGCCATAACAGCACCTGTTCCATAACTTGCTAATACGTAATCGCCAATCCAAATTTGTACTTTTTCTCCTGTAAACGGATGTTTTGCATACGCTCCTGTAAAGACACCAGAAATGGTTTTTACATCTGCCATTCGTTCTCTTTCGCTACGTTTTGCTGTGGCTTTTATATAAGCGTTTACTTTGTCTTTTTGTGCATCAGTAACAATTTTAGATACCAATTCATGTTCTGGTGCGAGTGTCATAAATGACACTCCAAAAATGGTATCTGGTCTTGTTGTAAATACAGAGATTTTATGAGATTTCTCGCCTCTCGCCTCCGCTCGAGATGACATGCTCGAAATGACATCTAGGTTTCCTTTTTTAATTGATTTTGGAAATTGTATAGTTGTATTTATTTTAGAAACAACCTCTAATACATTTTCTAAAACCTCTTCATTGGTAAAACGAATTATATTAAAACCTTCGTTTGCAAAATAAGTATTTCTTTTAGATTCGTCTTCTTTACCAGAAAATTCAACTATTAAATTTTTATTCAAAGACACATAATCTACCAAAAATGTTCCGATAGTGTATTTTTTTCTAAATTTTGAGGCTCCTTTTTTGTTTTTTAATTTATCCCAAAGTATTTCTTCTGCTTTTGAAAGATTTACACGCATTTCTTTCAACGTTTCTAATTCTTTAAAAGATAATTTTACAGCACTTTTGGCTTGAGATTTCTCGACTTCGCTCGAAATGACAGGGAAACTTACCATTGCTCCTTGGCTTCTACCAATCCAATTTGTTTGCGAATCTTTTAAGGGTTGTGGCCAATCAATTTTTTGTAACCCATCTAAAAGGCGTTGTGCGTAGGCAGCAATTCGCATAGACCATTGGGTCATTTTTTTACGTACTACAGGATGCCCACCACGTTCTGATACTCCGTTTACAATTTCATCATTTGCCAAAACAGTTCCTAATGCTGGACACCAATTTACTTCTGTATCCGACAAATAAGTCAATCTATATTGTAAAAGTATTTCTTGTTGTTTGTTTGCTGAAAAACCCTTCCATTCATCGGCAGAAAAAACAGAAATATCATCGTCTGAAACCGCATTTGTATTTGAGTTTCCATCCGAAGAAAAAGTAGCAATCAATGTTTTTATATCTTCTGCTTTATCGGTGTCTTTATTGTACCAAGAATTGAATATTTGGATAAAAATCCATTGCGTCCATTTGTAATAATTAGGGTCAGAGGTTCTTACTTCTCTTGACCAATCAAAAGAAAAACCAATTCTATCAAGTTGTTTTCTATACGTTTTTATGTTGGTTTCTGTGGTAATTGCAGGATGCTGTCCTGTTTGAATAGCATATTGTTCTGCGGGTAACCCAAAAGAATCATACCCTTGCGGATGCAGTACATTAAACCCTTTATGACGCTTGTAACGTGCATAAATATCACTGGCAATATACCCTAACGGATGCCCAACATGTAAGCCTGCACCACTTGGATAAGGAAACATGTCTAAGACATAATATTTTTCTACCTCCTCTAATTCCCCCAAAAGGGGAGGGTTTTGAGCCTTAAATGTTTGGTTTTCTGCCCAAAATTGTTGCCATTTTTTTTCTATATCAATATGATTGTATTGCATTGTATCTCTTTTAAGGCTACAAATTTACGGTTATTCTATGTAAGTAGAAAAGGAAAAAATATACGAGTGTAGGTTCTTAAATTAAGAATAATAGAAATTAGGTTTAAGTGTTCATTATAAAAAAATAGGAGATATTTTTAGATTTTAATTAGTTTAAAGAGCCTTAATCAACTAACAATAAGCAGTATATAGCTTCTTGATTATTGAATGTTGATAAAAATTTATACATTTAAATTATAGTATGCAATAGCGTCTAAAAAAAATTATCTTTGTTGCACATCAAAATAAAGCATCAATGGTATAAAATTGATGTTGTTTAGAGAAAAAAATTTATGACATTTAAAGATTTAGGTTTATCAGCTCCTTTACTAAAAGCTGTTACTGAAAAAGGATATACAATTCCATCACCCATTCAAGAAAAAGCAATTCCTGTAATTTTACAAGGAAAAGATATTTTAGCATCTGCCCAAACAGGAACGGGTAAAACAGCGGGGTTTACCTTGCCAATTTTACAAATTATTACCGAAACTAAAAACCCAAAATATCGTCCAATTAGGGCGTTGATACTCACACCTACAAGAGAATTAGCAGCTCAAGTTTATGAAAATGTACGAGAGTATAGTAAGTATGTAAATATAAAATCTACCGTAATTTTTGGTGGGGTAAAACCCAAAGCACAAATAGCTACTTTACGTAACGGGGTTGATGTATTGGTGGCAACACCAGGGCGTTTGTTAGATTTACACAATCAAAAAGTACTGTCATTAAAACGTGTAGATTTATTTATTTTAGATGAAGCCGATAGAATGTTAGATATGGGTTTTTTGCGTGATATCAAGAAAATTATTAGTTTTTTACCTATAAAACGACAAAATTTATTGTTTTCGGCAACATTTTCTAAAGAAATAAAAGCCTTAGCAAACGGGTTTTTAAAAAATCCTGTATTGGTAGAAGCAACCCCAGAAAATTCTACTGCAGAAAAGGTAATTCAGAAAATATATAGAGTACCAAAAAGTAAAAAAGCATCGTTTGTAACTCAATTAATTGCTGATGGAAATTGGAATCAGGTTTTAATGTTTACCAGAACCAAACACGGAGCCAATAATTTAACAAAAAAATTAATCAAAAAAGGAATTACAGCTGCAGCAATTCATGGAAACAAAAGTCAAGGAGCTAGAACCAAAGCATTACGTGAGTTTAAACAAAATGATATTCGCATATTGGTAGCAACTGATATTGCTGCTAGAGGATTAGACATACCGTTGTTACCACACGTCATAAATTACGAATTACCCAATGTGCCAGAAGATTATGTACATAGAATAGGACGTACAGGAAGAGCAGGAGCAAGTGGAGAAGCCATTTCTTTAGTAGCTTCTGATGAGGTTGAGTATGTAAGAAATATAGAAAAATTACTTGGTCAGAAATTAAAAATTGAAGAATTACAAGGGGTTGATTTTTCTGAGGATGAAATACAAGAATCATCAGAAAGAAAACAACCTCAAAGAAGACCACAACATAAAAAACAAGGAGCTAAAAAATCATTTTCTAGAAAACCGAGAGGGAGTGCTCAAGAAAAATCATCATCCGAAGAAAAAAGAATCTACTCTCGTAGAAACAACCGAAAAAGAGGCAATAATCTTAATAATACTAGAAAATAGAAATATTTGAAACATATATAAAAAGTGTTCTTAGTAATGATGATTTAGAGGGTTTCATTCCAGAAATCATTCATTCATTTACCGAAATGCTACTTCCTAAAAATGATTATTTAGTTGAAGAAGGAAAAATATGTACGTACTTTTGTTATATTAATAGTGGTGTTTTACAGCACTCTATTGAAGTTTCTGGCGAAGAAAAAACTACTTATTTGGGTTTAAAAAACACATGTACAGCTGCTTTAAAAAGCTTTTTAAAACACACCCCATCTCGAAAAAATATTAGAGCTTTAAGCAATTGCAATTTATTGGTAATTAAAGAAAAACCGTTTAAAATACTGTTAAAGAACAACAAAGTATTTCGTCAATTTTACTACAATTTAATTGAAAATCAAATATTTTTGATTGATGATTATCGAATAGATTTAATTACTTTATCACCCGAAGAAAGGTATCAAAAATTACTCAAAAATGAACCTAAGTTATTACAAAAAGTGCCACTACATTATTTAGCTTCTTTTTTAGGGATATCATCAAGACATATGAGCAGAATCCGTAAAAATATAAAATAAAGCCAAATGGCTTCTTTATTACGTATAACTTTATTTATTTTTGAGGAATAGAATTTTTTAATTTTTAGAAATCATGAAATACCACGCAATAGACCACAATTTATTTATCGAAAACCGTAAAAATTTTACAGCACAAATGAAACCTAGTAGTTTGGCAGTATTTAATAGTAATGATATTTATCCGATTAGTGCAGATAGTACGATGCCGTTTGACCAACATCGAGATATTTTTTATTTAAGTGGTGTAGATCAAGAAGAAAGCATCTTGGTATTATTTCCAAATTCCCCAAAAGAAGAACATAGAGAAATCTTATTTTTAAAGGAAACCAACGAACGTATTGCCATTTGGGAAGGAGAAAAATTAACCAAAGAAGCTGCACTAAAAACATCGGGTATTAAAACCGTATATTGGTTACAAGATATGGAAAAGATAATGTTCGAAATTATGACTCAGTGCGATACGGTGTACATAAATACTAACGAACACTACCGTGCCAATGTAGAAACCGAAACTAGAGAAGACCGTTTTACAAAATGGTTATTAGCAAAATACCCTGCACATTCAGTTGCTAAAAGTAATCCTATTTTACAACGTTTACGCTCGGTAAAAAGTCAGATTGAGCTTAACTTAATACAAACTGCCTGTGATATTACCGAAAAAGGATTCCGTAGAATTTTAAGCTTTGTAAAACCAAATGTTTGGGAATTTGAAATAGAAGCCGAATTTATGCATGAATTTTTAAAAAACCGTTCAAAGAAATTTGCTTATACACCTATTATTGCTAGTGGTAACAACGCTAATGTATTACATTATATAGAGAATAATCAACAATGTAAAGTAGGCGATTTAATCCTGTTAGATGTAGGAGCAGAATACGCCAATTATTCTTCAGATATGACCCGTACAATACCAGTTTCTGGGCGTTTTTCTGATAGACAAAAAGCTGTGTATAATGCGGTAAATCGTGTAAAAAATGAAGCCACAAAATTACTAGTTCCTGGAGCAAATTGGGAAACGTATCATAAAGAAGTTGGTAAAATGATGACATCAGAATTACTAGGACTAGGTTTATTAGAAAAAGTAGATATACAAAATGAAGACAAAAACTGGCCCGCATATAAAAAATATTTTATGCACGGAACTTCACACCATATGGGGTTAGACACCCATGATTATGGAATTTTAACCGAACCAATGCAAGCAAATATGGTGTTTACAGTAGAGCCAGGTATTTATATTCCAGAAGAAGGTTTTGGAATTAGAATTGAAGATGACGTAGTAATTCAAGAAAAAGGAGAACCATTTAATTTGATGCAAAACATTCCTATAGAAGCTGATGAGATTGAAGAATTAATGAATAAATAATAAAATTTTTAGAAACGATAACTATGTGTAATTGAAAACTATTTATTCTTTTTTATAATGATAATTACAGAAGCTTATTAAATAGATATTTTAACCACTATACGTTTCTTGTGGTATAATGATTCTCTTAAAAAAGGGTATAAATAATCTATAAAAAGGTGTTTCTTTAAGTTTTTGTAACGATAAAAACTAAAGATATATTTTTATAATATGAAAAATTTCATCATCTATAAAAACACTAAAATTCATTTTACATCTAAAGGAAAAGGAAGAGTGGTGGTTTTATTGCACGGGTTTTTAGAAGATATTTCTATGTGGAAAGACATCATCCCCGTATTATCAAAAAGATATCGAATAATTGCTATTGATTTATTAGGACATGGTAAAACGGATTGTATTGGATATGTACATACAATGGAGGATCATGCAAAAATGGTTCGTGTGGTTTTGCAACATTTACGTTTACGAAAATATTTTTTAATAGGACATTCTATGGGAGGATATATTGCGTTGGCGTATGCAAAAATGTATCCAAAAACAATAAAAGGATTGTGTTTACAGAATTCTACTTTTTATACAGATGATGATGAGTTAAAACAAGTAAGACTACGTGCAAATAAAATGGCACAAAGCAATTACAAAATATTGGTACAAATGTCTTTTACTAATTTGTTTAGTAAAAAAAGCATACCCCTTTTTAAAAAAGAATTAAAAGAAGCTTTACAAATAGCATTAAAAACTCAATTACAAGGCTATATTGCTTCTCAAGAAGGAATGCGTATTAGAGAAGATTTTACACAATTTTTTGCTAATGCATCTTTTAAAAAAAGTATTATTATTGGCAATAAAGATACCGTAGTAAAGGGCGATAAATTATTAGAATTTACTAAAAAACATCAAATAAAAAGCTATTTATTTTCTAACGGACACATGAGTCATATAGAAAATAAAGATGAATTGATAGTCGCTTTACAAGAGTTTTTAAGATAATTTAAAAGAAACCTTTTAAGTAATTTACTCCTGTTTTAAAGCATTCCACCCTTGAGCTTTCAATGTAATTTCTTGGTTGGCACGAGTTACTAAATTTAACCCTTCGGTAGCATCAGTAATATGACCGATAATTGTAAAATTAGGATTTGCTTTAACCTTATCATAATCAGACAGAGCAATAGTAAATAATAACTCATAATCTTCTCCTCCACTTAAAGCTACCATAGTACTATCCATATTAAACTCTTCACAGGTTGAGATTACTTGTGGGTCTAACGGAAATTTATCTTCATAAATCTTACAACCCACTTTACTTTGAGAACAAATATGTATAATTTCAGAAGATAAACCATCAGAAATATCAATCATTGCTGTGGGTTTTACTTCTAATTTCCCCAAAATTTCTACCACATCTTTTCTAGCTTCAGGCTTTAATTGACGTTCTATTAAATACGTATAATTTTCTAAATTTGGTTGATTTTTAGGGTTTACTTGAAACACTTGTTTCTCTCTTTCTAAAATCTGTAGCCCTAAATAGGCAGCCCCTAAATCACCAGAAACCACAATTAAATCAGTTGGTTTAGCCGTCTTTCTATACACAACATCATTCTTTTTGGCAGTACCAATTGCGGTGATAGAAATTAACATTCCTTTAGTAGATGAAGTAGTATCACCACCAATTAAATCGACTTTATAGGTAGTACAGGCTAATTGAATACCTGCATACAATTCCTCTAATGCTTCTAAAGAAAATCGATTAGATACTGCAATAGAAACAGTAATTTGCTCAGCTTTCCCATTCATTGCATAGATATCAGACAAATTAACAATTACTGCTTTGTATCCTAGGTGTTTAAGAGGCATGTAACTTAAATCAAAATGCACACCTTCAATCAATAAATCAGTAGTAATTAAGGTTTGTTTTTTTGTTGATTTTAATACAGCAGCATCATCACCAATAGCTTTAAAAGTAGATGAGTTTTGTACTGTAAAATGTTTGGTTAAATGATTTATTAATCCAAATTCACCAAGTGTGGCTAAAGTAGTTCTTTGTGTATTTTTATTTTCTAACATCTTGCAAAGATAAAAACATCTTATCAAATAAATATTGATAAAAGCATTGTTTTTATGGATGATAAACAGGTTCTAAAAGTCATATTTTGTACGTATATTTGCATTCTATTTAGAATTAATCTATTTAAAGAGGTCATAAAAGTTTCAAACATTGTAAATTAGAAGAATTAAAAGCATAAATAAAGTGTCTAAATTATTAAGAGGATTGCTAAAAATAGGGATACTCAATTTTATAAATTTTTTACGTTGCAACAGCATAAATTAAAGTATGAAATATACAGAAGATAATCTTCGAGAAGAACTAAAAACCAAAGAGTATGAGTATGGTTTTTATACCAATATAGAAAGTGAAACCTTTGCTAAAGGATTAGATGAAGACGTGGTTAGAGCTATTTCTAAAAAGAAAAATGAACCAGAATGGATGACTAAATGGCGTTTAGATGCTTTTAAAATTTGGCAACAAATGGAAGAGCCCAATTGGGCGAATGTAAGTTATGAAAAACCAAATTTTCAAGACATTGCCTATTATTCTGCCCCTAAAAAGAAACCGAAATTAAATAGTTTAGATGAGGTAGACCCAGAGCTATTAGATACTTTTAAACGATTAGGAATATCTTTAGATGAACAAAAACGATTAGCAAATGTTGCTGTAGATATTGTAATGGATTCTGTTTCTGTAGCCACTACATTTAAAAAAACATTGGGTGAAAAAGGTATTATTTTTATGCCCATATCAGAAGCTATTCAAGAACATCCAGAGTTGGTACGTAAATATTTAGGAACAGTAGTTCCTACAAAAGATAACTTTTATGCAGCATTAAACTCAGCAGTTTTTTCTGATGGGTCTTTCTGTTACATCCCAAAAGGAGTACGTTGTCCTATGGAATTATCAACTTATTTTAGAATTAACGAAAGTGGGACAGGGCAATTTGAAAGAACACTTGTAGTTGCAGATAAAGGAAGTTATGTAAGTTATTTAGAAGGATGTACTGCACCACAAAGAGATGAAAATCAATTACATGCAGCAGTAGTAGAAATTATAGTGATGGATGATGCTGAAGTAAAATACTCTACCGTACAAAATTGGTTTCCAGGAGATAAAAACGGAAAAGGAGGCGTTTTTAATTTTGTAACCAAAAGAGCAATTTGCAACACTAATGCAAAAATTTCTTGGACACAAGTAGAAACAGGAAGTGCTGTAACTTGGAAATATCCGAGTTGTATTTTAAAAGGAAATAATTCAGTTGGTGAGTTTTACTCGATTGCCGTTACTAATAATTATCAGCAAGCAGATACAGGAACAAAAATGATTCACTTGGGTAAAAACACCAAATCAACCATTATTTCTAAAGGAATATCAGCAGGAAAATCTCAAAATAGTTACCGAGGTTTGGTACAAATTAACAAAAGAGCCACTAATGCACGTAATTTTTCTCAATGTGATAGTTTATTGATGGGAAATGAATGTGGGGCACATACATTTCCATATATCGAAGCAAAAAATACATCAGCACAAATAGAACATGAAGCCACTACGAGTAAAATAGGAGAAGACCAATTATTTTATTGTAATCAACGAGGTATTGATACTGAAAAAGCCATCGCATTAATTGTAAACGGATTTAGTAAAGAAGTTTTGAATAAGTTACCAATGGAATTTGCTATAGAGGCACAAAAATTATTAGAAATATCTTTAGAAGGATCGGTAGGATAAACCCTTTCCTTTCATCCCCCAAAGGGGTAAATTAGAGATGTTTAAACAGATACACAATTTAACAAACAGAGAATGTTAAAAATAGAAAATTTACACGCAAGCATAGATGATAAAGAAATTCTGAAAGGAATTAATTTAACGGTAAACCCAGGAGAAGTACACGCAATTATGGGGCCTAACGGAGCAGGAAAAAGTACCATGGCAAATATTATTGCAGGAAAAGAAGAGTATAAAATTTCTAAAGGAAGAATTAAACTAGAAGATGAAGATATTAGTGAATTATTACCAGAAGAAAGAGCTCATAAAGGAGTGTTTTTATCGTTTCAATATCCTGTAGAAATTCCAGGAGTTACGGTAACTAACTTTATAAAAACAGCTATTAACGAAACCCGTAAAGCAAAAGGATTAGAAGAAATGCCTGCAAAAGAAATGCTAAAAATGATTAGAGAAAAAGCAGCATTGTTAGAAATGGATCGTAAATTTTTATCTCGTTCTTTAAACCAAGGGTTTTCTGGAGGTGAGAAAAAACGAAATGAAATTTTTCAAATGGCAATGTTAGAGCCTAAATTAGCCATTTTAGATGAAACAGATTCTGGATTAGATATTGATGCTCTCCGTATTGTGGCAAATGGAGTAAATAAATTAAAATCTAAAGACAACTCTGTAATTGTAATTACCCACTACCAACGGTTGTTAGAGTATATAAAACCCAATTTTGTACATGTTTTGTATGATGGAAAAATTGTAAAATCTGGCGATGCCTCACTTGCTTTAGAGTTAGAAGAAAAAGGGTATGATTGGATTAAAAAGGAGTTAGTATAATCTAAATTTTGTTATTCCTGCCTTTTGTAGGAATGACAGTAAAGATAAAATCAATGGATTTAAAAGAAAAACTCATCGCATCACATATTGCTTTTGAAAATAAAGCCACAGCAATTTCTGAGAATGTACATACTATTCGTACAGAAGCAATTAAATATTTTGAAAATGTAGGATTTCCTTCAAAAAGGATGGAAGATTGGAAATACACATCGTTAAATTCTATTTTAAAACAAGATTATAAACTTTTTTCTGAAGAGGAAGTTACTGTAAATTTATCAGAAGTAAAAAAATATTTTATTCATGATATTGATACTTATAAAATTGTATTTATTGATGGGAAATACAGTTCATTTTTATCAGAAACTACACATGAAAATATTGATGTATGTTTATTATCATCTGCTTTAGCGAAACCTAAATACAGAGCAGTTATTGAAAATTATTTTAATAAAATTGCCAAAAAAGACAATTTAACCTCGTTAAATACTGCTTTTGCTAATGAAGGAGCGTATATTCATATTTCTAAAAATATAGAAGTTACCAAGCCAATTCAAATCATTAATTTTACTACAGGAATAAAACGTGCTACATTGCTACAGCCTCGTAATTTAATTGTAGTAGACCAAAATGCACATGTTCAAATTATAGAGCGTCATCAAAGTTTAACCGAAAATATATCGTTAACCAATTCGGTAACAGAAATTTTTGCCGATAGACATTCAACGGTAGATTATTATAAAATACAGAATGATAAACTAACATCTTCTTTGGTTGATAACACCTTTATTGAGCAACAATCAGACAGTGAGTGTGTTGTTCATACCTTTTCTTTTGGAGGGAATATTACTAGAAATAACTTAAATTTTTATCAAAA
>CAZZPG010000062.1:0-10752 GCA_964655975.1 uncultured Flavobacteriaceae bacterium
ACGCTATATGGAAAATAATACCCCTCCTATTAGAACTATTTCTCCTGGGCGTGTGTTTAGAAACGAAGATATTTCAGCAAGAGCACATTGTATTTTTCATCAGGTAGAAGGCTTATACATAGATACAGATGTTTCTTTTGCCGATTTAAAACAAACTTTACTCTATTTTACTAAAGAAATGTTTGGAAAATCTAAAATACGTTTACGCCCTTCCTACTTTCCGTTTACAGAGCCCAGTGCCGAGGTAGATATTTATTGGGGTTTAGAAACAGAAACCGATTACAGAATTACCAAAGGTACTGGTTGGTTAGAAATTATGGGCTGTGGTATGGTAGATCCTAATGTACTTAAAAATGCAAATATAGATTCTACAAAATATAGTGGTTATGCTTTTGGTATGGGAATAGAGCGTATTGCTATGTTACTATATCAAATACCAGATATTAGAATGTTTTATGAAAATGATATTCGCTTTTTAGAGCAATTTAAATCAATTGTATAATCTTGATAGAGAGGGATTTGTTCTATTTATTATAGTTCCACTAGCCCCGCCTAAATTAGCTATTCTTTACAAAAAAAACGCTAAAAAATAAACTAGTGTATTATGTAGGTTAAAAATCAATAAAAAACGAACAAATTCTAAAGCCTTTAACAGGATGAAAAAATTTGTACTTTTGTCTAAAATAATTATTAAAAATAATTGTGACTTTGATTAAATAAAGTCACCAAAAATACATAATGAGTTTAATAGAAGAATTACAAAACAGAAGTAACAAACAATGTGAGTTGTGTGCAACTACAAAAAATTTAAGCATTTATGAGGTAAAGCCGACATCTACAGGTGGTGTAGACGGAAGCTTATTGGCGTGTTCTATTTGTATTGACCAAATTGAAAATTCAAAAAATACGGATGCTAACCATTGGCGTTGTTTAAATGATAGTATGTGGTCTGAACATAGAGCCGTAAAAGTAGTAGCATGGAGAATGTTATCTCGTTTAAAAAATGAGGGATGGCCAAAAGATTTGTTAGATATGATGTATTTAGAAGATGATGATTTACGTTTTGCCCAAGCTACAGGAGAAGACTTAGGTGAAAGTGAAAAAGTAATTCATAGAGATGTAAACGGTAATATTTTACAAGCAGGAAATTCTGTAGTACTAATTAAAGATTTAAAAGTAAAGGGCTCTAGTATGGTGGCTAAGCAAGGAACAGCAGTTCGTAGAATTTCATTAGACTCAAAAAACGCCAAATATATTGAGGGAAAAGTAGGTGCTACCACCATAGTAATTATTACAAATTACGTAAAAAAAATGACCGAGAAAGAGTAACTAACTCTTCTTTTTTAATGTAAACTATTTGTGTTTTTTATAGTCTTTCCATTACCTTTTTCTTGATAAGTATAAAATAATTCATAAAAAAAACACGGCAAATGCCGTGTTTTTTTTATGAATTATTTTATACTAAACTACCATGCATATCCAATAGAAACACCAAAAGTAGGTGATGAGCCTGATAATCCTAATAATTTTTCCCCTCCAATAAGTGCGGAATAACCTGCAAAAACATCCAATGCAAAATTCTCTCCAAATACCCATTGATGTCCAACTTCTCCTCCTAAACTAATAACAGTTCCAGAATTAGATGAATTGTCTTTTAATGAGAAAAAACCTACTGATGGTCCTGCGTGCCATCCTTGAATAGCCTCTCCATCAAAGTAGAATCTATACTCTAAACCTGCACCAAATCCTTTAATATTTGCAATGTTAAAATAAGATCCCGAAATGGTTAAAGATTGAGAGTCATTCACCGAAAACTCATACCCTACATTTGCTAGCCCAAAAGCTAAACCTAGCGGGTTTACTTTAACTACGTGTTCTTGTGCAAATGACACACTAGCAAATAAGATTGCTACTCCTAAAATAATGTTTTTTAATTTCATGATTTTTTTGTTTTAAATTATTATTAAATTGACGGTGCAATATAGAGCTTTTTTTTTATTTTTTTATAAATTTGGTAGCAATTTAGACGCATCTCCTCCATTACGTATAATATCTCTTACAATAGAAGAGCTAATAAATGATGTTTCTGCACTGGTTAATAAAAACACAGTTTCTATGCCAGAGAGTTTACGATTGGTTTGTGCTATGGCTTTTTCAAACTCAAAATCGGCAGGGTTTCTTAGCCCTCTTAATATAAAATCTGCATCTATATTTTTACAGTACTCTACAGTTAATCCTTTGTATCTGGTAACAGTAATTTTTAGTTCATCAGCAAAACTTTTTTTTATAAAGTTTACACGTTCTTCTAAAGAGAACATATATTTTTTTTCGGCATTGATACCAATGGCAATTACAATTTTATCAAATAGTGGAATGGCTCTTTTTATAATATCTATATGTCCTAAGGTTATGGGGTCAAATGATCCTGGAAATACTGCTTTTTTCATAAATTTATGTATTATTATATAATATTGTCTAATAAAAATTACTGTAGTAATTTTAGAAAATACTTCTTTTTATTAGGATGTTCTTTCATCTAAATCTTACAATTTTTAATGGCATTACCAAATAATTCTTGTAAAGATATATTGGCAACTTCTGCTTGTTGAGGAAGTAGACTTTCTTTTGTTAATCCTGGTACAGTGTTCATTTCTAAGAAATAAGGTTCATCTTTTATAAAAATAAATTCTGATCTAGAAAAACCTTTCATATTTAAAATTGTATATATTTTTTTTGCGACTTTTCTTACCTTTTCTGCTTGTTTATTAGATATTCTTGCAGGAGTAATTTCTTGCGATTTTCCTTTGTACTTTGCTTCATAGTCAAAAAAATCATTTTCAGAAACAATTTCTGTAATGGGTAGTACTTTAATGCTTCCTTTGTATTTAATTACTCCTACAGAAACTTCTATACCATCTAAAAAAGATTCTATCAAAATTTCAGAATCTTCTTTATGTGCTTTTTCTATGGCTGGCAAAATATCTTTTAAAGTATATACTTTAGAAATACCAAAGCTAGAACCTGCTTTATTGGGTTTTATAAAACAGGGTAACCCCACTGTTTTTACAATTTTTTGTAGATTAATTTCATCTCCTTTATTTAAATATACAGAGGTAGCCGTTTTAATACCGTAGGCTCTTACAACACTTAAACAATCTCGTTTATTAAATGTTAAAGCCATTTGATAAAATGGTGCTGAGGTATGTTTTATACCTATCAAATCAAAATAAGCTAAAATAGCTCCGTTTTCTCCAGGAGCTCCATGAATAGCATTAAAAACACAATGAAAAGTGATTTTTTGATTATTGATTATTGCTGAAAAATCATTTTTATCAATAGAATATTCCTCTCCATCATCAGAAAAAACCACCCATTTGTTTATTAAGATATAAACTCTATAGGGGGTGTATTTTGTTCTGTCTAAATGGTAATAAACAACGTTTCCGCTAGTAATCGAAATATCTACTTCAGATGAATATCCTCCCATTATAATGGCAATATTTTTTTTCATTTAGGTGTTTTCTGTTTTGAAACAAATTTATTAAAATAATAATAGAATCTACAACGTTTGCTTTTTATATATTTGTATATATAAAAAAATAGACCTATGAGTTTTATACAATTTGTAAAAAGTAAAATCTTTTTTAAACAAATAGCCATTGCCTTAGTGGGTTTGGTGGTTTTTGTTTTTTTGCTTCAATGGTGGCTAGGGGTTACTACCAATCATGACCAAAAAATACAAGTCCCTAATTTACAAAAAATGAATTTGGCAGATGTGCAACAAAAACTGACCGAATTAAATTTAGATTTTATTGTAATTGATTCTGCAAGCTACAACCCATCATACCCAAAAAAATCTGTAATAGAGCAAACTCCTACTGCAGGAGAATTTGTAAAAGAAAAACGTAAAATTTACCTAACCTTAAATCCGTCTAAATATAGAGATATTACCATTCCACAATTAAATGGAAAAACAAAACGTCAAGCCACAACACACTTGCGTTCTATAGGATTTATAGTAGGTATAAACATTACGTGGGTTACTGATATTGGAAAAAATGTAGTGAGAGGGTTAAAATATAATGGTAAAAAAATTAAAGCAGGAGATAAATTACCCAAAAACTCTACGATTAATTTAATTTTAGGTGATGGAAAGCAGTAATTTTTTTTGACTTCTATCTGTTTTTAGAAGAAAAAAATTAGTACACAATTTATAAAAAACAAACCTTATCAGATTTTAAAACATTACCAACTCAAAAAATAATGCAAGAAAATACTACAGATAGAGATAATGACGAATTGTACGAGCATTATAGTTTTACAGCTACCGAAGGACAAGAACCTTTACGAGTAGATAAATTTTTGATGAATTTTATTGAAAATGCTACACGAAATAAAATACAACAAGCAGGTAAAACAGGTGCTATTTTAGTAAATGATAAGGTGGTAAAATCAAGTTACAAAGTAAAGCCAAAAGATATTGTACAAGTAATTTTAACCAATCCCCCTCATGAAAATTTATTGATTGCAGAAGATATAGCGTTAAATATCATTTATGAAGATGATGCTGTAATTGTGGTAGACAAACCTGCAGGTATGGTAGTTCATCCTGGTCATGGAAACCATTCTGGCACTTTGGTAAATGGGCTAATTCATCACATAAAAAATCTTCCTACCAACAGTAACGAACGCCCTGGTTTGGTACATAGAATTGATAAAGACACCAGTGGTTTATTAGTTGTTGCCAAAACAGAATTTGCCATGGCACATCTATCAAAGCAATTTTTTGATAGAACAACAGAACGTAAATATATAGCACTTGTTTGGGGTTATATTGATGAAGATGAAAGCCGTATTGAAGGACACATTGGACGTAGTTTTAAAAACCGATTGCAAATGGATGTTTTTCCTGAAGGCGATTTTGGGAAACATGCCGTTACACATTTTAAAGTATTAGAACGTTTAACATATGTAACATTAGTAGAATGTAAATTAGAAACAGGTAGAACTCACCAAATTAGAGCACATTTTAAACATATCGGTCATACTCTTTTTAACGATGAGCGCTACGGAGGGAATGATATCTTAAAAGGCACTACCTTTACCAAATACAAACAGTTTGTACAAAACTGTTTTAAAATCTTGCCAAGACAAGCCTTACACGCTAAAACATTAGGATTTACACACCCAACTACTGGTAAATTTATGCAGTTTACTTCAAATATTCCTAACGATATAGTAAATTGTATAAATAAATGGAGAACTTATACAGTAAATTCTAAAGAATAATTTTTTACTTTTTCTTTTTAAATACTTTTACAAAAGCATTATAAGAAGCCAAATGCAACACGTCTCCGTGATCTTGATTTTCGAAAAACTCAAAATAAACTTTTGTAGATGTATTGTTATCTTTTTTTAATTTTTTATATAAATTTTTGGCATCACGCTCCATTATTTTACCTTCTTTACCTACTGCCACAAAAATAGATTTCTTAGTAGTATAAGTGACTGGATTCAATTGTAATAACGATTGATTATCCCACCATAAACTTGGGCTTACAATAACATAGTTATCAAATAAGTCTGGGTTTTTAAACAAAATTTCGGTAGCTAACAACCCTCCCAAAGATTGTCCAATAATAGTTTTTACTGCTGATATTTGATAGTTTTTGGTAATAAAAGGCTGTACTTCATTCTTTAAAAAATTGATGAATTTAGCAGAACTTCCAGTAGTAGGAAAGTCTTTTTTGTCTTTTTTTATTGTTGTAGGAAACGTAAAATCTCTTTTTCTATCTACGTTAGCAATCCCTACAACAATAGATTCTGGCATTATGTTAATCCAAGAGAAAGAGGCAAATTGAGTTAACCCAACAATATGTAAGAAATCTTCATTAATAGTACCATCTAATACATAAATAACAGGATATTTTTTCTCTAAATTTTTATCATACTCAAGTGGCAGATAAATATTAAGTATTCTATTTTCATTTAAAACTGTTGATTTTAACTCAACAATTTCACCTATAGTTAATGGTTTTTTAGAAAACACGTTGTTTTGAGCCAACATTCCAAAACTTAAAAAAACAAGAAATAATGGTATAATTTTATTTTTCACATCAATTTGTGTCTTAAATTTATTTGATTTTAATGAAACCTTTTATCTGATTTTATTACATTTAGGTTTTCAATTTTATTTTGAATCCAACCTTCCTTTTTTGTTTTGTGTACATCAAAATTAGAAATATACGGTTTTATATCTAACAGGGGGGTTCCGTCAAGAACATCTATATTTTCGATATGCAATATGTTTTTTTCAATATTTAACAATTCAACAACAGAGATTCCAATACCATTAGGTCTTTTAGGAGCTCTTGTAGAAAACACTCCTCTTTTTACATCATCTAAAAAAGGTATTGTATCTAACTCAAATCCTTTAGATTTATGAAAATAATAAAGTAAAATAATATGAGAAAAACCACTTAAATCGTTTAATCCTATAATAAATTTTTCGTTTAAAATAATTTTTCCTCTTATCCCTTTTGCTCCTTTAGATTGAATAGGCATATTTTCCTTTGTTTTAAAAGGTGTATATATCTTTCCAATTTCTTCAAATAGAATGTTCATTTTATTAGTATTGTCCTATTAAAATTTATCAAAATGTATTTTTCTAACTATCAGCTCCCTAAAACCAACTTTCACCCTTTCTTAAAACAGAAGATTATCCCATATTTATACCAAATAAATAACCAATCATAGCAGTAATCCCCATAGCCATAGTACCCCAAAAAGTGACTCTAATAATTGCTTTTTTAACGTTAGAGCCTCCTGCTTTTGCTGCTACTCCTCCCAATATAATTAAAAATAATAAGGCAAAAATATATTGTAAATATATCATTTGCTTTACTGTACCAAATAAAGCAACAATAACAGGTAATGTACCACCAAAAACAAAAGCAGCACCAGAGGCAAAGGCTGCTTGTAAAGGTTGGGCTTGGGTAATTTCATTAATTCCTAGTTCATCTCTTGCATGAGCCTCTAAAGCATCATGTTCTGTTAATTGCCTGGCTACTTGTACTGCTAAATTTTCTGTTAACCCTCTGTTTATATAAATTTTTGCCAATTCATATTCTTCAGCTTCTGGCATTTCTTCTAATTCTTTTTTTTCTCTTTCTATATCTGCAGCTTCTAAATCTGCTTGAGAGCTAACAGACACATACTCTCCTGCAGCCATTGCCAAAGCCCCAGCAACCAAACCTGCAACACCTGTAAGCACAATAGAGTCTCTTGTGCTTGTAGCAGCAGCAACACCTATAATAATACTTGCGGTAGATAAAATACCATCATTAGCTCCTAAAATGGCAGCTCTTAACCAACTACTTCTGTTTACATAATGTTTTTCAAATTCTTGTACTACTTCTAACGTATTTTCTTTCATACCTAAAATAAGTTACTGTTTAAAAACACAAAAATATAGCTATTTTTTAAGATAAACTTTATTATCAATCCTAATTATAATTGATTTTTTCAATATTACAATCAATTTTTATTTTGATAAGATTTGAATCTTTATCTTTTGAGTTGTAATTTTAAACTTTCTAATTTAACTCAATTTATTTATGAAAATTATTATTTCTCCTGCCAAATCTCTAGATTTTAAAAGCACCGCACCTACTAATTTACATACACAACCACAATTTTTAGAACAATCTAATAAACTTAATAAAAAGTTAAAAACTTTATCTAGAAAAAAACTAGCAGAGTTAATGAAAATCTCTCCTGCTCTGGCAGATTTAAATTATGAAAGAAACCAAACTTGGCAAACACCATTTACATTAGAAAATGCTAAACAAACAATTTATACATTTACAGGTGAAGTATTTAGAGGCATCAACATCAATTCATTATCAATAGAAAGCTTACCAATATTACAAGACAGCTTACGTATTTTATCTGGTTTATATGGGGTTTTAAAGCCGTTAGATTTAATACAACCATATCGATTAGAAATGGGAACAAAATTAAAAGTAGGGGCAAAAGACAATTTATATAAATTTTGGAGTTATCAAATAGCAAATAGCTTAAATAACGAGTTACAAGAGGGTGAATTATTTATTAATTTAGCAAGTAATGAGTATTTTAAAGTCTTGCCAAAAAACAGTCTAAAAACAACTATTATTACTCCAATTTTTAAAGAATTAAGAGGAAATGCTTATAAAGTTATTGCTATTTTTGCTAAAAAAGCACGAGGCTTAATGGTTCGTTATATTATTAATAACAACATTAATTCTCTAGAAGATTTAAAAGGATTTAATAGTAATGGCTATGGTTTTGATGCCAACTTATCTACTGGAACTGAATTGGTTTTTACACGATAATAGTAATGACTTAAAATAAAAAAATTAACAACTTGCTAAACCAACAGTAATTGCCAAACCTCCTTCTGATGTTTCTTTGTAATTACGATTCATGTCTTTTGCCGTTTCCCACATGGTATCAATTACCTTATCTAAAGGGACTAGTGAATCTTTAGGATTTGTTTCTAACGCCATTTCTGCGGCATTAATTGCTTTTATTGCTCCCATAGCATTACGTTCTATACAAGGTACCTGCACCAACCCTCCTATAGGATCACAGGTTAAACCTAAATGATGCTCCATAGCAATTTCTGCAGCTACTAAACATTGTTCTGGCGTACCTCCTAACAATTCAGTTAATGCCCCTGCTGCCATTGCAGATGATACACCAATTTCTGCTTGACAACCACCCATAGCAGCAGAAATTGTGGCATTTTTCTTAAAAATACTTCCAATTTCTCCAGCTACTAACAAAAATTTTTTGATTTCATTAAAATCTGCATCATGATTTTCAATCAATAAATAATACATTAATACTGCTGGTATTACGCCTGAACTTCCGTTTGTTGGAGCAGTCACCACTCTTCCTAAAGAGGCGTTTACTTCATTTACTGCTAAAGCTAAACAACTTACCCATTTTAAAATTTCTCTAAACTTTACTTCCGTACTTCTAATAGTTGATATCCACTCTTGCAAGTTTGTATAAGTTGCTTGTTTTATTAATCTTTTATGTATATCAAATGCCCTACGTTTTACATGTAATCCTCCAGGTAAAATTCCTTGGCTATGGCATCCTAAATACATAGATTCTAACATTACCTCCCAAATTCTATATAATTCTTTATCAATTTTATGAGCAGTTCTAAGTTGTAATTCATTTTGATAAACAATTTCTGATATTGATTTTCCTTCTTTTTTACAATACTCTTCTAACTCTGTAGCACGTTTTATTGGAAACGGAAAGTTCTTTTTACTAATTTTTATTTTTTTTGATTTAATTACTTCTTCTTGTGTAACAAAACCTCCACCAATAGAAAAATACGTTTCTGTAGAAATTTCTTTTCCTTTAGAAAAACCTCTAAATGTTAATCCATTAGAGTGAAATGATAAAAAATCTTTGTTAAAAATAATATTATCAATATCAAAAATAATAGATTTTTCATCATTAAAAAATAGACTTTTTGTTGTTTTTATTTGATAAATAATTGACTGAATATCCTCTATGGGGATATACTCTGGGTCTGTACCACTTAAACCTAACATAATTGCAAAATCTGTAGCATGCCCTTTGCCAGTTAAAGATAAAGAGCCGTATAAATCTATTCTAATTCCGTCAATAGCATTAAAACACATTGTTTTTTTCAGCTTTTGAATCCAGAGTTGTGCTGCTCTCCAAGGTCCCAAAGTATGGGAACTTGATGGTCCAACACCAATCTTTAACATATCAAAAACACTAATAAATTGAGACATATACTCGTTTTTATAAAAATATAAAATCCAACTCATTGAGTTGGATTTTATATTTTATATATAAAAAAAATCTTATTTATAAACAGACTCTTTTTTAAATTCTTTCATTAACATATAATAAACAACTGCTCTGTACTTACTTCTTTCAGATTTTCCTATTGCATCCATCACTTTTTCAATTGCTCCGTCTAATTTAGGACTATCATCTAAGCCTAACTTTTTCATTAAAAAATTTTTCTTAACAGTTCCTAATTCTTTTGCATCAGAACCAGAAACTGTTTCTGCGTCTCTTTTATAAATAGATGGCCCTAACCCTTTTGTAACAGCTCTTAATTCATCTGCACTGTATTTTAGACCTTTGTTGTCCATAAATTTTTGGTACTGTGCTACTTTGTCGTCAAATTTACTCATGATTTTTTAAATATTTAAAATTATACTTCTTGTTTGTTAACCTTCCAAAGATAGAACATTTTTATATATAATCAAATTTCCTATCTTTTAATTCTTAAGACACTAATTCTGTCAATTTGTCACACTATTAAGTAATCCTTAAAAAAAACTGCCAATTATTTATTGAAAAACTGTTGGCACACATCTTGACTGTTAGAACATCAGTAAATAAAAATTTGAATTAAAATTAAAATAACACACATATTATGAGTAAAATTATAGGAATTGACTTAGGAACAACCAACTCTTGTGTTTCTGTAATGGAAGGTAACGAGCCAGTGGTAATTCCTAACGCAGAAGGAAAAAGAACTACACCATCTATTGTGGCATTTGTAGAAGGAGGAGAACGTAAAGTAGGTGATCCTGCAAAAAGACAAGCAGTAACCAACCCTACAAAAACCGTTTATTCTATTAAACGTTTTATGGGAAATAAGTTTTCAGAATCATCAAAAGAAATAAAAAGAGTTCCTTATAAAGT
>CAZZPG010000063.1:0-10434 GCA_964655975.1 uncultured Flavobacteriaceae bacterium
AGAAGTAAGTCAAGCAGCACTGAATTTTGGGCTTGATGGATTGATGATAGAAACTCATTTTGACCCAGATAATGCGTGGAGTGATGCTGCACAACAGGTTACACCCAAAGCATTAATTCAGATTATGGAAGATTTGCGTATTAGAAAAACTACAAATACAGAGGCAGATTATAGAGCAGAATTAGAAAATTTACGTACTCAAATTAATATTGCCGATGGTCAGATAATTGATATTCTTGGTAAGAGAATGAAAGTATCTGATAAAATAGGTCATCTTAAAAAAGACAAAAATGTTGCTGTTTTACAATCTAAACGATGGAACGAAATTTTAGGAAATATGATTTTAGAAGGAGAAAGTAGAGGATTGAGTGAGGAATTTGTGTTAAAGATGTTTAAAGCAATTCATCAAGAATCTATCAATCATCAAGAAAAAATTTTGAAAGAATAGTTTTAAAATTTATCCCTCAAATGGTTTTAAACGCTTTGAGGGATATTAGTTTAAACCACAAAAATATTACACCTTTGTAGTAATGAAAGGAACTGTCTATAAATCTACAGGAAGTTGGTATTGGGTGCAATCAGAAAATACGTTATACAGATGCCGTATCAAAGGAAAATTTCGTATTAAAGGTATTAAAAGCACCAACCCAATTGCAGTAGGAGATGTTGTAGATTTTACCTTAGAAACCAAAAATGATGAAAAAACAGGTATAATTACCAATATACACGATCGTAAAAATTTTATTGTACGTAAATCTGTAAACCTTTCCAAACAAACACATATTATTGCAACCAATATAGATCAGGTTTTTTTACTAATTACTATTGATAATCCACCAACTTTTACTCCATTTATAGACCGATTTTTAGTCACTACAGAAGCCTACTCTATCAAAACAATTTTACTATTTAATAAGATAGATAGTTACAAAATAGAACAACTTGCAACGGTAATGATGCTAAAAAAGATTTATGAAAAAATAGGATATCAATGTATAAAAGTATCATCAACAAAAAATAAAAATGTAGATACGGTAAAAGAACTAATGCTTGGTAAAACAAGTATGTTTGTGGGGCATTCTGGAGTAGGAAAAACAACGTTACTTAATGCAATAGAACCAACATTAAATTTAAAAACTAAAGAAATTTCTTTACAATACAACCAAGGAAAACATACTACCACGTTTGCAGAAATGTTTAATTTAGAGTTTGGTGCAAAAATTATTGATACCCCAGGAATTAAAGGATTTGGAGTGGTAGATATGGATAGAGATGAATTGGGAGATTATTTTCCAGAATTTTTTGCGGTAAAACAAGACTGTAAGTTTAATAATTGTATTCATGTAAATGAACCAAATTGTGCAGTAAAAGAAGCCTTAGAAAATGAAGAAATTTCAGAGTCTCGTTACAAAAGTTATTTACAAATTTTAGAAGGAGAAGAAGAACATTACAGAACAGATATTTGGGAGTAATTTTAGTATCTAATTGGCAGTATTTAGTTGAGTTTTTATTAGGTATTGTTACAGATGACACGTTATAAAGACATTAATTGGATGGTAAAGAAAATTGTAAATTTTGTGTTTTTAATGATACAAAATTAATGACTTAGAAAGTGTTAAAGAGAATGCCAATACTATTAATTTCTATAAAAAATTGGTGCTACAATTTTAGATGATTGGCAAGTAATCATATAAAAGAAGATGTTTTGAAAAAATTTATTGAAATAGAATTAAAATGAAAGTATTTAAGTTTGGTGGAGCTTCTATTAAAGATGCGACTACTATAAAAAATGTAGCAAAAATAATTGAAAATCAAGGAAAGAGCAAGACATTGATTGTAATTTCTGCGATGGGTAAAATGACCAATGCTTTTGAAAAAGTGGTAGATGCGTTTTATAATAAATCTGAAGGATTGGTAGATGCTCTTAATTTTGTAGATGAATATCATCAAAAAATAGCAAGAGATTTATTTGACAAAAATGATGAGATTTTTTTTGAAATATCTGTTTTATTATCTAATTTAAGTGGATTTTTAGCTACAAATCGATCGCAAAATTATAATTATTTGTATGATCAAATTGTAAGTTTTGGCGAGTTGCTCTCAACAAAAATTGTTAGTGCTTACTTATCAAAAGTAGGTATTAAAAATAACTGGTTAGATGTTAGAGATTTTATAAAAACAGATAATAATTACAGAGACGCAAAAATTAATTGGAAATTTACAGAAGAATGTATTAAAAATAAAATTGCTCCCTTAAAGCTAAATATTACTCAAGGTTTTTTAGGAGGGAGCAATAATACAACAACAACTTTAGGTAGAGAGGGTTCTGATTATTCTGCTGCTATTTTTGCCTATTGTTTAGAGGCAGAAAGTGTTACGATTTGGAAAGATGTAGAAGGTATCTTAAATGCAGATCCAAGAGTGTTTTCTGAAACACAATTGTTACATCAAATTTCTTATACAGAAGCTATTGAAATGGCTTTTTATGGTGCTTCTGTTATACATCCAAAAACATTACAGCCTATAGAAAAAAAGAGTATACCTCTATTTGTCCGTTCTTTTTTAGCTATTGAAAAACCAGGAACAAAAGTAAGTAAAGGAGTAAAACTAGCCCCATTAATACCTTGTTTTGTAGTAAAAAAAAATCAAATATTTATATCCATTTCTGCCAATGATTTTTCTTTTATGGTAGAGAACAATATTAGCTATATTTTTAAAAAACTACATCAGTATAAATTAAAAGTAAATGTAATACAGAATTCTGCCATTAGTTTTTCTGTGTGTATTGAAGATAAATACCATCAATTTAAATTATTTTATCATGAATTAAGTACCTCTTTTAAACTCAAATATACTACAAATGCTACTCTTTATACCATTAGGCATTTTAACAGGAAATCAATAAAAAATATTGAAAAAAAAGGAACAGTTCTTTTAAAACAAATAAGTAAAGAAACTATACAATTAATCATAAAATAATATTTCTATTTTTATAGTATCTTTGTTGGTACTAGAAATTTTACTGAATGAGCTTAGTTACATCAAAAGAAATTGCCAAAGTTATTGGCTTAGAAAAATTTGGATTTATTGGTACTTTTATTGGTTGGCTACTAGTAAATATATTGCGTATCTCTTCATTAAATAGAATTTATAAAAAAAATAAAAACAAATCTGATTTAGCCTTTCTAAATGGTGTTTTAGACGATTGTAAAATTGAGTTTGAAATACCAGAAGAAGACCTAAAAAGAATCCCTAAAGAAGATTCTTTTATTACTATTTCTAACCATCCGTTAGGAGGAATTGATGGTATATTATTACTAAAATTACTCATAGAAAAAAGAGCAGATTATAAAATAATTGCCAATTTTTTGTTGCACAGAATAGAACCTCTAAAACCTTATGTAATGCCTGTAAATCCTTTTGAAAACATAAAGGAGACAAAGTCTAGTCTTGCTGGTATTAAAAGTGCATTGTTGCATTTAAGAGAGGGCAAACCACTTGGTATTTTTCCTGCAGGAGAAGTTTCTACCTATAAAGATGGAAAACTTATGGTAGATAAGCCTTGGGAAGATGGTGCTGTAAGGTTAATAAAAAAAGCAAAAGTACCAGTAATTCCCATTTATTTTCATGCAAAAAATAGTCGATTATTTTATGTGCTTTCTAAAATTAGTGATACATTAAGAACAGCAAAACTACCCTCAGAACTTTTATCCCAACAACATAGAGTTATAAAAGTACGTATAGGTAAACCTATTTCTGTAACAGCTCAAGAAGAATATAAAGATATTCCCTCTTTTTATGAGTTTATCAGAAAAAAAACATATATGTTGGCAAATCCTTTTGAAAAAGGAGCAAAAAAGATTATTACTACACATAAATTAAAAAACTTTAAAAGAACTAAAAAAATTGTTGCTCAAAAAAATACTGCACTATTTTTAAAAGAAATAGAAAAGTTAAGAGATAATGGAAAAAGACTGTTAGGAAGTAAAAATTACGAAGTATACTTTGCAAATGCAAAAGAAATACCTAATATTTTACATGAAATTGGACGTTTAAGAGAAATTACTTTTAGAGATATTGGAGAAGGTACTAATAAAGCAATTGATTTAGATAAGTTTGATAGGTATTATTATCACTTATTTTTATGGGATAAAGATGCAAATGAATTGGCAGGAGCTTATAGAATGGGGCTTGGGAAAGATATTTTTAAAAAATACGGTATCAACGGATTTTACATACAAACCTTATTTAGAATTGAACCAGAATTATACCCTATGATGCAAGATGCTATGGAGCTTGGTAGAGCATTTGTATCTAAAAATTATCAACAAAAACCAATGCCTTTATTCTTACTTTGGAAAGGAATTATACATGTAACCTTACGGTATCCTACCTATAAATATTTAATGGGTGGAGTAAGCATTAGCAATCAATTTTCTGAGTTTTCAAAATCATTAATGATAGAGTTTATGAAATCTCATTATTATGACCCTTATGTAGCACAATATATTCAACCAAAAAAAGAATTTAAAGTTAGGTTAAAAGATGCCGATAAAGATTTTGTTTTTGATGAAACCCAAGCAGACCTTAAAAAATTTGATAAAATTATTGATGAATTAGAACCTGGTGTGTTAAGAGTACCCGTTTTAATTAAAAAATATATAAAACAAAATGCCCGTTTAGTTGCATTTAACGTAGACCCAAAATTTAATAATGCTGTTGATGGATTACTATACATAAAAGTAGCAGAAATACCAGAAAGCACTGTAAAACCTGTAATGGAAGAATTTCAAGCAGAATTAGAACGTAAAGCAGCCGAACTTCAAGAACAAAAAAACAACCAAAACTGACAAATCTGCAGCTTTTACTTATTGGTATAATTTTAGATTATATAATTGATATTAATTATATCGCAATCTAAAAAAAGACTGCTTTTTATAATAACGATAATTTAAAAAATTAGAAAATGAAAATCTTTTTAAAACTCTTATTAACCGCATTAGCAGTCATTATATTATCAAGTATTTTACCTGGAATTACTGTTGGTAATTTTGGAACTGCAATTATTGTAGCAGTAGTTATTTCATTACTTAACATGTTTGTAAGACCTCTTTTAATCTTTTTTACCTTACCAGCAACCATTGTAACACTTGGGCTATTCTTGTTTGTAGTTAATGCAATAATCATATTATTAGCAGGAAACTTAGTTACAGATTTTGTGGTAAGTGGTTTTTTTACAGCCTTATTATTTAGTGTTTTATTATCAATCTTTAGATCATTTTTATTCTCATTATTAAAAGAAGAAAAAAAAACATAGTAAAATTATAACAACCAAAATCTTAACAAATTATAAACTTATTTTTATACTTTAAGACTAGTTACTTAGATAAGAGAGTGCCTTTTTCTAAAATTATTTTTTAAGAAAAATACAAATTTTTAGTTTAAATTTGTACACTTATAATATAAAAAATACGTTAATTTAATACAAAAACATATTATGAAAAAACTATTCATCATTTTCACTATTCTAGTAAGCTCTTTTACACAAGCACAACAAGAAATTAAATTAGATATTCTTGATATTTTAGTAGTAAAGACACTAGAAATTTCTTATGAGAATTATCTAAATAACGATTCTTCCGTTGGGGTTTCTATCTTATTTAATTTTGGAAAAAAAAGAGATGGTATTAGATATTTAGAAGATAAAATGATAACCCCTTATTTTCGTCATTATTTTTCATCAAATTTAAAATGGAACTATTTTGGAGAAGCTTTTTTGGGTTTAAATTTTGGAGAAAAAAAAATACATCAAACAAATAAAAGTTATACGGATGCTGCTTTGGGTGTAGCAGTTGGTATAAAATATATTTCAAAAGACGCATTAACTATTGATTTTCATATAGGTGTAGGAAGAAATTTATTTAGTAGTTTTTCTCCAGTACTAGTTCCAAGAATTGGTGCAAATATTGGTTATAGATTTTAAAAAATCATTCCAAATAACCTTTAACAACTCTTTTATTATTCCTTTCAAGACAACAACAATTAACCATTCCTAAACTTTATATTAATGACAAAGAAACTTTTCATAAAACTACTTGTAGTTACTTTTATTTTTGGTTTTACAACAATAGACACTACAGCACAACAGAAGATAGAAAGTAAAAAATCTGAAATTCAAGACCCAAAGAAAAAACCTAAAAAGGGAGCAATAAAACCTTATAATAAAGTTGTTACTAAAGAATTTAAAACTGACGAAGGTCTTTTTAAAATACACAAAAAAGAAGAAACGTACCTTTTTGAAATACCCGATTCTCTTTTAGAAAGAGAAATGCTAATGGTAACAAGAATTGCCAAAACTACTAATGGACTAGGTTTTGGAGGAGGGAAGCAAAACACACAAGTATTACGTTGGCAAAAAAAAGGTAAAAAAATATTACTAAGAGTTGTTTCTTATCATGTAATTGCAGATACTATTTTACCCATTTATAAAGCAGTGGTAAACTCTAATTTTGAACCTATTTTATATTCTTTTCCAATCAAAGCATTTAGCAAAGACTCTACCTCCACAGTTATTAATGCAACCTCTTTATTTTCAACTGATGTAAAAATTATGGGGCTTCCTAGTTCTAGCAGAAAGAAATATAAAATTTCTAGAATGGATAAATCTCGTTCTTATATAGAAAGAATTAGTAGTTACCCAAAAAACATAGAAATTAGACATATAAAAACCTATTTTGCTAGCAAACCTCCTTCAAACAGAAGTGTAGGGTCTATTTCTATAGAAATGAGTAACTCTATGGTTTTACTACCAAAAACCCCTATGAAACGTAGATATTTTGATGAACGGGTTGGATGGTTTACAACAAATCAAACAGATTATGGCTTAGAAACACACAAAAGTAAAACCATTACCTATATAGACCGCTGGAGGCTAGAGGTAAAAGATAAAGATCTAGAAAAATTTAAAAAAGGTGAATTAGTAGAGCCTAAAAAACAAATTATTTATTATATAGATGATGCTACACCAAAAAAATGGCGTAAATATATTAAATTAGGTATAGAAGATTGGCAGAAAGCTTTTGAAAGTGCAGGTTTTAAAAATGCAATTATTGCTAAAGATGCACCAACCAAAGAAGAAGACCCAGAATATAGTCCAGAAGATATTCGTTATTCTGTAGTCCGTTATTTAGCCTCTCCAATACCTAATGCAAACGGTCCCCATGTTAGTGACCCAAGATCTGGAGAAATATTAGAATCTGATATTAATTGGTACCACAATGTAATGACATTATTACACGACTGGTTCTTTATTCAAACTGCTGCCATTAATCCAGATGCACGAAAAAATAAATTTAAAGACGAAACTATGGGACAACTAATCAGATTTGTATCATCCCACGAAGTAGGTCATACACTAGGCTTACCACACAATATGGGAGCAAGTGCTGCTTTTCCTGTAGATTCTTTACGCTCTGCGACTTTTACTCAAAAAAATGGGATTGCCCCTTCTATAATGGATTATGCTCGTTTTAATTATGTAGCACAACCAGAAGACAAAGGCGTATATATGTTTCCTAAAATTAATATATATGATAAATATGCCATTTCTTGGGGATATCGCCCAATATTAAGCAAATCTGCCAAAGGAGAAAAAAAAATATTAAATGGATGGATTACAAAATATGCAAATGACCCAAAATATCGTTTTGGACAACAACAAGTAAGAAATGTTATTGACCCACATTCTCAAACAGAGGATTTAGGCGATAATGCTATAAAAGCAAGTTTGTATGGTATAAAAAACCTACAAAGAATATTACCTCATTTACAAGATTGGACGGCAAAAGAGGGTGAAACGTATGAAGAATTAAAAACAATGTACAAACAGTTAATTTATCAATTTAATCGCTATATGGGGCATGTAGCATCTAATATTGGAGGGGTTTATGAGCATTATAAAACTACTGATGAAAAGGGTGCTGTTTATACATATGTAAATAAAAATCATCAAAAAAAATCTTTATTATTTTTAAACAAACAGTTATTTGCAACACCAAAATGGTTAATTAACAAAAATATTTTTAATAAAATTGAATTTTCTGGTTCTGTAGAACGAATTAGACAGATACAGGTACATACATTAAAGAGAATTTTAAAACTAGGGAGAATGGCTCGTATGATTGAAAATGAAACCTTAAATGGGTACAAAGCATACTCTCTTACTGCTATGATAAGTGATTTACGTAAGGGTATTTGGTCTGAATTGTATCATCATAAAAAAATTGATACTTATCGTAGAAATTTACAACGTGCCTATATAGATAGACTAGGGTTTTTATTAAATGATGCTAAAAATCCTAAAAAAATAGATTATGGCAGATACCTTAAACAAACCTTAATAAACGTAAACCAGTCTGACATTAAACCTGTTGTAAGGGGTGAATTAAAACATATTAAAAGAGATGTTAAACGTGCTATTACAACAGCCTCAAATACAATTACCCGTTATCATTTACAAGATATTGTATATAGAATTAACAAATATTTAAATCCTAAATAAACTACTTTTAACTTTTTTTTTTGATAAACTCTCACTCAAATTTTGTAAACTGTAGTGTATAAGTTTTTTGAAACATTTTTCTTAACTGTTCTTGTAACTGCTTTTGAACATCAGAATTTGGTGTTCCTTTAGAATCGTTAATTTTTAAATCCATTTTTCTATGGGTTTTATAGGTTGCTTTTCCATAAAAAGATTTTTGTGCAAACGTATTTGCAATAAAAAAACAACTAACTAAAACAACTGTTTTTCTCATAATATGGTTTTTTAAGTTAGTAAAGTACAAATATGCAACAAGTAAGCATTTTTTCAGGCTAATAAGTGTTAATGAATGTTAATGAGCAATTATTTCTAAAGAATTCTTTTACCTTTGATACATGAATACCCAAAAACAACGTTGGATTTTATACCTAATTACTGCTACCATACTAACTACTATTGCAGTACAATTTTATTGGAATTATAAAAATTACCAAGAGAATAAACAACGTGTTTTAAATGAAATTCAGATTAGTTTAGACAAAGCAATTGACATTTATTATACCAATATTTCAAAAAATAATGTAATAACAATTCTCTCTCCAAACCATCTTTCAGAAACAATTAATTTAACTGAAAATCAAGTAATTACTAATTTATTATCAACACCCCTAAAAAAGAAAAAAGATAGTTCTCACTTTTCTTTCAAAATTAAAACAAAAAATATTACTTCTATTTCCTTAGTAAATACAACTTCTTTGGTAGATTCATTAGAATATATGCCTGTTTACACAAAATTTTCTAACGATGAGAATACAAATCTTCACCTATCATTAGATGAAAACAAATCAAAAATACAGATTTTTAAAGGACAAAAAAACTCTGATAGCATTAAATTAATTAAAGGAATTCAAACAATTTATATCGCTATAAAAAACGATACTTTAAACAATGTAAAAATAGATTCTTTGTTAAGTATAGAGCTACAAAAGAAAGGAATACAAAGTAACTTTTTTTTAAAGCATTTAAAAAATGATTCACTTATTAATGGTAAATTAACCCAAATAAAAGATAATTTTTTAACTATTAATGCTCATTCTGTATTTTTTAAACCCGATGAAAATCTTCAATTAATATTTAAAAACCCAACTACAGAAACTCTAAAACGCAGTTTAACCGGTATATTATTATCCTTTTTATTATCTCTGGCTATTATTTCTAGTCTATTTTACCTACTAAATATTATTAACAAACAAAAAGAATTGGCAGAAATTAAGAATGATTTAATTAGTAACATCACACATGAGTTTAAAACACCAATAACTACCATTTCTACAGCACTAGAAGCTATAGAGAGTTTTAATGCCATAGAAGACAAAGAGAAAACCAAAAAATACATCTCTATTTCTACAGTTCAGTTAAAGAAACTGCATCAAATGGTAGAAAAATTACTAGAAACTGCTACCCTAGATAGCGAAAAATTACTTCTTAAAAAAGAAGATATTAATGTAATTGACCTCGTTAAAAAAATTACTCAAAAACATCAATTAATTTGTGATAAAAAAAGTATATCTTTCTCTTCTAATATTAATGAATTAATTATCTCTGTTGATGTTTTTCATTTTGAAAATGCTATTTCTAACTTAATTGAAAATGCTATAAAATATGGGGGAAATGCCATTAAAATAAACATAAATACTGTATTAAATACTCTAGAAATTTTTGTTGCTGATGATGGGAATGGTATTGAAAAACATCAACAAGAAAAGGTTTTTGACAAGTTCTATCGTATCCCAAAAGGCAACACTCACAATGTAAAAGGTTTTGGAATTGGTTTGTATTACACCAAAAAAATAATAGAAAAACATAGTGGTACAATTACCATTGTGCCCAATATA
>CAZZPG010000064.1:0-10145 GCA_964655975.1 uncultured Flavobacteriaceae bacterium
TTTATATCTATCAGATAGTTTTTCACTTCCCTCTTTTATCCTTATATCAGTTTCTTTTGTTAAACCTTTATTCCAAGCTTTTCTTCCAATTCTTTTGGATTGAGTTATTTTTAACTTATCTATATATTCTGTATTTCCTTCAGAAACTAAAAATTCACCCGTAGAAACATCTAAAAAAGAAATCCCTATTTTTCCTTCTTTATTTCGTCTAGTAGCTTTAAAATGAATTGCTGCTAAAAAGTTGTTGGTTTTAGATTGTAAGACTTCATCATTTAATGCTACTCCTGGAGTAACCAATTCGGTAACACCACGTTTTACGATGGTTTTGGTCATTTTTGGGTCTTCTAACTGATCGCAAATTGCTACTCGTAACCCTGCTTTTACCAATTTAGGTAAATAGGTATTTAATGAGTGATGTGGAAAACCTGCCAAAGCGGTTTCGTTTGCACTTCCGGCACCTCTTTTGGTTAAGATAATTCCTAAAATTCCTGCGGCTTTTTTAGCGTCTTCACCAAAGGTTTCGTAAAAATCGCCCACTCTAAAAAGCAACATTGCATCAGGATATTTTACCTTGATAGCATTGTATTGTTTCATTAATGGTGTTACTTTTTTAGCCTTTGTTTTTGCCAAAACTTTCAGAATTTTAAGTTAGTTTTGCGAAGATAGAAAAAAGTTATTAGTGTTTGGTATTCAGTTAGCAGTTTTCAGTTAGCAGTTTTTTTAATCATTTAATTTTTCAATTTTTTAACACAACTTATGCGAAAATTAAAAAACAACGAGTTAGGAAGAATATCGGTAGAAACCTTTAAAAAAACTATAAAAACACCCTTAATTGTGGTGTTAGATAACATACGTAGTTTAAATAATATTGGCTCGGTTTTTAGAACTTCGGATGCTTTTTTGATTGAAAAAATTTATCTCTGTGGTATTACGGCAACTCCACCAAACAAAGACATTCATAAAACGGCTTTGGGTGCAACCGATTCTGTAGCTTGGGAATATGTAGAAGATACCCTTACGTTGATTGAAAAATTAAAAGTTGAAAAAATTAAAGTTTTAGCGATTGAACAAGCAGAAAATAGTACGATGTTAGATGAATTTATCCCAGAAAAAAATCAGAAATATGCCATTGTAATGGGCAACGAGGTTAAAGGAGTACAACAAACCGTAGTTTCTGCATCTAATGTATGTATTGAAATTCCACAATTAGGCACAAAACACTCATTAAATATTTCGGTAAGTTGTGGGGTGGTTTTGTGGGATTTGTTTTGTAAATTGAAACAATAATTATCCTTTGTTTTTTGCAATTTTATCTGTTAGTTCAATAAATTCTTGTACCGATAATTGCTCAGGACGCTTTGTAAAAAAAAGGTCATTTTTTAAAGTATCAGAAAGCTGAAAAGATTGTAAACTTTTACGTAGCATTTTTCTTCGTTGATTAAAGGCTGTTTTTACCACTTTAAAGAATAGTTTTTCATCTACAGGTAACAAAAAATCTTTTTTTCTGGTGAGCCTAATTACCCCAGAATCTACTTTGGGAGGCGGATTAAAAACACTCGGAGGTACGGTAAATAAATACTCAACATCAAAAAAAGCTTGGGTTAAGACAGATAAAATTCCATATACCTTGCTACCTTCTTTTTCGGCAATACGTTTGGCTACTTCTTTTTGAAACATTCCTGCAAATTCTGGTACAAACTGTCTGTTTTCAATAGCTTTAAACACAATTTGTGTAGAGATATTGTAGGGAAAATTACCAATAATAGCCACCTGTTCTTGATTAAAAATAGTAGCAATATTTTTTTGTAGAAAATCTCCTTCAAGTATGTTAAATTTTTTTGATGAGGTGTCTAGTTTTATATGTTCTAACGGAAAAGTATCGTGTAAATAAGTAACCGATTCTCTATCGAGTTCCATTACGGTAACTTTAGGTTCTTTTTGTAATAAGTACTTGGTTAAAACCCCCATGCCAGGACCAATTTCTAAGACATGTTTGTAGTTGTTACCAACCAATGCGTCTGCAATTTTTTTTGCAATGGTTTCATCAGTTAAAAAATGTTGTCCTAAATGTTTTTTTGCTTTAACGTTCATTTTTATGTTTTTTTACAGAAAAAGAAAAATAGTAGCAGACACACCTATACCACAAATAAACCCACTTATAGTTTCTTGTGGTTCAACACCCCAATAAAAATAAGCACTTATTAATCCAATAATTGTAGTAATTATTCCGATTTTACCAATTAATTTTCTGTTGTTGTAAGTTTTATTTTTCATTTAATCAATTACTCACCGTTTTTGGGTAAAACCGACTTACAATACGCAACTCCGTACGAAAAGCTAACATTTTATCCCCAAATTTTTTAAGACCCTCTACACGTAATTTATCGGCATTAAATTGATAGTATTTGTCTAAATTTTTACGTGTTTTTGCTCTGTATTGAATGGAATAGGTAGTTGCTCCATCATCATCAGTAACCAATACTTCGGTTAATTTTGCACTAGAAAAATAGCCTGTTGCTAATACGTCTGTAATATGAGATTCTATCCAACCTAACCATTCGTTATGAATGCTTTTATCGATATTTAAAGTAATATTGTATATATACATTATTATTGTTTAATTGTTTAATTGTTTAATGGTGTATTTGTTTAATTGTGCCTACTACCCACTGTTTACTGAACCCCATCTCCCCGTAATTTCCGAAACTTTTTCCTCGCATCTACCAAATAAATACTTGATGGGAAATCAAAAATAATCTTTTTATAATATATCGTTGCTTTTTCAGGATTTTGGATTTGATTGTTGTATAATTCTGCTAATTGATAATATGCATCATCAACCAAAATACCTTCAGCATCCATCGCAATTACTTTTGTAAAATTGATAATGGCATCTTCGTATTCTTTTTGTTTGATAAATAACATTGCTTGTTTTAAAAGAGCCTCATCTTCAATAGGTTGCCCTTTATACTTGGTAATTACTTCGTTTAAAACCGTAATTGCTTCTTGGTTTTTATGTTGAAACTCTAGCAAACTTGCCTTGGCATATTGTATGAGTCCAGACGGAATGGAATCTACAGGTTCATTATCAGTAATGGTGAGGTATAAATCTACTGCATCATTAGCCGTTAATTGGGTTGTTGCTCCTTTTAAGATTTTTAATTGGGCTTTTGCCCAATTAAAATCTCCTTTAAAATAAGAGGTTTGTGCTACTTTAAATCTAGCTTCTTGTGCTAATGGATGGTTTTTTAATTGTGTTTGTATTTGTGAAAAATAAATTAACGCTTTGTTATAATTATTTGTAAAAACCAACACATCTCCCAATTTTAGTTTTATTTCTGCTTTTTGAAATTTGGAATGTGTAAATTGTAGGGCTTTTTGTAAAATTTTTATTGCTTTTTTTGGTTGGTTTTTTTGAAAGGTTAAAAAATCTGCATATGCAATTTGAATATTTAACGTAGTGTTCTTTTTACCATATTCTGTAAAAATTGCTTGAAAAACGGCTTCGGTTTCTGGGTTTTTTTGGGCAATTGCAATTTTTGTTTTGTATAACAACGCAAACAATTTTTTTTCTGTATAATTAGTGTTTTCTAAAACAAAAGAGAAACATTTTTTTGCGATTTCAAAAGCATTGTTTTCAAAAGCAATTTTTCCTAAAGAGGTAATATTATTTACCTCTTTAGTGCTTCTTTTGTATAATGCTTTTTCTTGAATAAACGCTTTATTATAGTCTTTTTGTTGGGTAAACAGCCAACTTAATAAGATGTTCCACTCGTCTTTTGGATTGCTGATTGATTTTCTTAAAAGTGTTTTTTTAAAGAGAATGTTATTACTGTTTTTAGCATCATCTGTAATGTATTTACTTGCAAAATGTTGAACAGTGTTTAGGTAGTTTTTATTTTTATCAACCAAATTTATATATGATTGAAACATTTTGGTAAATGCTCCTTTTTCTCCATAAATTTGAGCAATTTGAAAGCTATAATTGGCTTTCGGATTTTTTTCCATCCCTTTTTCATAGGCCTTAATAGCATACTCTAATAAGTTATATTCTTTAAAAAACTTACCTATAATTCCACTAAAATATGGATTATTTTCTATTGATTGTAAGGCTTTTTTGTAATATATTTTTGCAATTTCTTTTTTACTTTGTTTTTCATAATTATATCCTAAAAGAATATATAAATACGGTTGATTTTTATTGCTTTGTAATCTGTTTTTTAGTAAGGTTTCTGCAGTTGCAAATAGATTAGTTTCTTGATAGCAAGAAATTAATCGGTTTAAATAGGTAGTATTGTAGGGGCTTTTTATAAACAGTTTTTTATAAATTTGAGTTGCTTTTTTATATTCTCCTTCACGGTAAAAGTTTTCTGCAAGTAAAAAATCATTTTGGGCGATGTTTACCTGAGAAATAAGTAGGGTAAAAAGGAAAATAAATTGTTTCATATACAACCAAAGGTACATACAAAAATGTAAAAAAAGATTAAAGTAAGTATCATTTTAAAAAAAGAAATGTAACATTTTGGCACGAACTTTGTTTTTAGATAAAAGAATTAATAAATGTATCGTTATGAGTCAATTAATAAAAGAATATGAAATTGCTAGAAAAAAATCTATTAAATTTATGAAACTAGGTCAAATTAACAAATATTTTAATACTTTATTAGAAATGAATAAATGTAAAAGACTATTAACTAAAGTTGTTACTAATTAGAATCATTATCCTTGATTTTATTGTCCTATCAGATATTTTCCTAAAAGAGAAAGCTTTTATAGTTTCACATTTTTTAAAACTAAAAAACTAATCTATCAGATTAAACCCACAATAGGGTACTAAAACTTCTGGGATTTTTATTCCGTTTGCTGTTTGATAATTTTCTAAAATTCCTGCCAATACACGAGGTAATGCTAAAGAACTAGCGTTTAAAGTATGCACCAATTGGCTTTTACCTTCTTTATTTTTAAAACGCAATTTTAAACGATTTGCTTGAAAGGTTTCAAAATTTGAAGCAGAACTAATTTCTAACCAGCGATTTTGAGCGGTAGAAAATACTTCAAAATCGAAAGTTAAAGTAGAAGTAAAACCAGTATCACCACCACACAAACGTAAAATTCTGTATGGCAATTTTAATTCACGTAAAATATCTTTTATGTGTTCTACCATTCCGTTTAAGGCTTCATAAGAATTATCAGGGTGCTCAACACGTACAATTTCTACTTTATCAAATTGATGCAATCTATTTAACCCTCTTACATGTGCTCCATAACTACCTGCTTCTCTTCTAAAACAAGGGGTGTATCCTGTACATAAGATAGGAAACTCTTTTTCTGATACTAAATTACCACGAAACATATTGGTAATGGGTACTTCGGCAGTTGGAATTAAATACAAATCGTCTGTAGCATCGTGGTACATTTGCCCCTCTTTATCGGGTAATTGACCTGTACCAATACCAGATGCTTCGTTAATTAAATACGGAACTTGGTATTCTTTATAGCCAGCAGAGGTGTTTTTATCTAAAAAATAACTAATTAAAGCACGTTGTAACCTCGCTCCTTTTCCTTTATACACAGGAAAACCAGCACCAGCAATTTTTACCCCCAATTCAAAATCGATGATATCATATTTTTTTGCCAATTCCCAATGAGGTAGTGCATTATCACCTAAATTAGGAATCGTTCCTTCATTAAATACAATTTCGTTGTCTTCTTCAGATTTTCCTGCTTTTACAGAGGTGTGTGGTATATTAGGAATTTGATATAACAACTCTTGTAATTTGTTTGTAGATATATTTAATTCCTCTGTTAATTTTTTTGATTTTTCTTTTAATTGACTTGATTTTTCTTTTAAAATAGTAGCTTTTTGTACTTCGCCAGATTTAAAAAATTGTCCTATTTCTCTAGATAGTTTATTAGATTCTCCTAATACATTGTCTAATAAAACTTGTGTGTTTCTACGAGTTTCATCAGTTGTAATAACCTCATCAATAATAGATGAAGCATTTGCAAAATTACGTTTTGCCAAACCTTCTAAAACTTTTTGTTTGTTTTCTCTAATAAACGGAACTTGTAACATCTTTTTAAAATTTTAAAGAAATGCAAAGGTACGGATAGAAGTTTGAAGTTTAAAGTTAGATCTTAGAAGTTTTTTGAGATGTATTGTAACGAAACTTCTCGGTCTTTTTTTAGTTGATTGATAAGATTATCTATTGATTCAAATTTATGCTCATCTCTTAAAAAATAAAGAAATTCTATAGTTAAGAATTTACCGTATAAGTCTTCTTTAAAATCAAAAAAATGAACCTCTATGGTTTGTTTTTTACCATTTACTGTAGGTCTGTTTCCTATATTCATCATCCCAAAAACCTCTTTTTTATTAATGGTAGATTTTACTATATATACCCCAGTTTTTGGGATAAGTTTGTATGTTTCTTTTACATTAATATTTGCGGTTGGAAAACCAATTTTACTACCTAAGTGTTTGCCTTTTATAACATTACCATTTATCATAAAATAGTATCCTAAATAGTTGTTAGCAGTTTTTAGACGCCCATTGTGTAATGTTTTTCTAATTTTGGTAGAACTTACAGAAACATCATTAATATCTTGTGCAGGTATTTCCTCTATTTTAAAATCGTATATATGGCTATACTCTGTAAGTTGCTCTATACTTCCTTCTCTATTTCTCCCAAAATGATGATCATATCCAATAATTAATTTTGAAATATGTAGTTGATTTACCAATACCCCTCTCACAAACTCAAGTGCAGTAAGTTTAGAAAAGGCTTTATCAAATGGTTGAATAATTAAATAATCTAATCCTGTTTTTTTTAAAAGAATAGCACGTTCATCAATAGTATTAATTAGTTCTAATTGTACGTCTTTTTGCAATATCATCTTTGGATGTGGAAAAAATGTAAGTAACACAGATTTTTTTTTATCTTCTTTAGCTGATGACACTAATTTTTCAATAATTTTTTGATGCCCAAAGTGAACACCATCAAAAGTACCAATAGTTACAAAAGTTTTTTCTTTCGTAGAAAAGTTAAAAATAGAATGTATAATTTTCAAGAGAAATAGAAATTATTTAAGCAACAAATATACAATTTGTTCTTATCAAAAAGAACGAAAAAAAGAGAGTTTTTGGTGGTTAAAAAGTAAATAAAAGTAGCAGAAAATTTTATAAATAAAAAAAAATCGTACTTTGCACTTCAGTTAACTAATATATTTACATTATGATAAAAAAGATTTTATTTATTGCATTTGTGGTTTTTGGTAGTACAGTTATATTTGCTCAAACAACAGTAACAGGAACTGTAAAAGACATAAAATCAGGAGATTTACTTCTAGGTGCAAACATTAAAATTTCTAACAAAGCAGTAGGAACTACCTCAGATTTTGACGGAAATTTTATTTTAAAAACTACAAAGAACCCCCCATTTACTATAGAGGTTTCTATGTTAGGGTTTAAAACAACTAAAATAAAAATAACAAAGAATAACGAAAAAGTAAACATTATACTTACAGAGAACGAAACCTCTTTAGATGAAATTGTAATTTCAGCTTCTAGAACTCCAGAGCGTATTATGGAATCTCCAGTAACTATTGAAAGATTAGATGCAAGAGCCATTAAAAACACCTCTTCAATTTCTTTTTATGATGGATTAGAAAACCTAAAAGGAGTAGATGTAAACACTAGCAGTTTAACCTTTAAATCTGTAAACACTCGAGGTTTTGCTACTTTTGCTAATACACGTTTTATGCAACTAGTAGATGGTATGGATAACTCATCGCCAGCACTAAACTTTGCGTTAGGAAACTTATTAGGAATGTCTGAATTAGATGTAAAAACAGTAGAGTTGCTTCCAGGAGCATCTTCTGCATTATACGGTGCAAATGCTTTTAATGGTATTATGTTTATGACCAGTAGAAGCCCCTTTGAAGATCAAGGAATAAGTGTTTCATCCAAAACAGGAATTACGAAACAACAAGCAGGAGGAAATAATATATTCTCTGACACCAGTATTAGAATGGCATACGCTTTTTCTGAAAAATTTGCAGCAAAAGCAACCTTTTCTTACTTAAAAGGAACAGAATGGTTTGCTACAGATTATAGAAATACCTCAAGAGGGAAATATATTGCTGGAGATAGAGATTCTGATTTAAACTATGATGGTTTAAATGTATATGGTGATGAGGTTGCTATAAATATTGGTGTAGCAGCAAAAACAGGGATTATCCCCAATGTTAATGTAAGTAGAACAGGGTATAAAGAAATTGATTTAATGACCTATGATGACACAAAAAGTATAAAATTAAATGCATCTTTAAATTATCGTCCTTACGGAAATGACAAATTAGAAATTATTTGGAATTCTAAATTTGGTTTAGGAAACACTATTTATCAAGGATTAAATAGATACAATATCAAAAACTTCTATATGGCACAACACAAACTAGAAGTAAAAGGCACTAACTTTTTTGTAAGAGGATATATGACTACAGAAGATGCAGGAAATTCCTACGATACCCGTTTTGCAGCAATTAATATAAATAGATTATGGAAATCTGATAAAGCTTGGTTTGGAGACTATATTAGTACTTATGCAAAAGCTACATTATTAGGAAAAACAGCAGACCAAGCACATATTGCTGCTAGAAAAGTTGCAGATACAGGTAGATTAATTCCTGGTACAGATGCTTTTAAAACAGCTTTAGCAAAAGTAACAGCAGACCCAAGTTTAACAACAGGTTCTAAGTTTTTAGATAACACCAAATTATACCATGCAGATGCAAATTATAATTTTAAGAATCACATAGATTTTGCTGAAATTCAAGTAGGAGGTTCATACAGAAGGTACTCTTTAAACTCTCATGGAAGTATCTTTACAGATTATGATGGATCAATTAATTATGATGAATATGGAGTGTATACTCAATTTCAAAAGAAATTTATTGATGACAGATTAAAACTAACAGCTTCTGCCCGATATGATAAAGCACAAAATTTTGCAGGAAACGTATCTCCAAGAATTTCATTTGCCTATGCAGGAGGAGAAGATAAAAACCAAAACTTTAGAGCATCTTTTCAAACAGGTTTTAGAAACCCGACCACACAAGACCAATACATTGGCTTAGATGCAGGAAGAGCTATTTTAGTGGGTTCTGCACCAGATAACTTAGATAGATATACTTCTCGCCCATTACCCGTAAATAGCAATGTAGGACGAGCTACTGTAGGAGCTAATACAGTTTCTTTATCTGGTAGAAGAGCTTATGATAATGCTTTTACAGCAAATTCACTTAAAGAGTTTGGAAAATCTGTTAAAGCAGGCGCACCAAATATCTCTTTATTAAAACAAGCAAATACAGCATTGGTAAAACCAGAAAAAGTAACAGCCTATGAAATTGGTTATAGAGGGATTGCTACTATTGCAGAAAAAAACATTACTATAGACGTAAGTGTATATTACAATGCTTACCAAGATTTTATTTCTTCAAAAGCAGTTATAGTCCCTTATTATGGAAAGGTATCTGATTATAACCCAGCAAATTTTGCAACAGATACAAATACACGATTATTAGTAAACGCTATTTCTACAGGAGAATGGCAAGCTTTTTCTACCTATACAAATACAACTGCAGATATTAGCTCTATGGGAGCAACTATTGGTTTAAAAACTAAAATATTTAATGACTTTAAAGTTGGGTTAAATTATACCTATGCTAAATTTAATTTTGATCAAGCATCAGACCTAGATTTTGAAGCAGGATTTAATACACCAAAACATAAAGTAAAATTCCAATTTGGAAAACAAAAAGTTTTTGGTAATTTAGGATTTAATATGAATGTAAGATGGCAAAGTGAGTATTTATGGGAATCAACTTTTCATGATGCAATTATGGCTGAAAGAACAATGCTAGACGCACAAGTTAATTACAGTTTTCCTAAAATAAAATCTGTATTAAAAATAGGAGGTACTAATTTAACAGGTAAAGAATACTTTAGTGCACCAGGTATTGGAGCAATAGGCTCTCAATATTATATTTCTTTGACAATTAATAATTAATAAAACAGATATGAAAAACTTTTATTGAGGTCAGTAGATAATTTCATATCTTAGAGGTCAATAAAATATATGATT
>CAZZPG010000065.1:0-10121 GCA_964655975.1 uncultured Flavobacteriaceae bacterium
AAAATATATCAAACAAAAATTATATGCTCGTAACTACTGACCTCAATAAATTTATTTAAACCAGTAGTAAACAAAAACTATTTTTTTGTATACCAACCTGCATATTTAACATAGTTGTTGGCAATTCTATCTATCTCTCCAGAGATGAGTTCTTGCGAAATATCTTTAACTTTTTTTGCAGGAATTCCCGCATAAACACTCCCGCTTTTTATATGAGTTCTTTTGGTAACTACTGCACCTGCAGCAATAATGCTATTGCTCTCTACTATACAATCATCCATTATTATACTTCCCATACCTACCAAAACATTGTCTTTAATTGTACATCCATGTACCATAGCATTATGCCCAATTGAAACATTATTACCTATATTTGTGGGTGATTTTTGATATGTTGCATGTATTATTGCTCCGTCTTGTATGTTTACGTTATTGCCTATTTTTATATAATGTACATCTCCACGAATAACGGCATTAAACCAAATGCTACATTTATTTCCTAATTGTACATCACCTACAATAGTTGCATTTTCTGCAATAAAACAGTCTTCTGGTATTTGTGGAGATTTTCCTTTTATTGTTTTTATAATTTTCATATTGTGTATTTATTTTAAAACTAACTCTTGCCCAATATTTAAATTATTATTAATTAAACCATTTTGTTTTTTAAGTTGTAATACAGAAAGACCAAATTTTTGTGATATAGAGTATAAAGTATCACCTTTTTGAACTTTGTATATTTCTTTTTGAGTAATTTTATTGTTAGAGGTTTTTTTTCTTTTTTTAATTTTATCAAACTCATACAAACGGTAATTTTCAATTATTTCTATAAGTTTTTGTGGGTATTTCCAATCGGTTGCATATCCTGCTTTTTTTAACCCTTTTGCCCAAGATTTATAATTTGTTTGTTTTAGTTTAAACAAAAAAGCATATCTTTTTTTTGAGCTTAAAAATATAGAATGATCTTCATAAGAAGTTTCTATGTATGTATATTTTCTAAAACATTCTCCTCTTTCATCATCATCATGATATACTCTTTCCCCTCTCCATTTACTATGGCATTTTATACCAAAATGGTTGTTAGATTTTTTTGCTAATTTGCCTTTTCCACTAGCAGATTCTAAAATACCTTGTGCTAAAGTTATGCTTGCAGGTATATGGTATTTATGCATTTCTTTTACAGCAATGGGTGCATATTTTTTAATATAATTTAGTTTATTTTTATTAAATTCTAGCTTACTTTTTTTTAATTTCTGTATATGCTCAATTTGTTTTACTGATGGTAAATTTGTTGGTATAGACTCTTTAACAATATAACCACTATTTTTTTTCTTTTTTATGACTCTTTTTTGAGAACCACAACTTACCATAAATAATGATAAAAACAAAAGTGACAAAACTATTTTAAACTGCATTAAATATGTATTAATTGTTGATGTTTTTTTCTTAGCCTTTCATTCATTCCAACAATACCTTGTAAACCACCAGTATGTATTGCCAAAATTTTACATTGCTCTTTAAACTTATTTTTATTGATAAGATCTACCAAACCAAACAGCATTTTACCTGTATAGATAGGGTCTAGTGGTATACCTGTTTCTTTTTTAAATTGATTGATAAATGCTATCAATTCTTCATTATATTTACCAAATCCTCCAAAATGATAATCGGTTTGTAAGCTCCAATTATTATTTTGTTTTGTGTATTTTTTTATTTCTTCTGATAAAAAGTTGCCTTTTAAAGCAGGAAAACCAATTACTTTTTGATGATTATCAATAGAGTTTATCAATCCAGATATTGTACCTCCCGTGCCAATTGCAACACAAATATAATTGAATTTTGTATCTTCTTTTGTTAAAATTTCTTCACATCCTTTTACTGCCAATTTATTAGTACCACCTTCTGGCACTAAATAGAAATTTTCAAATTCTTTGTATAGTTGATTTATAAAGCTTGCAGAAGTTTTATTTCTATACTCTTTTCTAGATACAAATTTAAATCGCATTCCGTTTTGGTATGCTTCTCTTAATGTAGCATTGGTTCTCAAGGTTTTTTTAATATCTTTCACTAATTCATCTCCACGAATAATTCCAATAGTTTTAAAACCTGTTTCTTTTCCTGCTACTGCGGTTGCTGCAATATGATTAGAAAATGCTCCTCCAAAAGTTAACAATGTGGTTTTTTGTTGTTTTTTGGCTTCGGCAATATTGTATTTTAATTTTCTAAATTTATTTCCAGACACAAATGGGTGTATCTCATCTTCTCTTTTAATAAAAAGCTGTATATTTTTATCTTTTATGGCAGATAAAAACACTTGTTGTGTTCGTATGTTTTTATGTGTGTTAAACATTCTATTAACTAAAATTTGATACTTGCTCTTCAACAACTTCCCATTCTTCCATCAATTCATCTACCTTTGTTTTTTTTGTTTTATAATTGACAAAAAAATTGGGTTGAGAGGATACCCCGTCATAATCTTGAGCTAGTTCTATATCTATTTTTTCTATTTCTGTTTCTAAATCAGCAATAGTAGTCTCTATTTTAGTTAGTTTATTTTTTAACTTTTTTAACTTTTTTTCTTGTTCTCTAGAAAGCTGATACTCTGTGCTTTTTATAACATTTTTATCTTCTTTTACTACTGTTCTTTTTTCTGCTTCTCGTAAATTCTCAATTTTATGTTGGGCTAAGAAATAATCAATATCTCCTAAATATTCTTTAATTACTTTGTCTTTAAATCCGTACACCGTAGTTGTTAGTCCTTGTAAAAAATCTCTATCGTGTGATACTACAATTAGTGTACCGTTAAAGTTTTGTAATGCTTTCTTTAATACATTTTTAGAGGCAATATCTAAATGATTTGTTGGTTCGTCCATCACTAAAACATTAAAAGGTTGTAACAATAACTTACATAATGCCAAACGATTACGTTCTCCTCCAGAAAGTACTTTTGCTTTTTTATCTACTGCATCGCCTCCAAACAAAAATGCTCCTAACATATCTCTTACGCGCATTCTGTTGGTGTCTGTTGCGGCATCTTCCATAATTTCTAGCACTGTTTTTTCTGGTGGTAAATATTCTGATTGATTTTGGGCAAAATAGCCTATTTCTACGTTATGCCCTAATTTTAGATGTCCTTCAAACTGTATTTCTCCTACTATCATTTTTGCAAGAGTAGATTTTCCTTGTCCGTTTTGACCTACAAATGCAATTTTACTATTGCGTTCTATCAATAAATTTACATTTTCTAATACATGATTATCTCCATAGTTTTTTGATATTTTTTCTGCTTCAACAATAATTTTACCAGGTTCTTTAGAGATTGCAAACCGTACATTCATCGTAGCGTTATCATCTTGATCTACTTCAATCCTCTGTACTTTATCTAGCTTTTTAATGAGTGATTGAGCCATAGAGGCCTTGTTTGCTTTGGCTCTAAACTTATCAATTAATTGTTGGGTTTGTTTTATTTCTCTTTCTTGGTTTTTTTGTGCTTGTAATTGTTTTTCTTTAATTTCTCCTCTTAGTAATAAGAATTGTGAGTATGGTTTTTTGTAATCATAAATCTGTCCTAAAGAAATTTCAATAGTTCTATTAGTTACATTGTCTAAAAACATTTTATCATGTGATACTAAAACTACAGCGCCTGTATATCCTTTTAGGAAATTTTCTAGCCAAATAATAGATTCAATATCTAAGTGATTTGTTGGTTCGTCTAGCAATAAAATATCATTATTTTGTAAAAGTAATTTTGCTAATTCTATACGCATTCTCCATCCACCAGAAAAGGTATCTGTTAGTTTATCAAAATCTTTTCGTTGAAATCCTAAGCCTTGTAAAATTTTCTCTGTATCTCCTTGATAATTATAGCCTCCTAGCAACTCATATCGCTCTGTAAAATCAGTTAAATCAATTATTAACTGGCTATATTCTTCGCTTTCATAATCTGTTCTTGTGGCTAATTGCTCATTAATTTTATCTAACTTTACTTCTATCAATTTTATTTCTTCAAAGGCTTGGTATGCTTCTTCTAAAATGGTTCTTCCTTGTACAAAATCTATATCTTGACGTAGGAAACCAATCTTAATATCTTTATCAAAAGCCATAGAGCCACTACTACTTTCAATATCTTTTGACAATATTTTTAGTAAGGTAGATTTTCCTGCACCGTTTTTACCAATTAATCCTATTCTATCTCCTTTATTTAACTTAAAAGTAATGCCAGAAAATAAATCTGCTCCCATAAAGGAAACTGTTAAATTATGTACGTTTACCATAAATTTGTATAATTAATGTACTTGTTGTAACAACTGCTACAATATAAGTTTTATTTTTTTATTAAAATTTATGCGAATTTACAAAAATGAAACTCTTTATGAATCTTTTAGTTAAAAAAGCATGTTTAAAAAAAGTACGTGGGGTAATTTTACTTTTTTTTAAGAAAAAACCCTATTAATCTTTTATATACAGGAAAATTTGTTTGATTTATTGTAAATTTGTAGGTAGATATCGTTTGTTTTCTTTTATTTTACCTTCTAATTCCTTGGTAAGTTTATAGTTTTCTGTTTTTTCTAAAACTCCTTTATCATTAAAAAATTTCCATTTACCAATTTTGTAACTAAAACTATACAAGCCTACAGATTTTATATTCCCATTTGTATAAAAATATGTCCATTTTTCATTTTTATAATAATAGTAAAGAAATCCAAACATATTTCCGACTCCAGAGACAGTACCATCTTTATGATATTGAGTTAATTGATAGGTGTATTTATTTATAATTTTTTGTGTTTCTTTTATTTGACCATTAGGATAGTAATATTTCCAACGAGAGTCTTCTATTTTTTTGTTTTTGTGATAATATTTTATTTCTGAAGCTATTTGTTTATTAGGATAGTATGTTTTTTCTTCTAATAATATCCCTTTATTATAGTTTTCATATTTCTTTAAATTTCCTTTTTCATCATAATAATACCATTTTTTATCTTCTTGCGAATAGGGTGGATCTTTATAAATAGATGCAACAAGTATTCCTTTGTATTTTAATTGTTTATTTTTATAATAACTTTTCATGCTTACTTTAACACCATTAGAATACGTTGTTAATGCATTGAGTTGCCCTGTACTATAATACCATTTCCAAGTTCCTTCTTTTTTTCCTTTTTTATAGTTTCCTTGTTTTGCTCGTTTGCAATTTTTATAGTAAGTTTTCCTGTATCCATTATTATAATAATCTTTCCAATAACCTTCTTCATACGCATCTTTCCACATTGCTTTATCTTTTTGGTTTTCTGCAATGTAACTGCCTATTTCTTTTAAAGCACCTGTTGAATAATATGTTTTAGACAAACCTGCTTTATACCCCTCATTAAAAAAACTTTCTTCTTGTAATGTTTTGTCTATGGTATACTCTTTCCAAATACCATTTTTTCTATCATTTTTATAGCTTCCTTCAGATTTTAAAATGCCGTTTTCATAATAAACTTTCCAATTTTTTATTTCATTTTGTTGGGCTTCAAATTGCCCTGTTTTTTCAATACTTCCATTTTTATAATACCAAATCCATTCGCCATTTTTTTTACAATTTTTAGAAGAAGAACCTGTTGCTTCTAGCTGTCCGTTGTCATAATACCAAAAAGATTTTTTTGTATCCTTATTATTTTTAGAGCACTTTACAATGGCATTTTGTTTTAGCTGACCATTTTCATAATAAATAATCCACCTTCCAACTTTTTTATTTTCTTTATAAAATCCTTTTTCTTTTAGCTTCCCGTTTTCAAAATACTCTTCATTTATTCCGTGAAAGACTCCATTTTTATACCCAATAACGGCAGTTGTATCGCCATTTTTTTTATAAAAACGCCAAATTCCATTTTTTTTCCCGTTAAGATAAAACCCTCTAGTTAGCGGTTGTTTATTATCATAAAAGACCCATTCCCCATCTTTTTTATCATTTTTATATGTTATTAAAAGAGCCGTTCCATCTTTATAATAACTTTCTGTTTTTCCTTCTCTCTTTCCTTCTTTAAAAGTAACGTAATCCTTAAGGTTTCCATTTCTTGTATAGTATTTCCACACGCCATCTTCTTTTTTATTTTTATACCTTTCTTGAGCTTCTAATTGCCCATTTTCATAAAAATAGTTAATAACTCCGTCTCTATACCCCTTTACATATTGCCCAATTCCTTGAATTTTTTCATTATAATAATACAAAATATATTTGCCATCTTGTTTATCATTTTTATAAATTTTAACACTGGCTAAATCGCCAATTCTATAGTATTGTTTCCAAACGCCATCTTTTTGGTGATTTAAATAAATTTTTATCTCCTTTAACCGTTTATTATCCCAAAATGTTTTTATGGTATCTTGTGCTTTTATGCTTAAAATCAACATACTGTTTATCAATAAAAATAATGCTATTTTTTTCATAATAATATATAAGTGTTGCTTGTTGTATGTATATTTTTTATCACACATACTATCATTCTTTAATTTAAAAAATAAGAGGATATTTTAAAAAACATATTTATAAAAAATGTATTTTTTTTAAGAAATTAATAATTCAAACTATTTATTTATCATAATAAATTAACTTAAACCCTAACTATCAATGTTTTAACCTTATAGCAAAAATATCTTTTAATTATTTCTCAGGCACTAAATTACCTAAACTTATTTTCTGTAATAATTGCTTTTAACTTTTGTTTTAAATCAGACCCTGTATCAAAAATCATTTGCTCATTACTTGGAAACGGAACAACTTTTTGTCTTAAATAATCTAATAATACACTTCTAATAGCTCTTCTATCTCCGTTATAATTTGCATAAATATGTTCAAAAACAAATTCACTTTCTATAGGAAACATTTCTAAAAGCTGATTATTTTTTGAGTTATAGTATTTTACTAATGCTACTACTCTTGCAGATTTAAATTGAGTTATTTGCTCTACATTACAGGTAACGGTAACCATATTGTCTACTTCAATTTTTTTCCCATCTTTATCTTTTACTTGGTTTCCATCATCATCTAATAGATATTTATAGCCGTCTTTTATTTGTTTTTCTTCATAAATTTCTTTCTCTTTTATTTGCTCTGGCGAAACTTCTATTTTTCTTAAATTTAATTCTAGTGAAAAATCGTACACTATATTTTTATCTTTTGAATTATGATAAACTGTCCAAATATCATTTAACCCATAAGTTTCAAAATTTAATAAAACTTCTTCTAATTTCTTTGGAATTACTTTTTCTGTTTGATTTTTCATAGAAACAAATACATAGTCTAACCCTCTATTATGGGCTTGATTCATTAAATTACGTGTGTCTTTATAATTTGGATTTATTCTCTCTATGTATTCTAAATCATTATATTTTTTTCTTATATCTTCTTTACTTGCTGTATCAAAAGAAACTAAAGCTTTGTCATAAAGATATTTAGAAACTTTATTTTTTGCTTTAATTATTTGACTACTATAGTCTGTCATTACAAAAGAAGCATTTCTTCTTTGTTCTACAATATATAAAGGTAATAATGGTTTTATGGTATTTTGTCTTTTTTCTAACATTTTATATCTAGAATAAATTAATTCTAAATTTTCTGGATTGGTGTCTTTTTTAAGGTATTTTATACGCTCTAAATCTCTTTCACTGGCTTTGTCGTATGCTTCTTCTAATATTAGAACATAAGGTTGATTTCCTTTTTTAGTTTTATTTTTTTTTAGATTTTTTACTGATAATGCAATCGCTTTAGAATAATTACCACTATTTAAAGCTTCTTTTGTTTTTTTTATGCTTCCGCATGAAAAAATAAAAAGTGTTATTAGGCTGAAAAGTATTATTTTTTTCATTTTTTATTTGTTTTTTGTAAGATTAGCAATTAAAATGCCAAAGTTGGATAACTGTAAAAATAATCTTTTTTTTCTAACTAAAAAATACTTTTAAATTTAAATAATTACGTATAATTTATTCTTTTTTTTTATCCGTGTACAACCCAAATTTATTTCGATTTTAACTCTTTTTTGATGATGATTGACGTATCAAAATCCTTTAAACAATTAATAAGGTTTTTATATTTTTCAGACAATACAACTTTCTTGATAAGAATTTATTTTTTAAATGTAAAATCCACTTTAGCAAATTTATCAAAACCACACTCTCCTAAAAAGATGCGTTTTTTATTCTCTACTTATAATCGTTATTTTTCAATAATATTTTCATCAAAAAACCACAAGTATAATTTTTTATAAAAGATATGTTTAAATAAACATATTTGTTAAATAATTTAGTTACGAAATCGTTATAGTTCATTAAAAATTTGGCATCTTTGCACCCATACAACTAAACTTTGTTATGAATACAAGACATATGACCCTTGGTGAGTTTATTATAGACAACCAAAAACATTTTAGATACTCTTCTGGAGAGCTTTCCAGATTAATTAACGCCATTCGTTTAGCAGCAAAAGCTGTAAATCATGAAATTAGAAAAGCAGGTTTGGTAGATATTACAGGAGCATCTGGAGATATTAACATACAAGGAGAAACCCAACAAAAATTAGATGTATTGGCAAATGACTTATTTAAACAAACAATTATTAATAGAGAAATTGTTTGTGGAATCGCAAGTGAAGAAGAAGATAACTTTGTTATTGTACATGGTAAAAATAAAACAAATGATAATAAATATGTACTATTGATGGATCCCCTAGATGGTTCATCAAATATTGATGTAAATGTTTCTGTTGGTACTATTTTTTCTATTTATAGAAGAATTTCTCCAGACGGCACACCTGCTACCAAAGAAGACTTTTTGCAAAAAGGAAAAGAACAAGTAGCTGCAGGATATATTGCTTACGGAACCTCTACAATGCTAGTTTTTACTACTGGTAATGGTGTAAACGGATTTACACTAAACCCAGCAATAGGCACATTTTACCTATCAAATCCAAAAATGAAATTTCCTAATATTGGTAAAATTTATTCAATTAACGAAGGAAATTATGTACATTTTCCACAAGGAGTCAAAGAGTATATAAAATACTGCCAAGAAGAAAAAGAAAACAGACCATATATTTCTAGATATATAGGCTCTTTAGTATCTGATTTTCACAGAAATATGATAAAAGGAGGTATTTATATTTACCCAACAAGTACTATTGGACCCAAAGGAAAACTTCGCCTATTATATGAATGTAATCCTATGGCTTTTATAGCAGAACAAGCAGGAGGCATAGCTTCTGATGGATATAAAAGAATTTTAGATTTAGAACCATTAGAACTTCATCAAAGAGTTCCTTTCTTTTGTGGAACTACTGATATGGTTAAAAAAGCAGAAGAATTTATGAGCAAATACCCTAAAGATGCTATTTATTAAAGTATAGGTTTTATTGATAGCAGTATCAATAATCAAAAAAGAATGAGTTGTAATTTATAATTTTTTCAACTAAATTTGTTACCATTAGCAGAACTATTCCAAAGATATTTTTTAAATAAAATTAGGAACTTTTTAATTGCTAATAATCAAAAATAATAATTAAACAAACACAAAATTATGGCTTTTATATTACCAGAATTAGGATACGCTTATGATGCGTTAGAACCATATATTGATGCTAGAACTATGGAAATTCACCATACAAAACATCATAATGGATATACCAATAACTTAAATAATGCAATTGCAGGAACAGATTTAGAAGGAAAATCTATTAAAAATATCTTAGAAAATTTAGATATGAATAACAGAGCTGTTAGAAATAATGGTGGTGGTTTCTATAACCATTCTTTATTTTGGTCTGTCATGAACCCCGAAGATAAAGGACGTTTATCAGGAGAATTAAAAAATGCTATAGAAACAGAATTTACTTCTATAGATAGGTTTAAAGATGTATTTGCAAAAGCGGCAGGAACTCGTTTTGGTTCTGGATGGGCGTGGTTATGTGTACATAAAGGAGGTAAAGTTTCTGTATGTTCTACACCAAATCAAGACAACCCCTTAATGCCAAATATAGATTGTAGTGGAACACCCATTTTAGGATTAGATGTTTGGGAACATGCCTACTACTTAAAATATCAAAATAGAAGACCAGATTATATTCAAGCCTTTTTTAAGGTAATTAATTG
>CAZZPG010000066.1:0-4654 GCA_964655975.1 uncultured Flavobacteriaceae bacterium
CTGCCTGTCACGCAGGGGGTCGCGGGTTCGAGTCCCGTCCAGACCGCAAAAAGCATCCTTTATGGGTGCTTTTTTTATGCCCTATTCCTATATAGATTAACTGTTTGTCGAGCTTTTCCCTTTGTTTTATTGGGTTTGTCTAAAACCTACTCTTTAGTCATTTGTCGTCTTGTTTCTCCTTTTTAGCCCCCCCTTTTTTAACCCCTTGTTTTGTCGGTCAGTCTCTTTTGTCTTTTTTACCTTAAAGAAAAGTGTATAGGTACAGTATTCATTTTATTAATAAAATCTGCTTTAGGTTGTATACGCTCCCTTTCTTTTATTAATGCTTTAATTACAGTTACTTAATGTTTTTAAAAAAAATAACAAAAATATATATTGTATTCTTAATAGGTATCTCTCCTAGGGTTTATTTCTTTCCTAAACATTAACCAAAGCCCTATTAAAACTAAAGGAATGCTTAGTGCTTGTCCTGTATTTAAAGAGTTTAAAATCCAATCTTCTCGCCCATCTACTTGGGCTTCTTTTAAAAATTCTATAAAGAAACGTAAAGACCATAAAACAGCTAAAAACAATCCAAAAATATATCCTAATTGTTCTTTTTTAGTAGTTTTCCAATACAATCTGTGTAAGACAAAAAATAAGGCTAAATAACTAAACGCTTCATATAACTGTGTAGGATGTCTTGCAACTTTTTCTCCTGCTGCTTTAAAGATAACTCCAAAACTAGACCCTGTTGGTTTTCCGTAAATTTCTGAATTAAAAAAGTTTCCTAATCTAATAAAAAAACCTGCTAAAGCCACCATTATTGCTAATCTATCTAAGATAAACAACCAAGGTTTGTTTAAGTGCTTTTTAGCATAAAAATACATAGCTAAAATAATTCCTATTGCTGCTCCATGGCTTGCAAAACCTCTAAAGCCTGTAAATTTCCATCCTTTTATCATCCCAAATAAAACAGAACTGTTGGCGTTTTCTTTAAATGGTAAAATAATTTCTAAGAGATGATTTTGATAATAATCCCAACTGTAAAAGAAAACATCGCCTAAACGCATACCTATTAGCATAGATACAAATGTGTACATAAAAATTGGGTCTAATTTTTCGATAGGAATGCCATCTTCAATATATATTTTTTTCATTAAATACAAGCCCAAAATAAAACTTGCAATAAACATTAAACTATACCATCTAATTACAAAAAAACCTAAATCAATGCCTAATGATGGATCCCAAACTACGGATAAAAATGTATTCATATCTTATATTAAAATTAACTATTTTTCTTTTTTTTTGGTACGGGGTCATACCCTTTTCCTCCCCAAGGATGACAACTAAATATTCTTTTTATAGCCAACCAGCCACCTGTAAAAAAACCGTGTTTTTGTAAAGCTTCAATCGTATAATGAGAACAGGTTGGGTTATACCTACATGTTGATGGTGTATATGGTGATATGGCTACTTGATAAAACCGTACCAACAGTATAAACGGATATGCCAATATTTTTTTCATAACTAATTCATAGAAAAAGAGGTTCCTTCTTTTCCGTCTTTTAATTGAATTCCGAGTGCTAACAACTCATCTCTAATTTGGTCTGACAATGCCCAATCTCTATTTTCTCTTGCTTCTTTTCGTAATTTAATTAATAACTCAACTACTCCATCAATTTTATAAGAATTTTGTTTTTTTGAGTCATTTAATAAGCCTAATACATCAAAAACAAACGTATTAAGTGTTTCTTTTAAAACTATTAAATCTTCTTGTGTAATACTTGCTTTTTTATCTTTTATTATATTGATATTTTTTACTGCATCAAACAAATGAGAAATCAATATAGGGGTATTAAAATCATCATTCATAGCATTGTAACATTTTTGTTTCCAGCTTTTTACATCAAAATTAGAGGTATTTCCAATAGTGATTTCATTTAAAGCAATAACAGCTTCCATTAATTTATGGTAGCCTTTTTCTGAGGCCATTAAGGCGTCATTAGAAAAATCTAAAACACCTCTATACAATGCTTGCATATTAAAAAAACGTACCACACTTGCCGAGAATGTTTTACTCAACATTTTGTTTTCTCCTGTCAAAATTTCATCAGGTAAAATATTATTTCCTGTAGATTTTGCCATTTTCTGACTGTTTAATAACAGCATATTGGTATGCATCCAGTAATTTACAGGATTTATACCATTACAAGTTTTAGATTGTGCTATTTCACACTCGTGATGCGGGAATTTTAAATCTAATCCGCCACCATGTATATCAAATTGTTTGCCTAAATATTTGACACTCATTACAGAACATTCTAAATGCCATCCAGGAAAACCATTACTCCAAGGAGAGGGCCAACGCATAATATGACGCTCATCGGCTTTTTTCCATAGTGCAAAATCTTGTGGATTTTTCTTATCTGATTGTCCATCTAAAGTACGTGTATTGTGTATAGCATCTTCTATTTTTCTCCCAGAAAGCACTCCGTAATCTCCATTTTTATTATTGTATTTTAGTACATCAAAATATACAGAACCATTTACTTGGTAAGCAAACTCTTTGTCTATGAGTTCTTTAATCATTTCTATTTGCTCTACAATATGTCCTGTTGCAGTGGGCTCTATACTTGGTGGTAAAAAGTTATATTTACTTAGTACATTATGAAAATCTACGGTGTAACGTTGTACAACCTCCATTGGCTCAATTTTTTCTAATCGAGCTTTTTTAGCAATTCTATCTTCTCCCTCATCAGCATCATTTTCTAAATGACCTGCATCAGTAATATTACGTACATAACGTACTTTGTAGCCTAAATGTAGTAAATATCTGTACACCACATCAAAAAACATAAAGGTTCTAACATTTCCTAAATGTACATTGCTGTACACTGTAGGACCACAAACATACATCCCTACATATCCTTCTTCAATTGGAGTAAAAAGTTCTTTGCTTTTGCTAAGAGAATTGTATATTTTTAGCTGATTTTTTTTGTATAATTCCATTTATGAGTACTAATTTTACAAGCCGTAAAGATAGGGAGATTCTAATAAAGAATAAAATTGATTTTGTTAGAAAACTATTAAATTTAAAAGTCTTATTTTTGATTGATTTTTTTCTATGAAAACAAAAAAAATATCTACATTGCATGAAAAAAAAGGAGTTTCTCAACCAGAAACGACTAATAGTTCTGTTGCAAAAAAAATAAAAAATAATAGAGCAAAACAGTATTCTGTTGATGATTTTGTACAAGAAATTTTAGCAGGAAATATTACTTTTTTAAGTAAAGCAATTACTTTGGTAGAGAGTACCCACCCAAAACATCAAGAAAAAGCTAGCAAAATTTTAGAGCATTGTTTTCCCTATGCCAACAAATCGGTTAGAATAGGAATTACAGGTGTACCTGGTGTTGGAAAAAGCACTTTTATTGAATCTTTTGGGAAACATCTTACTTCACTTGGTAAAAAAGTAGCAGTATTAGCAGTAGATCCAAGTAGTTCTGTAAATAAAGGAAGTATTTTAGGGGATAAAACTAGAATGGAAGAATTGGTCACTGATAAAAATGCGTTTATCCGCCCTTCACCTTCTGGAACTTCTTTAGGTGGTGTGGCTCAAAAAACACGTGAAAGTATTATTTTGTGTGAAGCTGCTGGGTATGATTGTATTATTATAGAAACGGTGGGGGTTGGTCAAAGTGAAACTGTTGTACACTCTATGGTAGATTTTTTTTTACTCTTAAAACTTGCAGGTGCTGGTGATGAGTTACAAGGCATAAAACGTGGTATTATAGAAATGGCAGATGCTATTGTAATTAATAAAGCGGATGGAGACAATAAAAAATCAGCTCAATTAGCAAAGGTTGAATTTAACAGGGCATTACATTTGTATCCACCCAAAAAAAGTGGATGGCAACCTAAAGTGTTATTAGCAAGTGCTTTAAAAAATGAAGGAATTGATGTTGTTTACCAAATGATTGAAACGTATTTAGTTACCTCTACAAATAATCATAGTTTTGAAGAACGTAGGAATGAGCAAAATAAATTTTGGTTATTATCGACAATTAATCAGCAATTAAAAGATAATTTTTATAACAATCCGTTGATAAAAAATCAATTAGAAGAAGAAATTATACATATTAAAAAAGGAAAAACAACGCCGTTTGCTGCAGCAAAAAAATTGTTAGCTTTATAATCTTTATTACTTATGAAAAACTATTTTTTATTATCAATAAAAAATTCTTTTTCACAAACAAAAATAACAGGATATTTTGATGGTAAAATTGAAACTTTTTTCATTTATCAGAAGAAATCAGAAACTGCTTTTCGTATAAATGATAGTTTAGGAAAAGAATTTGACGTTTCTTTACATCTTTAATATCAAATTGAAAAAAAAAGAAAACCACAATATAAATTTAGGTTTGGGCATCAATACGTAACTTTTTACAAAAACTATTTTCTTTCCATTAAATATTGAGTTGATTCCTTTTAAAAACAGTAAAAACTTTGCTATTGTTATAGAAGAGATTCATGATTATATAGATGACACTATTTTGCAGGAGTAAGAAATTCTATTGGTATTTGGTATATTTTAAGTAAAGATTTTAGAAGCTACTTTTTTATATAGTAAAAAGTAAATATTGGCAAAAAGAACTCCCACTAAAGCCCC
>CAZZPG010000066.1:4664-10073 GCA_964655975.1 uncultured Flavobacteriaceae bacterium
AAAAAATATTGGAAACAAGAGTATCCAATAAATGTGTTTATAGTTCTTCTTAAACACTAAAATAACAAAAACTGAGAAAAAAGAAGACGTTGCAGAGTGCCCGGAAAAGAAACTATAACCTCCAGGTTTTATAAAGGTTCTTAAATAAGGCAATAGACTTTCATCAGAACTTGGTCGTAAACGCTGTACAGAGTTTTTAACAAAATTGGTGAATTGATCAGAAAAAGCAACTAACAGAATCATACTAACAATAAGAAACAATCCTTTTTTCCAACCAAAAACTCTAAAAGAAAGATAAAAAATAAAAACAAACAATGGAATCCAATGAAATTGATTGGTAATTGCCAACCAAAATCCATCCCATTGTTCGCTTCCTAAATGATTTAAAAAGAAAAGTAATTCTCTATCTTTTTGTAAGAGAGTGTCAAACATTTATTTACCCACTTTAACTATTTCAATTTCAAAAACCAAATCAGATTTAGCAAGAATTGGCCCCATATTTTTATCTCCATATCCTAAATAATACGGAATAAACAAACGTGCTTTTCCTCCTTGTTTCATAGTTAAAACAGCTTCATTAACTCCTGATATTAAAGGTTTTTTGTCTAATCTAAAATTAAATAATTGTTTACCTACATTACTTTGTATTAGAGTGCCATCACTTGTATAGATAGTAAAATATGAGGATACTGGAGATGACATGGTTATGGTTTTTCCTGTACCTTTTTTAAGTGTTAAAATTTTAAGCCCAGAAGCTGTTTTTATGGCTTTTTTAATTCCCATTTTATTTTGAAATTCTTTTTTTCTAAGTATAAATTTAGCTAAAGATTTTTTTTCTTTTTCAGCGGCAGTCTTTAAGCCACTTTCAAATTTTTTAGGGGCATCAAATTTTTTAGCTTTTTTACCTACTCTTATAATTTCTATACGATTGATTATATCATTTTTTTCAATAGAATCTACTACCTCTTGTCCTCTAATTACTTTTCCAAAAATAGTATGTTTATTATCTAACCACGGGGTGGCTTTATGGGTAATGAAAAACTGACTTGAATTTGTGTTTTTACCAGAATTTGCCATAGATAAAATCCCTTTACCTGAGTGCCTAAACAATAATTTACCTACAGAATCTCTTAAAAATTCATCTGCAAATGAATATCCTGCACCTCCTTCTCCAGTACCTGTGGGGTCTCCTCCTTGAATCATAAAATTTTTAATAACTCTATGAAACTTGGTGTTATTATAAAACTTTTTTCCTTGAAGTGAGTCTATTACTTTTGGATTGTTTCCTTCAGTTAATGATATAAAATTACCAACAGTCATAGAAATTTTATCAGCATATAATTCTAAAAGAATATCTCCTTTATTGGTTTGTATATCTGCATAAATACCGTTGGGTAAATTGGTGTATTTTATAGATTTGCAAGAAGTAAATAGTAAAAAAAATATTACCAAAAGGCTTATACTCTTCTTCATCTTTATTTAATTATTTTAAGTATTTCAACATCAAAAATTAATGTACTGAAGGGTTTAATTTTTTCACTTCTTTGTGCTGCTCCATAAGCTAATTCTTGAGGTATAAAAAATCTGTATTTATCTCCTTGTTTCATTAGCTGTAGGCCTTCATTAAATCCTTTTACAAATCCTGTTACACTGTGGGTAATTGGTTTCTTTTTTTCTACAGAGCTATCAAAAACGGTTCCGTCTATTAACAGACCATGGTAGTGTAATTTTACTTTACCAGAGGCAGGTATATTAGTTCCTTTTCCTTCTTTTAAAATAATATATTGCAAACCACTTTTTGTAGTTTTTACTCCTTTTTTAGTTTTGTTTTTCACTAAAAACTCTTCATTTTCTTTTTTATAATCTCCATATTTTTTTAAAGCTTTTTTTTCTGTTTCGGCTTGTTGTTTTTTTATCATTTTTTCTTGTTTCTTTTGAAAAAACATTCTTAAAATAGTGCTTACTTCTTTTTTCTTTATTAGCATATTGGTAGAGTCTAAGCCATTGGTAAGTCCTTGAATATATAGTTCTTTATCAACTTCTTTAAAGTTTACTTTTAATTTGTCTGCAATATCTAACCCTAGGGCATAACTTGCTGAGTCAATTTCTGTTTTTAAAGTTCTGTTTGTTACTCCTTGTTTAGTACATGATGTAATTGATACTATTACTAATCCTACTATTAAAAGTTTAATTGTTTTCATTTTTTTTGATGTCTATTAATGTTATTGTACTTATTATTGATTGATTGATTCCTTTTTTATTTCCATCACCTGTAACGCCAAATGCTCTGTATGATGGAACTACAAATGTAATGATTTCTCCTTTTTTCATCAACTTTATTCCATCTTGTAAGCCTGATATAAAATCTTCTTTATCTACTGTATATTTTTTTATTCCTAACTCTTCTTTAGTGTATAAGGTATTTCCTTGTAAATTTCTTATATCGTAAGAAAAAATAACAACATCTCCTTTTTGTGGGTTTTGTGTGTTTTTTACTGTTTTTTTAATATATGTATACCAAAATCCTTTGGTAGAAGCTTTATATAAATTGATAGAATCTCTAACAATGAGCTGTTCTATTTTTTTATTCTCAAGCTCATTGATAATTTTATTTTCTTTTACCAAATTACTAACTGTGGTAGAAGCTTTAGGGTTTATAGGTCTTCTTGCTTCAGGTTTAGAACATGAAATAAAAAATAACATCCACAAAATAATAATATTACTTTTCATATGAAACTTTTAATTCTTCTTGATATTTTGGCAATAGATTGATAAACTTATTTATGGTTTCCTCCATAGACAAATCACTTTTACCTCCTGCTGCATTATCATGCCCTCCTCCTTCAAAATTATTTCTTGCAAATTGATTTACAGAAAAACTTCCTTTAGAACGGAATGATATTTTAATAATATTTTGTTCTTTATCTTCAATAAAGATAGCAGCAAAAATAATGTTTTTTAAAGATAATGCATAGTTTACAACACCTTCTGTATCTCCTTTTTTAAAGTTAAAGCGTTTTTTTTCTTCATCTGTTAGTGTAATAAAGGCAGTTTTAAACTTAGGTTTAATTTGTAAATTACTTAATGATTGCCCTAATAACAATAGTCTATCGTAAGAATTGGCATCATATACATTGTTATGAATCCTATCATTTTCTGCTCCTTTTTCAATTAAATCTGCAATAATTTTGTGAGTGGTACTTGTGGTTGATTTAAAACGGAAAGAACCCGTATCTGTCATAATTCCTGTGTACAAACAGGTAGCAATATTTTTATCAACCAAAGCTACATCATCCATCATTTCTAAAAAGTGATATACCATTTGGCTTGCAGAACAGATGCTAGAATCTGAATACATATATTTTGCCACCTCATCTGGCTGTTGATGATGGTCTATCATTATAAAATCATTCGGGTATTCTTCTAACATTTTTTGCATATCTGTACCTACTCTGTGTAACGCATTAAAATCTAACAAAAAAATAAGTTCAGAGTTATTGATGGCTCTTTTAGATTGCTTATTTTGCTTATCAAACCTATAAACATTTTCTGATCCTGGTAACCAATGCAAAAACTGTGGATACTCATTTGGGACAACCACCGTTGGTTGATGTCCTTTTTTTAACAAATAATGATACATTGCTAAAGTAGAACCCATAGCATCTCCGTCTGGATTTCTATGCCCTACAATAACAATATTTCTTGGTTTTTCTAAGAAAATATTTAATGCTCCTATTTGCTTTAAAATCATAGGTGGCGAATATACAATTTTATTAAAAAATTTTTCTTAAAATCTTGTTACTTTTAAGTTCTCTATATTTCTATACTTCTTATTAAGATTTTTTTCTATTGTTCTTGTTCTTTGAGGATGATATTATTCTGATACAAAAAATAATTAATTATTGCATAATACATTCAAGTCTATAATTAGCTTTTTTTTGATTAAAAACTGTATTTTCGCACAAAATTAAAAACAAATAAAATGGCAACAAATAGAACATTTACCATGATAAAACCAGATGGTGTAGAAAACGGACACACTGGTGCAATTTTAGAAAAAATAAATGCTGCAGGATTTAGAATTGTAGCGTTAAAGAAAACTCAAATGACGGTAGCAGATGCACAAGCATTTTATGCAGTACACAAAGAGCGTCCTTTTTTTGGTGAATTGGTAGCTTTTATGACTCGTGGACCCATTATTGCGGCAATCTTAGAAAAAGACAATGCAGTAGAAGACTTTAGAGTATTAATTGGTTCTACCAACCCTGTGGAAGCTGCAGAAGGAACTATAAGGAAATTGTATGCAACTTCTATTGGAGAAAATGCTGTACATGGTTCTGATTCTAATGAAAATGCTATTATTGAAGGTGCTTTTCATTTTTCTGGAAGAGAAATATTTTAGATTTTCTTAACCTTTTTCTAAAGAAGAAGAGTAATTTGTATATTAAAAAACTCGTTGTGAAAGCAACGAGTTTTTTATTTATAAAATTTTGTTATTTAAATGAATAACATTTGAGTGCCATCTAATCTGCTTTATCATAAAAAAACCTCTAATAGTTAGAATATTCTCTAAATCAATCTATTAAATTTAATTTTGATAAATTAAAGATATCTGCTAACAACTTATAAGCATCTAGATTGGAGTGATTTTTTTATAAAATCATTCTATGTAAATAAAAAAAATCTTTTAAAAGCTGATTAATGTCATTATTATAGGTATTTAAAGATTTTACCTTTGATGAATATTTTAGACTATACAATAGTGGTTAAAAAACAACCTTAAAAATGAAAAATAGCAGAAGAGAATTTATAAAAATATCTGGATTAGGAACTGCAGGATTATTTGCTTTTTCCACTTCTTTATCAGCTTCTAAAAAGTTTAATTTTTTTAGTAGTGAAGAAAAATTTGGTACTGGGGCTGTCAAAAAAATACCAATGTATTGCGAAATTTGTTTTTGGCAATGTGCAGGATGGACTCATTTAGATAAAGATGATAAAATTGTAAGTCTTACAGGGAACGTAGATGACCCCCACTGTAATGGAAGACTTTGCCCTAGAGGCACAGGAGGTATTGATATGTATGGTGATAAAGACCGATTAAAAACACCTTTAATAAGAGTTGTCAAAAATGGCAAACAAACATATAAAGAAGCTTCTTGGGACGAGGCTTTAGATTATATTACCAATAAAATGAAAGGGCTTGCTACAAAATACGGTCCAGAAACCATGGCTTTAATATCTCATGGATCTGGAGGTAATTTTTTAGGACCTCTTTTAGCAGGTTATGGCTCTCAAAATAATGTACACCCTTCTTACTCTCAATGTAGAGGGCCAAGAGAAGCTGGTTTTGAGGCTACTTTTGGAGCTGGAGTATATTCGCCAGAACCTACCGATATTAAAAACACCCGT
>CAZZPG010000067.1:0-10062 GCA_964655975.1 uncultured Flavobacteriaceae bacterium
ACTACTTTAGTTTCAGATTCGTTTTGAACACCGTATGGATGCTTATTATCTTCTAATCTATATATTTTTGTTGGTTGTAAATCTTTGATTATCTGTGCAGAAATACCAGCAGCATAATGTGGCTCTCCAATTGTTGGGAAATCTAATAATAATTCCATTTTTTCTCCAGAAATATCAAATAATTGTGCAGATTGACATACCTCTGGACCTGTTGGTAAATAACGGTCTTTGGTAATTTTGTTCATGGCAACTAAATATTTATCATCTGGCGTTCTAGAGTTTCCTCCAGGAATCATTAAGTGACCTACAGAATAGTACACTTTATGTCTATCAATTACTTTTAAGTCTTTCACATTCCATTTTACAACTTCTGATGAGATAAAGAACGTAGTATACGCATTTCCTCTAGTATCAAACTCTGTATGTAATGGTCCTAAACCTGGGTTTTCTAATACACCGTAGTTTACAGCATCAAATTTAATGATTGGAATACCGTAAGCATCACCATCAAAAGCTTTGTCTTCAATTGCTTTTTTCATTTTAGTAAAAGAGTGGATGGTCATAGCCGCTGCTAATTTACCATTACCAATAATATATTCTCCTGTTGGATCTACATCACATCCATGAGGTGATTTTGCAGTTGGTAAGAAGAAAATTGCTCCTGGTACATCTTTAGGATCTACCACTAACACTTCTTTTTCCATTGTAGATGTTGCTGTATGCTTATCATCATCCCAAACATTGTGAGCATATTTAGCTGGCATTTTTTTACCACCTCCATTTTTTACATATTCAGCAATTTTTTTCCAATTAATCGCTGCAATAAAATCTTTATCATTTTGAGATGCATTTACCTCCATTAAAGTATTTGCCTCTTCTGTATTGTATGTAGAGAAGAAAAACCATCCATGAGATTTCCCTCTACCTGGATGAGATAAATCATAGTTAAAACCTGGCATTTTAATTTGAAAATCTATATTCATATGCCCTGTTTTTGAATCAATTTTTAAGAATGATAATGCTCCACTAAAGTTTCCTTTCATATCTTTAATTGACATGTCCCTTTGAGGAAATGGCACAGCAAAACGAGTTCCTGCTACTACATATTCTGAGTTTTCTGTTACAAATGAAGAAGAGTGATTTCCTGCAGAATTAGGAATCTCTATAATTTCTTCGGTTTCAAATGTTTTCAAAGAAATACGAGCAATACGAGGTGTATTATTTTCATTAATAAATACCCAACGCCCATCTACAGAACCTTTGGTTTGAGAAATGTCTGGATGATGCGAATCTCCCCAAGGAATAAACCCATGAGAGGTCATTAACATTGGTTTGGTTTCTTCACTATAACCATATGCTTTTTCTGGATCTTGAGAGAATACAGGAATTACTCTAAATAATCTACCAGATGGCAAACCATAAACAGCCAATTGACCACTAAATCCTCCTGATAAAAATGCATAATGAGAATCTAATTCTCCTGGAGCTACATATACTTTTTCTGCAGCATTACCAGAAATTGCTCCTTTATTGCTTTTCTTCTTAGTTGGTGCACCACAGCTAGTAAATAAAGCTGCTGCAACAGTTAAAGAAAAAATTGTTTTAAAAATTGTTTTCATTTATTTTGATTTTAACTTGATTAGTTTTTAGTTCTAAAGTATTCTAAAATAGCTCTTGCTTCTTTTTCTGTTAGATTTTGATTTGCCATGGGGGCATTATATTCTGCAATTAATGCTTTACCTATTGCATCTTTCTCTATCATTTCTTCAGGATTCATCATCATATTCATAATCCATTCTGGAGAACGTCTCTGGGTAACTCCTTTTAAACCAGGCCCTATAAAACGTTTTTTCATTTTATGACATGCAGAACATTTGTTTTTAAACAATGTTTTTCCTTCTACAACCAACCCATTATCAATAGCTCCTAGTTTTATAGATTTTACAGGTCCAATTCCTTTGTTACTCATATCAACAGAAATAGTTCCTTTTGTTTTAGCTGCTTTTTTTACTTCTTCGTTCTTTTTTACAACTTCTTTTTTAGCTTTTGCTTTGTAATTAGGCTTTTTCTTTTTCTTTTCTTCACCACCACAACTCATTAAAATTAATGATGCTATAGCTAATGTAGTTAAAAATTTAATTTTCATAATACTTCGTTTTTAGATTAATAGTAATAATAATTATTTGTATTTATTTGTCTGAAGGAACAAGCACATCACCTACAACGTGAATCCATCCGTTACTTACTTTTACAGATTTTAATATTTTAGTTCCGCCTACATAAATTCCATCATCTTTTTTCTCAACAACTAGATACTTACCAGAGGCCATATATAGTTTTCTTCCTTTTTTTGCTTCTTTCTTTAATTGTTTGATTGGATAGTTTGCTGGTGCAACATGGTTTGTTAAGATAAAACCTAACTTAGCTTTATTTTCTGGCTTTAATAAAGTTTCTACAGTTCCTGCTGGTAGTTTATCAAAAGCACTATTTACTGGTGCAAATACGGTTAAAGGACCTGCATTTACCAAAGCATCTTCTACGCCTGCAGCTTGTACCGCTACCACTAAGGTTTTAAAATCTGGCAAAGACATGGCAACTTGTAGCACATTAGCTTGTTCTCCTTTTCCTGCTTTTACGGCAGATTGTCCTTTACCTACTACTTCTTTTTTTGTTGATTTAGTATTTTGTATAGACGTTTCTTTTTTAGCTTCATTTTTACATGAAGTAAAAACAAACAATGCTACAAATACCCATAATAATCTACTTGTTTTCATTATTTAGATTGTTTTAATTTAATTTGTATAAAATTTTGTGTAAAAATAACATTGCTTTAAATGTTAAAACATGACATTTATCATAAAAGATAAAAATATCTTTTATTTTAATACATTGTTTTTTTTTAGTAATTTTGTAAGTAATTTTTATACTAAAATGCTTACAAAATCAAGTAAATATGGTATTAGAGCAGTGTTATATTTAGCCTCTAATACAAACTGTAAAAGGTGTGGGTTTAAAGAAATTGCGAATGCCTTAAATATACCTGCTCCTTTTTTAGCAAAAACACTACAAGAATTAGTAAGAAACGATATTATTTCATCTATAAAAGGACCTAATGGTGGTTTTTTTTTATCAGATAAAGACAAACAAAATTCTATTTTAGATGTTGTAAATTGTATAGATGGTATAGAAAAATTTGATGAGTGTTTCTTAGGTCATCCAGATTGTAATGATATAAATCCTTGTGCTGTACACCATATTTATGCTCCTTTTAAAACAGAATTGTTACATACTTTAAGAGCAAAAAATATTAGTGATTTTTCTAAAGAAATCATGAAAAACCCTAATTCTAAATTATACAAAATCATCAATTCTTAAATGACTATAGATATTAGAAAGCAAATTATTATTGCTCTACTCTACTTTTTTTTCACTGCTTGTTTAGGGTTATTTTTACGATTGTTTCCTATTGTTAATTTTTCTTCCACCTACAAATTTATTGTACACACCCACTCACATATTGCACTATTAGGTTGGGTTTACACAGCACTAATAAGCTGTATAAATTATTTATTCATTGATAAGAAAAATAATGATCTCTTTTATAAAATATTTTGGGTTACTCAATTTACTATTTTAGGAATGATGGCTACTTTTCCTTTTCAAGGATACGCCCTATTTTCTATCATTTTTACTACCTTATTTTTAATAGCTTCCTATTGGTTTATCTATTATTTTTTTAAAAATGTAAAATATAATTTAAAAGAAACTATTTCATATAAATTTATTCGATTTTCATTACTCTTAATGTTGCTTTCAAGTATTGGTCCTTGGGTGTTAGGAGTGGTTATGGCAACTTCAGGAAAAACAACTATGGGGTATAAAATAGCTATCTATTTTTACTTACATTTTCAATATAATGGATGGTTTATTTTTGCTTTACTTGGATTCTTCTTTTATGTATTGGAAAAAAAGAAGATTAACTTTAGCATAAAAAAAAGTAACCAATTTTTAAAATGGATGCAATACAGTGTTTTTCTTACCTTTTTCTTATCTGTTTTATTTACAAAACCTCATTTTTCTTTCTATCTTTTTGGAGGAATTGGAAGTTTGCTTCAAATAATGGCAGTTTTCTTTTTTATTAAATTATTGCTTCCTCTAAAAAAAATAATTATCGATAAAATTAGGAATAGATTTACACTTGTACTCTTAAAAATAAGTGCTTTTCTTTTTATCCTAAAAATTGTGTTACAAGTTATTTCTGCATTTCCGTACTTTGTTAATTTGGCAACCCAACAATTAGATTTTGTAATTGGCTATATTCACCTTACTTTTTTAGGAGTTGTAAGTATTTCATTATTTTCTTTTCTTAATGAATTTAATTTTATAAAACTGCCTAAAATAGGTGTTAATTTATTTTTATTGGGGTTTGCAATATCAGAAATACTTATATTTTACAAAGGGTTTTCTACTTGGTTACGATGGTTTTTTCCAAACAATTATTTTATATATCTAATTATAGCCAGTGCGTGTATGCCTTTGGGCATTTTATATATCCTAATAAAAAATATTCATATAAAAAACTAACCTTTAGACTCCCTTTCTTTTAAAATTTCTTTTCCAAAAATATCACAAAGAGTTAAAGTTTCTTTTATATCATCAAGAGTAGTTTTTGGGTTTATTAAACACATTCTTAATACTACTTGATTATTTAAAATAGTAGTTACCAACAACGCTTCTTTAGACGCTACAATACGTTTAGATATTTCTTGATTTAAGGCATCTAATTCTTTTTCAGATAAATTTAACCCAATAGGATTGTATCTAAAGTTAATTACGGCTAAAGTAGCTGGAGAAATAATTTCCCATTTTCTACTTTTTCTTAGCATTTTTTCTGTACGCTCTGCCAATTTAATATTGTAGGCAACAGCTTCTTTAAAAGTATTTAATCCGTAAGTTTTTATAGACATATAGAATTTTAAAGCTCTAAAACGTCTAGTTAATTGAATACCATAATCATAAAAATTAATTTCAGATTCGTTTCCTTCAATATCACGTAAATATTCTGGTTTTTCACTAAAAGTATCGCTCAACCATTCTGAGTTTTTTACCAACAAACATCCTATTTCATAAGGTTGATAAAACCATTTATGAGGGTCTACTGTTAAAGAATCTGCTCTTTCTATTCCTTTCAATATTTTTGCTCCTTTTTTAGATAAAATAGCAGCACCTCCATAAGCTCCATCTATATGAAACCATAAATTTTCTTCCTCACAAATATCTGCAATGTCGCACAATGGATCTACAGTACCTGTATTGGTTGTGCCTGCAGATGCTATAAAACAAAAAGGCTGTAATCCTTCTAATCTATCTTTTGCAATTTCATTTTTTAGTTTATTTAAGCTAATTTTAAAATCTAAATCTGTAGGCAGAATTTTTATCTGGTCTTTTTTAAAACCTAAAACATTTATCGCTTTAATGTTTGATGAATGGGCTTGGTCTGACATATAGATAATAGCTTTAGAAAAATCATTGCCACATTTAATTCTTCTAGCAGTAACCAAAGCAGTTAAATTTGCCATAGAGCCACCACTTGTAAACAATCCTCCTCCTTTTTTTACAGGAAAACTAAACATTTTTAGCAACCAATTCATCGTTACTATTTCTAATTCTGCAGCAGCAGGTGAGGCTGCCCATCCTCCAGAAAAAATATTAAACCCTGTTGCCAAAGTATCTGCCATTGTACTAATATAATTACTAGGTCCTGGTACAAATGAATATGATTTTGGATGTGTAATAACATTACTATTTGGAATTACATTTTTTAATACAAAGTCTAACACCTCATTTGCAGGCGTAGGATTTTCTGGAGCTTCTTGTAAAAAAACAGCATCCATTTTTTCCCTTGAAGCCATAGATACTGGTTTTTTTTCTTCTAAAGTTTCATAATGATTAGCAATTAAATCTACAATTTTATAACCGTAAGACTTCATTTCTTTTAAAGATAAATCAAAAGCAGATTTCATGTTTTTTCTATTTTCCACAAAGGTAATTTAATCATTTTCCCTGCCCCATCTTTTCTTATTAATTTTTTAAAAAAAACTTTCACTTTTAAATAACAAAATGTAATTACTATTTTTCTTATTTTTGCTAAAAACAAAACCTGTTTGAAAAAACTAATTCTATTCTTTTTTTTAGTTACCAATTTGCTTATAAATGCACAAAGTAAAAAAATAAAAATTATCTTTTCTGAGATAAATTTTGTTAATGAAGAAAAATATCCTGGGGCTACTATTTTAGTAGGTAATGTAAAAATGGCTCATGAGGGGGCTACTTTAAATTGTCAAGAAGCATTATATTATAAGGATAAAAATTTTTTTAGAGCTTTAGGAAAAGTTACCTTACAACAAGGAGATACCATCAGCCAAACAAGTGATTATGTAGATTATGATGGTAATTCTAAACAAGCTCTTTCTTGGGGAAATGTAGTTCTAAAAGACCCCGAAATGACGTTAACCACAGATACATTACACTTTGATAGGATACAGCAAAAACTCTATTATCAAAACCATGCTACTATAAAAGATGCTACCAATACCTTAAAAAGCAAAAGGGGGCATTATTATATGAAAAATAAAAAATTTACAGCAACATCTAAAGTAACCGTAATAAATCCAGAGCATTTTTTAACATCTAATCATTTAGATTATTACACCAATTCTGGACTCACTTATTTGTATGGAGCTTCTACCATTACCAATGCTAAAAATAAAAATAAAATTTATTGTGAACGTGGTTTTTTTAATACAAAAACAGATATTTCTCATTTTGTAAAAAATGCTAAATTATTTTTAAAAGACAGAACCATACAAGGTGATAGTTTGTATTATGATAAAAAACATGGTTTTGCATCAGCAACAAATAATGTTATTGTAAAAGATACCATTAAAAACTTTGTAGCCAAAGGTAATTATGCAGAAATGTTTGAACTAAAAGACTCTTTATTTATTGTAAAAAGAGCAGTGGCTATTACCGTTATGGAAAAAGATTCTATGTACGTTCATGGAGATACCATTTTAGTAACTGGAAAACAAAAACAGAGAATTGTACGAATTTTTAGAAATGTAAAAATCTTTAAATCTAATTTACAAGGTAAGTGTGATTCTATTCACACCAACCAAGCAACAGGGCTCACAAGGATGTTTAGAAACCCTGTTATATGGTCTGGAAAAAGCCAAATGACGGGTGATAGTATTCATCTATTATCAAACCTAAAGACAGAAAAGTTAGATTCGTTAAAAATATTAAATAACGGATTAATCATTCAAAAAGACTCATTATCAAAAGATGATTTTAATCAAATAAAAGGAAGAAATATCTACGGAAAATTTATTGAAAATGAACTAAAATTACTCAATGTAAAAGGAAATGCAGAAGTAATTAACTTTAACCGAAACGAAGAAAATAATAAGCTAGAAACTATTACCAAACAAAAATGTAGCAATATTGAGTTTGATTTGGTTGATAACGAAATTGAAAGTATAAAATGTTATAAAGAAACTGAAGGATTGACCTATCCACCCTCGCAACTTCCTAAAAAAGAGCAAAAATTAAAAGGTTTTATTTGGCGCAGAAGCGAACAACCAAAAACAATGGAAGCTATATTTTTTATCAAAAAAATAGCTAAAACAAAAAATAATAAAAACCTAAAGAAACATATTTAGGTTAAATAAACGCTAAAAATGCAAAAAAATAATGAAGTCAACTTTTTTTATGCACCAAGCACAGACAACTCCCCACCCACTTGCTATAGAAATTTCTTATGCAAAAGGAAGCTATATTTTTGATTCATCTAATAAAAAATACTTAGATTTTATTGCTGGTGTTTCTGCCAATAGCTTAGGGCACAATCATCCAAAAATAACCAAAGCCATTAAAAATCAGGTAGATAAATATACACATGTAATGGTATATGGCGAGTTTGTGCAAGAACCACAAGTACGCTTATGTAAAATATTGGCAGGTACTTTACCTATAAGTTTATCGTCTATTTATTTAACCAATTCTGGTACAGAAGCAACAGAAGGTGCTCTAAAATTAGCCAAACGTTTTACTAGAAGAACTCAAATTATTGCTACAAAAAACGGATATCATGGTAACACTCAAGGTGCTATGAGTGTTTGTGGAGCAGAAGAACAAAATAGAGCATTTAGACCACTAATTCCTAATATAAAATTTGTTAAGTTTAATAATGATATTGATTTAGAAAAAATTACAAAAAAAACTGCTGCCATAATTATAGAAACTATACAAGGTGGTGCAGGTTTTATAGAGCCTACATACAATTACTTAGCAAAAGTAAAACAGCGATGTAAAGAAGTGGGGGCTTTATTAATTTTAGACGAAATTCAAACAGGTATTGGGCGTACAGGTACTTTTTGGGGCTTTGAAAACTACAATGTAATACCAGATATTCTTATTACTGGAAAGGGATTGGGTGGCGGAATGCCTATTGGTGCTTTTATTGCTTCTAAGGAAATAATGAATTGCTTGCAAAAAAATCCTAAATTAGGTCATATTACTACTTTTGGTGGACATCCCGTAATTGCCGCTGCTGCATTAGCAACCATACAAGAAATAACAAATAGTAACCTTATTTCTGAAAGTTTACGAAAAGGAGAGTTAATTAAAAATTTATTGCAACATTCTTATATCAAAGAAATTAGAGGAAAAGGACTAATGCTTGCAGTTATTGTAAACACCCCAGAATTGGCATCTAAAATTATTTTAAAATCTTTAGAAAAAGGTTTGTTACTTTTTTGGCTACTTTTTGAAAAAAAAGCAATAAGAATTACCCCTCCTCTTACCATTTCTGATGATGAAATTAAAGAAGGTTGTACTATTTTATTAAATGTATTGAATACTCTTAAAACTTCTTCAAACAGAAAAAATAGCAACAAATAATTATTTTTACCTACCTAATAACTTGTCTAACATTTTTCTAGTTTTACTACTATTCCAACTTGCTGCTCCTGTTTTTTTAACTACAATTTTTCCTTTTTTGCTAATAATGTATGTTGTAGGTATTGAATTACTTGCCTAATTAGAAGGTGTTTGTGTTAAAGGTGTATAAGTAGGTAGGTTATAATTATTTTCTGTGTAAAATTTATTTACTTTTTTCCAATTATCATTGGTTACAAACAAAAAAACTACCTTATTTTTATAATCATTATACAGTTTCTGAATTTCTGGCATTTCTGCAATACAAGGAGGGCACCAAGTTGCCCAAAAATTCACAAATACTACCTTGTCTTTTAGAGTGTTGAAATCTATATTATCAGAATTTAGTCCTTTTAAATGCCAATTATAGGAAGAAAGTTGCTGCTGTTCTTTTACATTAATTTCTGAAGGAGAAAAAGATATAAAACGAATAAAATAGGCTCTTGTTGGCGAGTAAAACATTAACCCTATAATAATAATGAATACAATGTTGCTTATATTTTTTTTAATTTTTTTCATACTACAAAGGTCGGTAAATAATAAATTTCTTACAAAAACATCCTACTTTTCTTTTCATAAATTTATATAATATTTCTTCATTTTCTTTCTTAAATTTGCATTATGAAAAAACTCAAAAATCGTTGGGGGTTAGACAGCAATTGGTCTATAATTGCCATATTATTAGCTTTCTCTGTAAATGGCTCTTTTGCTACTATTATTGCTAAACCTCTTACAGAATTTATTGGTATAAGCTCAAAAACACATAGCTGGTTATTTTGGTTTATACGTATCCCCCTAATCTTTATAATCTATCAAATTACATTACCTATTACGGGTTGGTTATTTGGGCAATTTAAATTCTTTTGGAATATGGAGAAAAAAATGCTAAAACGTTTAGGATTAGGTTTTCTTATCAAAAATTAAATTTCAATTGTTTTTTTTATTTTTTTACTTTTAAAAATATAGACATAAACCCACATTAAAGTAAAGGTAGGTATTATATCTAAAAAAGGTAATGCTTCTTCTATAAAAGTAATTATTGCTGCTATTTTACCTTCTTTTCTT
>CAZZPG010000068.1:0-10012 GCA_964655975.1 uncultured Flavobacteriaceae bacterium
GTCTTGCTAAAATTCCGTTAGAAAAAGTTACTACAGCAAAATCTTCTGGTATTTTATATCCTTTTCTAATGGCGACTTTCATTGCAGAAATTGCAGTAGATTCTCCTGTTGTGATAACGCTATCTATTTTATGTTTGTTAAAAATAGGCGTTAAAATATTTTCATGTTTCTTATAATCTTTTTCATGAATATTTATTATTAAATTCTTGTTTAGTGGAATTTTAAGATGCTCTAATCCTTTTCTGTAGCCTTCAAAACGTTGTCTTCCAATGGTTAAATTACTCATTGTAGAAACAAAAGCAATATTTTTATGCCCTGTTTTATGTAAGAATTGTACCGTATCAAAAGCACTTTCTATGTTATTGGTTATTACTTTATCGCATTCTATATGTTGTGCAACTCTATCAAACATTACCATCGGAATTCCTTGGTCTATAGTGTTTTTTAGGTGATTAAAATCGTTTTTAAGTTCAGTTTCTTTAGCTATAGATATTATAAAGCCATCAATACTACCGTTAGAAAGCATTTCTATGGTTTCTACTTCTTTTTCATATGATTGATTAGAGATACAGGTAATAATTTTATATCCGTTTTTTGTAGTAGTTTTTTCTATCCCTTTAAAAACCTGTGCAAAATAGTAGTTTAACATATTTGGAATAATAATTCCAATGGTTTTTGTTTTTCTGTTTTTTAAACTTAAGGCATTAATATTAGGCTTGTAGTTGTTTTTTTTTGCGTATTTTTGAATCTTATCTTTAGTTTCTATACTAATTTCATAACTATCATTCAATGCTTTAGAAACGGTAGATATAGATACTCCAAAATGAGCGGCAATGTCTTTTATAGTAAGTCTTTTCAACTTGTTGTTGTTTTTTAAATAGTATTCTAGCAATTTACAAAAAAAAAAGCTTTTTTTCTTAAAAATTCTATAAATAACCATCTTCTGTGGCTAAAAATCAACAAAATAAAAACTGACTTATATTATTTGTTTTTAGTTGTTAAAAATGTAAATTTGTTGTCATTCCATTTTATAAAATTAGTTTTAATGAAAAAAATTATTGTTCCTATAGATTTTTCTGACCACTCAGAATATGCTCTAAAAGTAGCTGTTAAATTAGCAAAGAAAAACAATGCAGAAATTTTTGTGCTTCACATGCTAGAGCTTCATGAAGGTACTATTTCTGAAAGTGAAACTTTTCATCAAGAGCAAGCTATATTATTTTTAAAATTAGCTGAAAAAAAGTTTAGTCAATTTTTAAATAAAAACTATTTAAAAGGAATAAAGATTACCCCTATTATAAAACATTATAAAGTATTTAGTGAAATAAATGAAATTGCTAAAGAGCAACAAGTAGATTTGGTTATTATGGGGTCTCATGGTGTTGGTGGTGTAAAAGAGTATTTTATTGGCTCAAATACAGAAAAAGTAATAAGACACTCAAACATACCTGTATTAGTTATTAAAAATGAGCTTAAAGATATTAATTTTGATGAGGTTGTTTTTGCTTGTGATTTTTCTGATGAGTCTATTGATTCTTATAAAAAGGCTATAGAAATCCTAAAATTATTAAGTGTAAAAATTAACTTACTGTATGTAAATTTACCTACAGAAAAATTTATCAGTACACGGGAAATGGAAAATAAGGCGGCTATTTTTATAAAGAAAACTAACGGAAGTTTAGAGGAAATTAATAAAGTAAATTATGTTTGTGATTATTCAATAGAAAAAGGTGTTCTAAATTTTTCTAATGCTATTGGGGCAGATTTAATTGCAATTATTACCTATGGCAGAAGGGGGCTATCTCATTTTTTTAAGGGGAGTGTTTCAGAAGACATTGCCAACCACTCTACATTACCTGTAATTACATTTAAAGTTTAGGTTTCTTACCAAACTAAAAAGATTTTTTTTATTACTAAAAAATTATCGACTAATACCCCTATAAAATGTAACTATTTTATTAAAATTACTTTCTGTAAAGAAGTATAAGATTAACACACTATTTTTTGTATTCTTTTAATTGCTTCTCGCAATTGTAATTCAGAAGTGGCATAAGATAATCTAATGCAGTTAGGAGATCCAAAAGCATCTCCAGTAACAGTTGCAACATTTGCTTCTTCTAATAATAACATAGAAAAATCATTAGCATTTTGTATTTCTCTTCCTTTAATAGTTTTTCCAAAAAATGAAGAAATGTCTGGAAATACATAAAAAGCTCCTTCGGGTATATTTAATTTAAACCCATTAATTTTTCCTAACAAATTTAGCACAATATTTCTTCTAGATAAAAATTCATCAACCATATATTGTATTTTTTTTGGTGATGTTAATACTGCTGTAATAGCAGCTCTTTGTGCAATGCAATTAGCTCCAGAGGTAATTTGTCCTTGCATTTTTGTACAAGCTTTGGCAATCCATTCTGGAGCACCAATATAGCCAATTCTCCATCCTGTCATAGCAAATGCTTTTGCTAAACCATTTACTGTAATTGTTCTATCGTACATGTTTTTAATAGCGGCAAAACTAAAAGGTTTAGTACCGTAATTGATATGCTCGTAAATTTCATCAGATAGAATATAAATTTTAGGATATTTTTCTAAAACTTTTGCCAAGGCTCTGTATTCTTCTTCAGAATAAATACTACCACTGGGGTTATTGGGTGAGTTGAAGAAAATCATCTTTGTCTTTGGCGTAATTGCTGCTTTTAATTGTGTGGGTGTAATCTTAAAATTACTGTCTATTGATGATGGTATTTCTACAAATTTAGCTTCACATAAAATAGCAATGGCAGAGTAACTTACCCAGTATGGTGCAGGTAATAAAACTTCATCACCAGGATTTAATAGTACTTGAGCTACATTGGCAATAGATTGTTTTGCACCAGTAGATACTACTATTTGATTTGGTTGGTACTCTAAATTATTATCTCGTTTAAATTTGGTACAAATAGCTTCTTTAAGTTCTACATAACCATCAACAGGGGTATAAGAATTGTAATTTTGATTAATAGCCTTTATAGCTGCGTCTTTTACAAAATCTGGAGTATTAAAATCAGGTTCTCCTAAACTTAAACTAATAATATCTTTTCCTGCCTTTTTCAACTCTCTAGATTTAGCTGCCATGGCAAGTGTTTGAGAAATTGGCAAATTTTTAATTCTCTCTGATAATAGATGTTTCATTTCTTGTTATATTTATACTAATTGTGGTTTTTTTCCTAAATCTCCTAAAAGGTTAAAATGTTCTACAAATGCTTTTCTCATGGTTTTATATTCATTATAAGGAAGGTTAAATTCTTTGGCAGTTGTTTTTACAATTTTTGCCAATTTGTTGTAGTGAACATGAGAAATATGTGGAAATATATGATGCTCAACCTGATGGTTTAGTCCACCAGTATAAAAATTGATAAGCCAATTGCTCGGAGCAAAATTTGAAGTAGTATATAATTGATGAATTGCCCAAGTATGTTCTAAGTTTCCTTTTTCATCGGGCAAAGGCATTTCTGTATTTGGTACAACGTGTGCTAGTTGAAAAACTACACTTAAAATCATACCAGCAGTATAGTGCATCATAAAAAATCCTAAAAGAACTTTCCACCAAGCAATGTCTAAAAATAGTAGAGGGAAAAGAATCCAAAGGGAGTAATAAACTATTTTAGAGATTACCAATTTTGTCCATTCTGTAGCTGGATTTGGAAATTTACCATATGATAATTTTCGTTTTAAATAACTACGCATTTGCTTAATATCTGTAGTAATTGCCCAGTTTATGGTTAATAATCCATATAAAAAAATAGAATAATATTTTTGAAATTTATGAATAGCTAACAATTTGGAGTGTTTAGAGAAACGTATAATTCTTCCTGCATCAATATCTTCATCCATTCCTTTAATATTGGTATATGTATGGTGTAATACATTGTGCTGTACTTTCCAATTATATACATTTCCTGCTAAGATATAAATACTGCTTCCAAAAAATTTATTTACCCATTTTTTACTAGAAAAAGAATCATGATTACTGTCATGCATTACATTCATACCCACTCCTGCCATTCCAATACCCATAACAATGGTTAAAAGTAACATTGCCCAATGTGGCATTTTTAGAGTAAAAATTAAAAATAAAGGCACCAAAAATAATACAAACATTATAATGGCTTTAGAGTAAAGTATCCAATTTCCAGTACGTTTTATATTATTTTCTTTAAAATAATTATTTACTCTTTTATTTAGTGTTCTAAAGAATTTTACTTTATCAATACGAGAAAAATTAACAGTTGTCATATAATAGTTTTTTAGTACAAACAAAAATAGTTTTTTTTGTGAGAAAGATGTTTTAAAACGTATATTTTTGTGATATATTTTTTTACTGATGAATATACTCTTAAAATATTTCCCCCACTTAACCTTAATACAAAAAAAACAATTTTTAAAATTACAAGAATTGTATGAGGATTGGAATTTAAAAATAAATGTTGTTTCTCGTAAAGATATTGATGATTTGTACTTACGTCATGTACTACACTCTTTAGGAATTGCTAAAGTAGTTCCATTTAAATCAGGTACAAAAATTATAGATGTGGGTACAGGTGGTGGTTTTCCTGGAATACCATTGGCAATTTTGTTTCCAGAAACACAATTTCATTTGGTAGATAGTATTGGTAAAAAAATAAAAGTGGTAAATGAGGTAGTAGTTGGATTAGGGTTAGGAAATGTAAAAACCACACATGGTAGGGTAGAAGAAATAAAAGACACTTATGATTTTATTGTGAGTAGGGCTGTAGCTCAAATGGAAACTTTTGTTAGATGGAATAAGAATAAGGTACATAAAACACACAACCATTTACATGATTTTGGTTTAAAAAATGGGATACTTTATTTAAAAGGAGGTGATTTAACTGAAGAGTTACAAAAATTTCCAAATGCAACAATCTACAATCTATTCGATTTTTTTAAAGAAGATTTTTTTAAAACTAAAAAAGTAGTGCATCTACCAATAAAATTTAAGAGATAATAGTCTTATTTAAAAGTACTTTTGTGCTATCCAAAAACTGTGTAAGGTTATAAATTATTTCTTTCTTTTTCTGAAAGATAAATCAAAAATTAAGAATAATAAGTAATTATTAAAACATACTTTCTGCTAAATAATTTATATTTTTATACTAAGTTTTCATCCGTTAAAAAACCTATTAATATTAATTTCTTTATCTAGTTTTTCTCCTTTCTCTAAATGATTAAATAAGTTTTTTGCCACAGTTGGTGCAATCATTACACCACGTGTTCCTAAACCATTTAAAACTACCAATTGTTTGTGTTTTTGATGTACCCCAACCATAGGTCTTCTATCTTTTACAGTAGGTCTTATTCCTGCAGTTTGGTTAATTATAGTGTAAGGAACGGTAATTACTTTAGCTAATTTTTCTATCAATTCTTGTTTTCCTTCTTCAGAGGGGTTAGATGTTTTATCTTTCCAATTAAAAGTTGCTCCTACTTTATAATGATGATTTCCAATAGGTAATACAAAAACTGTTGATTTTAATAAGAAATTAATATTTAAATTGGGTGCATATATGGTGATGAGTTCTCCTTTGGCTTCATTTAATGGAAGGTGATTAAAAAACGGATTTTGTTTGATTCCAAAACCTTCTGTAAAAACAATTTTATTGGCTAGAATTTGTTGATATTTTATACTATCCTTTTGTAATTTTATTTGAGAATAGTTAAATGTTTCAAACAAGATAGCTCTTTTTTTTTGTAGATAATTTTTATAGGTTAAAATTAATTTTTTTGTATAAATCCTTCCTGTTCCTTTCAATTCTCCTAGACCAAAATCAGCAATAATCCCTACTTTTTTTTTTGTTAAAATTTTAGGGTTCATATATTTAGATAAACTAGGTTTGTCTATTGCTACAAACCAATTATTTTGGTCTTCTATAGATTTAAATACTTTATTAATTGAAAACTCTTTAATAAATTTTTGTTTCAATTTTTTTTCTAACCTCCTATAAAAAGGAAGTGCTATTTTTAGTTGCCTCTCTCCATCCCAAACAGGTGTAAATCTTTTTAAAACTACAGGGTTATACATCCCCCCAGCTACTAATGAAGAGGTTTGAGAGTTATCTTCAAAAACTATAAATGTTTTATTAGCTTCTATTAACTCTTCAATAAAAGCTAATCCTGCTAATCCTAAACCAACAATTATATAATCTACTTTCATCAAAAAAAAAATTTGCATAAAAAAAGCGTTCCAAATTAGGAACGCTTCTTTTGTTTGTTATAAATTAATAATTCCACATATCCATTTCTTTGTTACGGATACTTTCTTTAATTTTATCAGCTTCTAAAAGTTGAAATAAAGAATTTCCTCTAATATAGTCTTTAATAGAACGGTTTCCATAAATATTTTCTTCTCTAAATATGGTTGAACTAAATCTCCTTGCATTTAGTAAATGATCGTAAGAAATTGGATGAGAAACATTTTTAGGATTGAATACCCTAGAGCGATGTAATAATTTTCTTATAGAAGGATAAAATACCCAAAAAAGCTCATACATTTCATCATCATCAATTCCTTTAACTCCAATTGTTTGAACATCTGGTCCCATTGGTGCAATGGCTAACAACCTGTATTTCATTTCTCCTTGTCGTTTATCAAAATACCATACTCCTTTAATCATATATCCTTCGATTAATTCAGAATTAATATTATACTTATTTGTATACCCATCTTCTTCTCTATTATCAATAAGCCTTATTTCTAAATCTTTTACTGTCATTTTTTCAGTAAAAAAAGAGTCTGCATATACATTTTTAATTGTACCTCTTCTAATTCCTTTTAATAAGATATCAAATAAAGATCTTCTATCTAAAGAAACATTAGTAGTGTCTATAGGAAAATAAAAAGGTAAATTAATTTTTTGGTTCAAATCTATATACTCCCATACAACTTTAGACCATACAATATCTCTATCACCTATATACCCATAAGAAAGTGGCTCATCTTGATTAGCTGCAAGTTGTTCTTTGGTTTTAACACCAATCTCACTTACTGTTTTTGCATTTAATAAATTTGTCTGTGCACTTATATAACCTCCTGTTAATAGTGCTATAACGAATATGTACAACTTCTTATTCATAACTATTTAAGTTTTTTCTACTAATTTGATACTTCTATATTTATTGGTAATACTTTTTTAAGACGATATGAGTTTCCTATAACGGAAGCTTTAATACCAAAAATTACTATAATATCACCTCTTCTAGCTTTAGATATTACTCTTTTAGCTTGAGAATTTAATTGAGAACCATTAACTGTTACAGTTATTTGATTTGGAACTTTTACTTTAAAGCTATTTACTTTTAATTTTAAATCAAATGCAAAATCTGGTAATCCTGCTCCTATAGAAACATTTCCAATACTTGATTTTGGTAAACGAATTTCTCCAAATTGACCTCTAATGGTTGCCATTGCTGCAGGAATATCTTTAATTCTAAAAAGTTTTTTTGAAGTAACTGTTTTACCACTACTTAATTTTCCTGTTACATGGATGGTAACTGATTTTCCTTTTCCAGGTCTTAAACTATATTTTCCTTTTCCTACCTTTTTAAAACTACCTGGTGCTGATACTTTAATGTCTTTATCTCCTACTCCTAGTAAAGAAACAGATATTGGGTTGCTTAATCCTCTGTACACCACATTCATTTTATCAGCAGAAATTACAGCTTCATCTGGTTGTGATATTACAGAATAGGAACTTAAAAACTCTACATCAACAGGTTTCCCATTTTGGGTAAAAGTAATTTTACCTTTTATGTCATGATTTCCAACATTACCTGCTGGCATATCTATAATTACTTGTCCAGACTCAATGTTTTTATAATCTTTTCCATTTAAGATTACTTTGTCTGGTACCATAGTTGCATCATAACGTCCTAAAACTATTTTACCTGTTACTTTTTCTCCAGCAAAGTACGCGTTCTTATCTAACGCAACAATACCTTTATAATTGCTTAAAGATAATGATTCTTCTAATTTACCTCCCAACAAACCTGTTACAATATCGCTTTCGGTATTTTTAATATCAGATTGAATTTTTGTAATATTTGCCAAAGATGCAATTAAAGGAAACCCTTCGTAACGATATTTTAACCAAGGTCTTTCTATTCCTTCTCTATCTGTAATATTATTTGTGTTAAAACGTTTTTTTATTACTGATTTTATTTCCTCTTTTCCGTTTCCAATCACAGAAATTAGGTTATCTCTATGAGCATTCATTTTATCTAAAAATTCTTGCCCCTCTGATGTATATTTATCTCCTTTAAAAAAATAATGATCTAAAAATTCTGTCTTATCCATAGATTGATAAGCGTTTTTATCTTCAATACCTTCTTGCATTTTTATTTTTAAATTATCCAAATATGAATAAAAATCTCCTGAATATTTTTTTATTTTTAATGCTTGTTGATTTAAAGAGCCAAATTTTGCTGTTTGTTCTGAGGCTTTGGTTGCTAAATTTGTGTATGCTGCTTTATTTTTTTTAGTTGTAGAAATATTATTTTCTATCAAACCATCTTTCATATAACCAAATGCAGACAAGACTTCTTTTGTCATATTCATTGCTAACATTGCAATGAATACCAAATACATTAGGTTAATCATTTTCTGCCTTGGTGATTGCTTTCCTGCCATATCTAATTAGTTTTTTGACATTGCTGTAAGCATTCCTCCATATACTCCGTTTAATGAAGCTAAATTAGTTGCTAAAGATTCCATTTGTTCTTTTAATCTTTCTGTATTTTCTACAATAGCACCATTTATCTCTGCTTGTTTACTTGCATTTTTTACTTGTGCTTGATACATTCCGTTTAATGATTCCATTTGGATAGTTGCTAAAGATACTTGTTCATTGTATTTATTGGTAACGGATATAGATTCTGATGCAGAAGATAATCCTTTTGCAGCACCTGAGAAATCTTTAATACTATTTCCTAAATTTTCCATTAATCTAGAATCAATATTGGCTTCTTGTAATAAATTGTCTAATTTTTGGGAAAGCATTCCTTCTGTGCCAATTTTTGCTTCTCCTCCATCCATTCCTAATTCTGGGTACACTTTTGTCCAGTCTAATTCTTCATCAATAGGTTCAAACGCAGAAATAGCAAATACTCCTGCCTCTACTAAAAGACCAATAGTTAGCATAAGCCCTCCAGTAATTGGACCTATAGACATGTGTTGAATTTTAAATAATGCTCCTATGATTACTACTGCGGCTCCTAAACCGTATATCATATTCATCATTTTTTTTGAAACTTTTGATTGTGCCATAATTTTTAAAATTTAAAAAAGGGGTTAATTATTATATTTGATTAAACTATTTTAGTTAGTTTTTTCCAAGATTATCTTGTACTGTTCTAAATCCTATGTAACTTCTTGCTGTATCTGCATATTCATAATCTCTAGTACTTACTTCTAAGAAATAAGCTACATCTTTCCAAGAGCCACCACGTATTATTTTTCTTTTGTTGTTTATATCTTTTACGTTAGGGTTCATTGTAGAAGCTCTATAGTATGAGTATAAATTATAGGCTGAGTTTGTCCATTCTGATACGTTTCCTGCCATATTATATAAACCATAATCATTTGGATTAAAGGATTTTGCTTCTAATGTATACAAAGCTCCATCTACTGCATAATCTCCTCTTACTGGCTTAAAATTAGCTAAAAAACAGCCTCTATCACTGGTTGTATATGGTCCTCCCCAAGGGTATTTTGCATATTGTAAACCTCCTCTCGCAGCATACTCCCATTCTGCTTCTGTAGGTAATCTAAAATTTGGTACTCTATACCCGTTTCTCTTACTTCTTAAATAGTCGTTTTTCTTTTTAGTTCTCCAATTACAAAATGCTTTTGCTTGATACCAAGTTACTCCAACTACAGGGTATTCTCCATATGCTTCATGATGAAAATAATTTTGATGCATTGGATCGTTATAAGAATAATTAAAGTCTTTTACCC
>CAZZPG010000069.1:0-9895 GCA_964655975.1 uncultured Flavobacteriaceae bacterium
TTATAACGTGTAAACCTTGGTCTTTGGCATATTGTACATCAATATTATCCATACCAACCCCCCCACGACCAATGAGTTTTATACTGGGGCAAGCATCTATTAATTCTTGACGTACTTGGGTAGCACTACGTACCAAAATGGCATCAACACGATGTTCATTAATATAATTTTCTAATTGATTTTGAGCTACTTTTGTTGTAAGTACTTTAAAACCTGCTTTTTCTAATGCGTCAATTCCACTTTGTGAAATTCCGTCGTTTGCTAATATTTTCATTTTTTTCCTATCTCAACCCTTTCTAAAGGAAAGGACTTTTTATATTTATAATAATTTTATGAATTCCATCAGTTTCTTTTGAAGACGGAAGATGAATTTTATGATTGTCTTTCTAATTCTTGCATCACATCTACCAAAACTTGTACACTATATAAAGGTAATGCGTTGTACATACTTGCTCTGTAACCGCCTACACTTCTGTGTCCGTTTAATCCGTTAATACCAGCTGCTATCCAAAGAGTATCAAATTTTTCTTTGTGGCTCTTATCAACCAAATTAAAAGTAGCATTCATATTGCTACGGTCTTCTACAGCTGCAAATCCTTTAAAAAGTGGATTCCTATCAATTTCATTGTACAATAAAGTTGCCTTTTTGTTATTTACTCTTTCAATAAATTGTATGCCTCCTAAGTCTTTTAACCATTCTAAGGTTAGCATAGAAGTGTAGACTGCAAAAACAGGTGGAGTGTTAAACATACTGTCTTTACCGATATGAGTTTTATAATCTAACATTGATGGAATAGCTCGTGTTACTTTTTCTAAAATATCTTCTTTAATTACTACTAAAGTTACTCCTGCTGGACCCATGTTTTTTTGAGCTCCTGCATAAATTAAATCGAATTTAGAAAAGTCTAATTGACGTGAAAAAATATCTGAACTCATATCGCATACATTTACACCATCAAAAATAGGAAATTCTTTTATCTGCGTTCCAAAAATAGTATTGTTACTGGTGGTATGAAAATAATCTGCATCTGTAGGAATAGAAAATCCTTTAGGAATATAGTTAAAATTTTTGTCTTTTGATGAGGCTACTTCTACCAATTCTCCAAATATTTTTGCTTCTTTAATAGCCTTACTACTCCAAGTACCTGTATTTAAATACGCAGCTTTTTTATTGAGTAAATTATAGGCAGTCATTAAAAACTGTGTGCTTGCACCTCCTTGTAAAAACAAAGTTTTATATCCTTTATTTTCTAGACCTAACAATTCTAAGGATAAACTCCTCGCTTTTTCCATAATATTTACAAAAGGTTTACTTCTGTGAGAAATTTCTATCAAAGAAAGATTATCATTGTTAAAATTGACAATGGCTTCTGATGCTTTTTGCAATACCTCTTGAGGTAAAATACAAGGACCTGCACTAAAATTATGTTTTTTCATGGTATTATTTATTGAGTAACAAAAGTACTTTTTATTTGTACATTTTTTGATGAACTTTACTTAAATTTTAGCTAAAAACTCTAAGGTATTAATACCATCTGCGTAATCCCATAACTGTGGATGCTGTGTTTGTCCAAAAGAAATTTCACCTGATGTAAAATTATTAGAAACTATACATTGAATGTTTTCTTTTTCTTGTTCTATTTTAATTTTTAAATGGTCTAAATCATCATAAAATTCATAAAAAAGGGTAGCAATAGGAGATGCGTAACTTGCATCTTCTTTAATCATTAAAAATCCGTTTTCTAAGATATCAAACTCACTCATTAAATATACGGCTTTGTTATAATCGTAATTATTGGCATATTTTGCATTGTTGATAATGGTTTGTTTGAAAAAAATTCCTTTAAAAAAGCTGTCAAAATGATAATCTTTTGGCACAAAAATTTTAGAAACACTACGACAACCCAACCCAAAGTATTGAAAAATATCGTTGCCTAAGGCTTCTAATTCTTTTTCGGTTTCATTTCCTGTAAGTACTGCAATTGAGTTTCTGTTTTTTCTGATGATGTTGGGGCTTTTCTTAAAATAATACTCAAAATAACGAGCAGTATTATTACTTCCTGTAGCAATTATAGCATCAAAATTAGTTATTTTTTTTTCTGTAAAAGTAATGTTTCCTATAAATTCTGGATTTATATGTTCTAAATATTTAGCTAAAAAAGGTAACAAATGTTTATCGTTTGATGATTGTTTTATCAATACAGAATGTCCTGAAATTAGTACCGATAAAAAATCATGAAAACCAACTAACGGAATATTTCCTGCCATAATAATGGCTACCAATTTTGGGTTATTTTTACCAACATTTTCGTTTGTAATCCATTTACTAAGGTTAGTTTCTGTAAGTGCATTAGCCCAACTATTTAAAGAAAAAAGGATGTTTTCTTTGGTAAACCAAGAGTTGCTTTCTTCGGTAATTTTTAGTTGATGTTTAAATCCTTCAAAAAATAAATTATTGTGCTCAATTTCTTCTTTTCTAATACTACTTTTTTGAGAAAATTGACTGATAAACTGACCTAGCTTTACAAAAGCACTAACTCTATTTTGTATCCTATCCATTTCTTTTGGTTATAAACTATTTTACATTATTTTTGCGGGTACAAAGTTACGTAAAAACAAAAGAAAATAATGGCAATAATAATAACTGATGTATGTATAAATTGTGGGGCATGTGAGCCAGAATGCCCAAATACTGCAATTTATGAGGCAGCAGATGATTGGAAGTTTTCTGATGGTACAGATTTAAAAGGAGATGTAGTATTACCTAATGGTAAAATAGTAAATGCTAATGAAAATCAAGAGGCTATTTCTGATGAAGTTTACTACATTGTAGCAGATAAATGTACAGAATGTAAAGGGTTTCATAAAGAGCCACAATGTGTAGCAGTATGTCCTGTAGATTGTTGTATCCTCAATAAAAATGAGGAAGAAACAGAAGAACAATTATTAGCTAAACAGCAATTTATGCATAAAGGTTAATTAGTTGGTTATTAGAATGGTAGTTATGGGTAAGTTGTTGTTTAATTTTAGTTGCTTATTTTCAATCAAAATTATTAAGGGTAAAATTATTTTTCAAAATGAATTTAAATTTAGTAGCTTATTGTTGTATAGGAACTATGAATGAGCAGAAATTACTAAAAAAGTAAAATAAATTACAATATAAGTTAATAATATCCTTTATTTTTACCTCATAATTACATACTATGATTATTCAAGAAAAAATAAACAAACTAAAAAAAGAAAAAAATGCTGTTATTTTGGCACATTATTACCAAGAAGAAGCCATTCAAGATATTGCAGATTATGTAGGTGATAGTTTAGGTTTGTCACAACAAGCAGCAAAAACAGATGCAGATATAATTGTATTTGCAGGAGTACATTTTATGGCAGAAACTGCAAAAATATTAAGCCCAAACAAAATTGTAGTATTACCAGATTTAAATGCAGGTTGTTCCTTGGCAGACTCATGCCCACCAGATGCTTTTAAGAAATTTGTAAAAAAACACCCAAATCATACCGTTATTACTTACGTAAATTGTAGTGCAGAAGTAAAAGCGTTAACAGATATTGTCTGTACCTCTTCTAATGCACTTAAAATTGTAAATTCTATCCCAAAAGATACACCAATTATATTTGCACCAGATAGAAATTTAGGAAAATATATAATGAAACAAACAGGTAGAGATATGCTACTTTGGGACGGAAGTTGTATTGTACACGAAGCCTTTTCTATAGAGAAATTACTTGTATTGCATAAAAAATATCCAGATTATGTAATTATTGCACACCCAGAATCTGAAGAGCATATTTTAAAAGTAGCAACCTATGTTGGTTCTACCTCAGGGATGATTAATTATGTAAAAGAACACCAAGACAAAAAATTTATTGTAGCCACAGAAGCAGGGATTTTATATAAAATGCAACAGGAAGTTCCAAATACAGAGTTAGTACCTGCACCAGCAAAAGAAGATAATACTTGTGCTTGTAGTGAGTGTCATTTTATGAAGATGAATACTTTAGAAAAATTATACAACTGTTTACTTAATGAAAGTCCACAAATAGAAGTTTCAAAAAACATTAGAGAAAAAGCATTAATTCCTATTAATAAAATGCTAGAATTATCTAAATAAGATATGATACAAACAAATTATTTAGTAATAGGTTCTGGAGTTGCAGGGCTTACTTTTGCTGTTAAAATTGCTGAAAAATTTCCTAACAAAAAAATTACCATTGTAACCAAAGATAAAGAAAATGAGTCTAATACAAAATATGCACAAGGAGGTGTTGCCGTTGTTTTAGATAAAGAAGAGGATTCATTTAAAAAGCACATACAAGACACCCTAATAGCAGGTGATGGTTTGTGTGACCAATCTGTGGTAGAAATGGTTATAAAAGAAGGTCCAAAGCGCCTTAAAGAACTTATTCTATGGGGAGCTAAATTTGATTTAGATGACGAAGGGAATTATGATTTAGGAAAAGAAGGAGGGCACTCAGAATACCGTGTTGTGCACCATAAAGATATTACGGGTTTTGAAGTAGAACGAGCTTTACTTACAAGGGTGCATCAGCTTAAAAATGTTACATTATTAGCTCATCATTTTGCTATAGATTTAATTACAGAACATCAATTAGAAATTTCAATTCCAGAAATTAAATCATGTTATGGAGCGTATGTTTTAAATGAAAAAACAGGTAAAATTATTACTGTTAATGCAAAAAAAACATTACTTGCCTCTGGGGGTATTGGTAGTGTTTATGGGCATACCACTAATCCTATAATTGCTACAGGAGATGGTGTTGCTATGGCATATAGAGCAAAAGCACAGATAAAGGATATGGAGTTTATTCAATTTCATCCAACAGCTATGTATAAACCAGAAGGAGGAGCCTCCTTTTTAATATCAGAAGCTGTTAGAGGTTTTGGAGCATATTTAAGAACAAAAGAGGGAAATCGATTTATGCTAAATTATGATGATAGAGCAGAATTGGCCTCAAGAGATATTGTATCGCAAAGTATTGATGCAGAGCTTAAAAAGTCTGGAGATTCACATGTATATTTAGATTGTACACATTTAGATATTGATGGGTTTAAAAAACATTTTCCAAACATTTATAAGGAATGTCTTGATAATCATATAGATATCACTAAAGATTGGATTCCTGTAGTACCTGCATCTCATTATTTATGTGGAGGAATTGTAGTAGATAAAGATGGAAAAACCTCTGTTAATAATTTATTTGCCTGTGGAGAGTGCAGTAGAACAGGATTGCATGGAGCAAATAGATTGGCATCTAACTCGCTATTAGAGGCTTTGGTATATGCTCATAATATTTTTAAATATCTAAGTAAAAGTACTACAAAGAAAACAAATATTTCAATTCCACATTGGAATGAAAAAGGAACACGTATTCCAAAAGAACACGTGCTAGTAAAACACAACCTATTTCAATTACAGGCACTTATGCGTAATTATGTGGGTATAGTAAGAAGTAATGATAGATTGACTAAAGCTATAAAACATTTAGACTTAATTTATAATGAAGTAGAGGATTTGTACAAAGTTTCAAAGATAGATACTTCATTATGTGAACTTAGAAATATGATTAATGTAAGCCACCTTATTATCAGCCAATCATTAGAGAGAAAGGAAAATAAGGGAGGTTATTTTAATATTGATAACAAATAGATATGAATTCATTTTTACCAGAAGTAGAAAAATTACCCGAAGGACACCCCATAAAAGTATATTATGAAGAGAGTGCCTTAATACAAAACCTTTTATTAGAATTGTATGATGTAGATGTAGCGAAAGAATTTCAGAAATACTACAATATATTCAATCAATTAAGTAGTATAGAAAAACGTTTTGCACGTAAAGAAAATCAATTATTTCCTTATTTAGAAAAACATGGTTGGGAAGGGCCAAGCCAAGGAATGTGGTCTTTTCATGACAATTTAAGAGACCAAATAAGACTGCTAAATAGCTATAATAAAGAGAAAAATATTCCTAAAATTGTAAAAAATATTCCGTATTTAATTGAAGGCATTAAGCGACTATTATCTATAGAAGATATGCGTTTATTTCCAAATTCTATGAGCTTATTATCCGAAGAAGATTGGAAAGAATTTTATATAGGAGATGAAGAAATGGGCTGGATGTTGCCCAAAAAACCAGTACGTTATCCTGCTATTAAAGAAGAAAAATATGTGCATCCGAGTGATGATGTTACAGAAAGAAAATTATCTTTTTCAACAGAAAACACCTTTCATTATGATGAAGGTTATATGACACCAGAGCAAGTAAATTTATTACTTCGTTTTTTGCCAATAGATATTACCTATGTAGATGAAAACGACAAAGTAATTTTTTATAACAGAGGAGATGACAGAGTTTTTCCACGAAGTAAAGGAATTATAGGAAGAGAAGTAAAGTTTTGTCATCCACCAAAAAGTGTACACATGGTGTTGCGTATTGTAGATGAATTTAGAGCAGGAACTAAAGATGTTGCAGAATTTTGGTTTAATTTTAAAGGAAGAATTATTCATATCCGTTATTTTGCAATCAGAGATAATGATAAAAAATATAGAGGAGTGATAGAAATGAGCCAAGATATAACAGATATTCAAAAATTAGAAGGCGAAAAGCGTTTGTTAGACTGGGATTAATTTCGTTTTTAGTTATAGATTAATGAGTTATCAGTAGTAGTGAAGAATCTAATAACAAGTTAAATTGTGGAAACAAAAAAAATAGATTATAAAAATATCTACTATCCGCCAGGAGGAATTTTGTTGTGGATTATCATTTTTTTAGAGTTATTGACTTTTGGTATTTCATTAATCGTTTTGGTAGTAAGTAGTAAAGAAAATCCAACATTATTTCATGAATCAAGACTACATTTAAATGCTGCATTTGGGGCAATTAACACCTTGTTTTTGCTTAGTAGTGGGGCTTTTATGGCAATGTCTGTATATCAATTTAAACAAAATAATTATAAAAAAACGACCTCTTTTATAAATTATGCAATGATAGGGGGCTTACTGTTTTTAATCCTAAAAGGATTTGAATACTATTTAAAAATTGAAGCAGGATATACTTTAGGATTTAATACTTTCTTTACCTTTTATTGGTTGCTCACAGGGTTTCATGTTATTCATGTTTTGATAGGATTGTTTCTTTTGTTTTTTATAAAATTAGGATTAAAAAAAGAAGAAACATTGTTAGAAGATATAGAGGCAAGTGCTACATTTTGGCATATGTGCGATTTAATTTGGTTACTGCTGTTTCCTGTTTTATATTTAATTTTATAGAGATATAAATTATGACAAAATCCATTTCATACACACTATTAACACTTATCATTTTAACCATTATAACTGCTTTGGTTTCAAGTTTTGTTACTTTAAAAGTAGGCGTTTATTTTATTTTATTTTTATCATCAATAAAATTTGTACTTGTATCTTTTCAGTTTATGGAAATGAAAAAAGCGAATATTTTTTGGAAAATATTAATCTTATTATTTTTAATAATATTTATTACAATTACGTTTGTTGTAGTATAATTTTTTTCTTGATATTCTAATTAGAAGATTAATTAATAAAAAAGTTATTTATATAAGCTGTACCAAAATATTTATAAGTATAAACAAAAAAGCAAACTCAATTTTGAGTTTTCTTTTTTACATTTACTCTAAGAAATTTAGTTGTTAAAAACCATTTTTTCATTTTTAAAATCAATAGTAACAATGCTATCTGTCATTATTTTTCCTGCTAAAATTTGTTTTGATAATTTGTTTAAAATTTCATTTTGTATAGCTCTTTTTATAGGTCTTGCACCAAATTGAGGATCAAATCCTATTTTAGAAATATGAGTAATTACATCCTCAGAAATATGTAGTATAATATTGTTTTCTTTCAGTTTTCTCTGTAATTCTTTTAATTGAATAGTAACAATTTGTTTAATTTCTATTTCATTTAAAGGTGTAAACATTACAATTTCATCAATTCTGTTTAAAAATTCTGGTCTAATTTGTTTTTTTAATAAGGTTAGCACCTCTTGTTCAGCAACTTCCATTACCTTAGTGCGTTCATCCATATTAATACTTTCTAATTTTTCTTGAAGAATATGAGCTCCCATATTTGAGGTCATAATAATAATAGTATTTTTAAAATCTGCAGTTCTACCTTTGTTATCTGTTAAACGCCCTTCATCTAAAACTTGTAATAAAATATTGAACGTATCTGGATGTGCTTTTTCAATTTCATCTAACAAAATTACTGAGTATGGTTTTCTACGAACGGCTTCTGTTAATTGCCCTCCTTCATCATAACCAACATAACCTGGAGGTGCTCCTACCAAACGGCTTACCGAGTGTTTTTCTTGATATTCACTCATGTCTATACGGGTCATTGATTTTTCTGAATCAAATAAGTAACTTGCCAAAGCTTTAGCTAATTCTGTTTTACCGACTCCCGTAGTCCCTAAAAAGAGAAATGAGCCAATAGGTCTATTTTTATCTTGTAAACCTGCTCTAGAGCGTCTAACAGCATCGGCAACTGCACGTATACCTTCTTCTTGTCCAACCACACGCTTGTGTAGTTCATCTTCTAAATGTAAGAGTTTTTCACGTTCACTTTGTAACATTTTGGTTACAGGTATTCCAGTCCATTTTGCTACTACTTCTGCAATATCATCTCTAGTAACTTCTTCTTTTACCAACGCATTTTCTTTAATGTTGGTAAACTCTTCTTGTTGTTTTATAAGTTTATCTTCTAGTTCTTTTAATCTTCCGTATCTAATTTCTGCTACCAAACCATAATTACCTTCTCGTTCTGCTTTTTCTGCTTCTAATTTAGCCTTTTCAATGGCTTCTTTAGTACTATTAATATCATCTAAACTCTCTTTTTCTCGTTTCCATTTAGCATAAATACTATCTCTATCTGTTTTAAGATTTGCCAATTCTTCTTGAAGTTTATCAAGTTTTTGTGTGTCTTTTTCTCTTTTAATGGCTTCAATTTCAATTTCAATTTGCATCACCTTTCTATCCAAAAGATCTAACTCTTCTGGTTTTGAGTTGATTTCCATACGTAACTTAGCAGAAGCTTCATCCATTAAATCGATAGCTTTGTCTGGTAAAAATCGATTTGAGATATAACGTTGAGAAAGCTCTACTGCAGCAATTACTGCAGCATCAGTAATTAATACTTTATGATGTGCTTCATACTTATCTTTGATTCCTCTTAAAATAGAAATTGCACTTTCTGTATCGGGTTCATCTACTTGTACTTTTTGAAAACGACGCTCTAAGGCTTTGTCTTTTTCAAAATATTTTTGATACTCGTCTAGAGTAGTTGCACCGATAGCACGCAACTCACCACGAGCCAAAGCAGGTTTTAAAATATTTGCGGCATCCATAGCTCCTTGACCGCCTCCAGCACCAACTAATGTATGAATTTCATCAATAAATAAAATGATATTTCCGTCTGAATTTTGTACTTCTTTTACTACTGATTTTAAACGCTCTTCAAACTCGCCCTTGTATTTTGCTCCAGCAATTAAGGCTCCCATATCTAAAGAAAAGATGGTTTTGTTTTTGATGTTTTCGGGTACATCTCCTTTAATAATTCTATGTGCTAAACCCTCTACAATGGCTGTTTTTCCAGTTCCTGGCTCTCCAATTAACATCGGATTGTTTTTAGTTCTACGGGATAAAATTTGCAATATTCTTCTAATCTCATCATTTCTACCAATAACAGGATCTAATTTGCCACTTTGAGCTAAATCATTTAAATTTTTAGCGTATTTGTTAAGTGAATTATAGGTTTCTTCTGCACTTTGTGATGTTACTCTATTTCCTTTTCTTAATTCTTGAATAGCAGTTTCTAAATCTTTTTTGT
>CAZZPG010000070.1:0-3296 GCA_964655975.1 uncultured Flavobacteriaceae bacterium
AAATCAGTACTTTTGTTTTGTCTTAAAATTTATTTAGGACGGGATTGATTTTAAATAAGATATTTTACAAAAAAAGTTAGCTTTTTTTTGTAAATTATACCCATAATAATTAAATAATAACTATTGTGGATGAAAAATTTTTAATTAAAATTTTCTTAACTTTTTTATTAGGGATAATCGTTACCACTTCTTGGGGGCAAACAACTATTTTTGATGTTGTTGGTGGTGGTACACTTCCAATAGGCTGGACAAGTAATAACACTGGTAATAAACCAATAGATAAAGGGAGTTATTATCTTGTAGAGGCAAAAGGGTCTTTAGAAAATATTATAACAAAATCGTATAATCTATCTGCTTATGCAAAGGCTACGCTATCTGTAGATATTAAATCTTTTGGTGCAGGGGCTCATAATAAACTAAAAATAGAAGTATCTATAGATGGAGGAACTACCTACACGCAATCTTACGTAACAGAAGAAACAACAAGAAGTTATAGTAAAAAAATAATAAATATTATTACTGTTTCTGCCAATATAATAATAAAATTTTCAAACAACAGTACCTCTGGCAGAGGTGTAAGAATGAAAAATATTAAATTAGTAGCAAACGGAGTTGTAGGGTCAACGGTTTCATTTGATACAGATTCTAGTACAAAAAATGAAACCAATGCAACATTTACTACAAATATTCCTGTCAGTTTTACAAACTATACAACCCCAGTTACCATAAATATAACTGTTGATGGAGTAAGTACAGCAGAAAGTACAGATTATACATTAAATACAAGCTCATTAACTTTTAATGCTAATGAAACAAAAAATATTTCTTTAAATATTAACTCAGATGCAGACACAGATAATGAAACAGTAATCTTAAAAATTACTGTAACCTCAGGAACTGCCAATTTAGGTAGAAGCCAATATACAATTACCATAATTGATGATGAAGCCCCCCCTAAACCAAGTTTAATTATTTCTGAAGTTGCAGACCCTAAAGATAAATATAAAGCTAGGTTTGTTGAAATTTATAATAACGGAACAAGCACAATAGATTTAACTACTGAAAAAATTTATTTTATAAAGCAAACAAACGGAAGAGCTTTAAAAAGAAAAATTTTAACAGGAACAATAAAGCCAAATACTGTATTTATAATTGGTAAATCTTCAGAGATAAATACAAATTATGGATTTAATGCAAATATAAATACCTCTTATGCGAATGGAAATGGAGATGATGGGTATTTTTTATATTTTGGAGGCAATGAAACCACAGGGACACTTTTAGATGCTTATGGGGTTATAGATGAAGACGGTTCAGGAAAACCGTGGGAATACAAAGACAAAAGAGCATATAGAAAATCACCAAAAACTGTAAACCCAAATACAACATGGACAGCCTCAGAATGGATAGTTGAAACTGCAAATAAAAATAGTGTAGATATGACACCAGGAGCTTTAGAAAACGAATATAGATATGATGGAGATTGGAAACCTAGAAGTTATACCAATGCTAAAGGAACAGACGATGTACTCATACTCTCAAATGTAACATTACCCAATAACATTACTGCAAAACAAGTTGAAATAGAAGCAGGAAAATCTTTTATTGCAAACGGCACAGTTACTGGTAATATTACCTACAAGGTAAACCTAGCAGATACAAAATGGCATTTAGTATCATCACCAGTTTTAGGAGAACAATACGATAATGCTTGGGTAACAGCAAACTCTATTACTATCAACGGATTAAATAGAGCAATAAGTACTTATAATAACCTTACAGACACAGATGGAGACTGGGAATATTACCAAGGAGGAAGTACAAAAACTTTTAGTTCAGGTATTGGTTACAGCGTTCATAGAAATACTTCTGGTGAGTTAGCTTTTACAGGAACATATACTTCAGGAGATATTTTTCCTACCATTACCCAATCTTCTAGATCAAATGGTAATGACTGGAATTTTTTAGGAAATCCATATTCTTCATACCTAGATATTGATAAGTTTATTACAAAAAATACTGCTAATTTTTCAACCCCCTACCAAAGTATATATGTTTGGGATGGTACAACTTATGTGTCAAAAACAACAGGATACCTGCATCCAGGTCAAGGTTTTTTTGTAAATGCAGATAAAAGTACTGCAGTTACTTTTACTAGTGCAATGCAAAGCCACCAAACAGAGATTATGTTTTATAAAATTACAAATAGTAATTTTATCATTAACTTAAAAATGACTGATGGAAGTAGAAATAAAACTACTGAAATTATTTATCAAGAAGGAAGAACTACTGGATTAGACCCAAGATTTGATATAGGCTCCTTTACAGGAACAAATACAAATTTCAGCTTATTTTCTCATTTAGTAAGTAATAGTACTAGAATTAATTTTATGAAACAATCCTTACCAAATTCTAATTACAAAAATATAGTAGTTCCTTTAGGAGTTAATGCACCCCCTAGTACAGAAATTACTTTTACAGCAACTATTACAAATTTACCTGACGGATTAAATGTTTACTTAGAAGATAGAACGAACAATACCTTTACTAAATTAAATGATAATGGACATTACACACTAACATTAAATTTAGAAAGCAACGGTATTGGACAATTCTATTTAAGAACATCTTCTAACAGATTAAGTACTAATAATTATGATTTAGAAAACATTAGTATCTATAAACCTAATAACAAAACATTAAGAATTATAGGAGTACAAAGTACAAATGCTTCTATAAAATTATTTACCATTCTTGGTAAGCAAATTATGTGTAAATTTTTTAATTTTAACGGAATAAAAGATATTAGATTACCAAGTTTATCAACGGGTATTTATATTGTTCAATTACAAACAGAAAAAGGAAAATTAAACAAAAAAATAGTTATAGAGTAACTCTAAAAATAAAGATATTATGGAAGGACAAGATAAAAATATAAAAAAAATTACTCGTAAAAATGCTTTAAAAAAAATTGGTAATTATGGTAAATACGTTGCACTAACCTCTTTAGGTACTTATATGATTTTAAACCCACAAAAAGCACAAGCAACGTCACCTGAAGACCCTGGAACAGGGTTTTAGATTATAAATATTTTAATATTTTTAAAAAAATAGGTAAAAAAATTTAGTTTTTTTGAGAAGATAAGCAAGATTTAAGTTGGTATTTTACAACCTGAATCTTACTTTTAAAAACATGATATAATTATACAAAAGAGGAAATTATTTTTTTATATACATCATCTTTTAATTTTATCCTAATTGCAGAAAAAGCAGTAATAGTTTTATCTATATCTTCT
>CAZZPG010000070.1:3306-9862 GCA_964655975.1 uncultured Flavobacteriaceae bacterium
GTAGAGATTAATCGTAAAATAATTAATCCTTTAGGAATTATGGGATACACTACTATAGAGCAGAAAATTTTATAATTTTCACGTAAATCATTTACCATTGCCATAGCCTCAGGTATATCTCCTTTTAAAAATACTGGAGTAATGCAAGTTTGTGTTGTTCCTAAATCAAACCCAGCATTACGCAATCCACTTTGTAAAGCATGGGTGATTTTCCATAATTTATCTTTTAGTTCTGGCATTGTACGTATCATATCTAAACGTTTTAATGCACCTTTTACCATTATCATAGGTAAAGATTTTGCAAACATTTGAGAACGCATATTGTATTGTAAAAATTGAATTACATCTGCATCCCCAGCAAAAAAAGCACCAATACCTGCCATAGATTTTGCAAATGTTGCAAAATAAATATCTATACCGTCTTGTACTCCTTGCTCAAACCCTGTTCCTTTACCATTCTTTCCTAAAGTTCCAAAACCATGAGCATCATCTACTAAGAAACGGAAAGTATATTTTTTTTTGAATGCTATTATTTCTGCCAACCTACCTTGTTCTCCTCGCATACCAAAAACACCTTCTGATACAACTAGAATACCTCCTCCAGTTTTTTCTGTAATTTTTGTAGCACGTTTTATGTTTTTTTCAAAACTTTCCATATCATTATGACGATATACAAAACGTTTACCAGCATGTAAGCGTACACCATCAATAATACAGGCGTGAGTATCCATATCATAAACAATTACATCATTTTTTGTTACTAAAGCATCTATAGCAGAAACCATGCCTTGGTACCCAAAATTTACTAAGTAAGCCTTTTCTTTATCTACAAAATTAGCACATTCTTGTTCTAATTGTTCGTGATATTTTGTATGACCAGACATCATTCTAGCCCCCATTGGGTATGCCATACCATACTTTAAAGCAGCCTCTCCATCTGCTTTTTTTACTTCTGGGTGATTTGCTAACCCTAGGTAGTTATTTATGCTCCATGTAATTACTTCTTTATTATTAAACAACATTCTGTTTGAGATAGGTCCTTCTAATTTTGGAAACACATAGTATCCCTCTGCTTTGTCTGCCCAATCCCCTATAGGTCCTTTTTCTGTTTTAATTCTTTCAAATAAATCTTTCATTGTTTGGTCTTTATGTAAGTAACAAATTTACTTTTTTATATTTTTAAACTAAAGTAGAAACTAAAAAAGATAAAGGAAAATAATTGTTAGTATTATATTTTTTACTTCTGTTTTTAAATTATTAGCTCAAAAAATTAGATACGTTCCATTCTTTTTTTTAATTGGTTGCAATCAAAAAAACCTTGTTCTTTCATCCAATCATCATTATAAATTTTATTCATATAGCGAGATCCATGGTCTGGAAAAACTAAGACGACAAAACTATCATCAGAAAACATTTTTTTATCTGCAAATTGTTGGGTAGCTTGCATTACTGCTCCACTTGTATACCCAGGAAAAATTCCTTCAGAAACTACAATTTCTCTAGCTTTACATGCGGCATCTTTATCGGTTACTTTTTCATATATATCTATACTATTAAAATCGGTAGCACTTGGAATTAAATTTTTACCCATTCCTTCAATCTTGTAAGGGTAAATTTCATTGGCATCTAACTCTCTTGTTTCGTGATATTTTTTAATTGCAGAACCAAAAGCATCAACCCCTAAAATTTTAACATTTGGTTTTTGTTCTTTTAAGTAGCGTGCAATACCAGAAATGGTGCCTCCTGTTCCACTTGCTACTACTACGTGTGTTACTTTTCCTTTGGTTTGTTCCCAAATTTCTGCTCCTGTAGTTTTGTAGTGTGCTTCTATATTTAGCTCATTAAAATATTGATTGATATAAATTGAGTTTGAGTTTTCTTTGTGTAATCTTTTGGCTACTTCATAATAAGAGCGAGGATCATCTGCTGCTACATTTGCTGGACATAAATGTACCTCTGCTCCCATAGTTCTTAGCATATCTATTTTATCTTGAGATGATTTATCGGTTACAGCTAATTTACATTTATATCCTTTTACAATACTTATCATTGCTAAAGAAAAACCTGTATTACCAGAGGTGGTTTCTATAATAGTATCACCTTTTTTTAGTAATCCTTTTGCCTCTGCTTGCTCTATAATGTGCAGTGCAATTCTATCTTTTGCAGAATGTCCTACGTTAAATGCTTCTAATTTAGCAAAGTAGTTTCCTTTAAGATGTTTTGTAATATTATGAAGTTTAACTAATGGAGTTTGACCTATTAATTCTAAGATATTTTTGGTAATTCCTTGATGTCTAATCATTCTTTTGCATTTATCAAAGAAGCCAATTATTGGCTTCTTTGATTCATGCACAAAAGTACATTATTTTTCTAACTTATTTTCTAAATCTAAGAAGAAAGTATACTCTTTAGCAGTTTCTTTTAGTGCGTTAAATCTTCCTGAAGCCCCACCATGACCTGCTTCCATGTTAGTATGTAAAAATAAGATATTTTTATCTTTTTTTAGATCTCTTAATTTTGCTACCCATTTTGCAGGCTCCCAATATTGCACTTGACTATCGTGTAATCCTGTAGTGACTAACATATTTGGGTATTCTTTTGCTACTACTTGATCATAAGGGGAATATGATTTGATATAATCATAATATTCTTTTTCATTTGGATTTCCCCATTCGTCATATTCTCCTGTGGTAAGTGGAATACTATCGTCTAACATTGTAGAAATTACATCTACAAAGGGTACTGCTGCAATTATTCCGTTATATAGTTCAGGATTCATATTTACAATAGCTCCCATTAATAAGCCTCCTGCAGAACCTCCCATTGCGTATAAATGGTCTGCAGATGTGTATCCGTTTTTAATTAGGTATTTAGAGCAATCAATAAAATCTGTAAAGGTATTTTTCTTTTTTAGCATTTTGCCATCTTCATACCATTCTCTTCCTAAATATTGGCTTCCTCTAATGTGTGCCAGTGCATATACAAAACCTCTATCTAATAAACTTAATCGTGTGGTAGAAAATCCATCAGAAATGGTATAACCATAAGAACCGTAAGCATATTGCAATAATGGTGTTTCTTTAGTTAATTTGGTGTCTTTTCTATATACTAAAGAAATGGCTACTTTTTTACCGTCTCTTGCGGTTGCCCAAATTCTTTTACTTGTGTAGTTGTTTTTATTAAACTTTCCTCCTAAGACTTCTTGTTCTTTTTTAATTTCTTTTGATTTGTTTTTCATATTAAAATCAATAACAGAACTTGGGGTGGTCATAGAATTATATGAATATCTGATGATTTCTGTATCAAAATCTGGGTTTCCATGAACTCCTACAGCATAGGTTTCTTCATCAAAAGGTAAATAATAGTCTTTTTTTTCATCCCATCGTTTGATACGGATTTTGTTTAATCCGTTGTTTCTTTCTTCTAACACCAAATAGTCTTTAAAAATAGAAATATCTTCTAACAGAGTATCATCTCTATGAGGAATAACATCTACCCAGTTTTCTTGAGATGTTTTATCCTCGGGGGTTTTTATCAACTTAAAATTCTTTGCTCCATCTTTATTGGTTAAAATGTAAAAGGAGTTTCCGTAGTGAGAAACACTGTATTCTAACTTATCTGTACGTGGTTGAATTATTCTAAATTTCCCTGTAGGATTATCTGCCTCTAATACTTGAGTTTCTGAAGACAACGTGCTATAAGAACCTATGGTTATATACTTTTTTGATTTTGTTTTACTTACATACGTACTAAAGGTGTCGTCCTTTTCATGAAAAATTTCTACATCTTGAGATGAATTTGTTCCTAAAACGTGTCTAAATATTTTTTCACTACGTAAAGTTACGGGGTTTTTTTGAGTATAAAACAATGTTTTGTTGTCATTTGCCCATACAGACCCTCCTGTTGTATTGATAATTTCATCAGGATAAATTTTACCTGTTTCTAAATTTTTAATTTTAATAACATACTGTCTTCTGCTTATGGTATCAACAGCGAAAGCTACTAATTTATTATCTGGACTGATATTTAAACCTCCTAATTGAAAATAATCGTGTCCTTTTGCTTCATTATTAACATTAAATAAAATTTCTTCTTGTGCTTTTAAATTTCCTTTTTTACGAGAGTAAATAGGGTATTGGCTTCCTTTTTCGTATCTAGTAATGTAAAAATATCCATTTTTTTTATAGGGTACAGATTCATCATCTTCTTTAATACGAGATTTCATCTCTTTAAATAACTCTTCTTGAAAATCTTTGGTATGTGCCGTAACTTTATTATAATATGTATTTTCTGCATTTAAATATTCTAAGACTTTTTGAGTTTGAGTATCTTTTTTGTCTGCTTTTTTCTGCTCATCGGTTAGTCGCATCCAAAAATAATTATCTGTTCTTACGTCTCCGTGTTTTTCTAATTTTTTGGGTTGCTTTTCTGCAACGGGTGGTTTTATATCTGTGTGTTTCATTTGTTCATTTTTACAAGCGAATGCAAAAATAATACTAAATATTATAGTTTTTCCTATTAATTTTTTCATTTTTAGATTAGGTTTTTATTGTAAATTTGTGCAAATTAATAAGAAATAGACAGTTTTAGGTTCTAGAAGTGTTAATAAAAACTTAAAAAACAGAAGATTATGTTTGGCAATATGGCTAAATTAAAAGAAATACAACAAAAATTTGAAGAAGTTAAAAAAAACTATTTTCAAAATAGTTATAATTTTTAAAGCTTGTTATGTTTTTGAAGTTAGAAGATTATATGTTGCCCTGTTTAAATAAAAATTTTTTAGGGTTTGATTGTTTGGGCTGTGGTATGCAACGTTCTATTATTTATTTGTTGCAAGGAGATTTTATTAATGCTTTTAAAATGTATCCTGCAATTTATACGCTACTATTTTTTTTTGGTTTTATTATTGTAAATTTTTTTTATAAATTTAAAAAGGCTCAAAAAATAGTTAGATATTTGGTTCTTATAAATTTGTTGATTATTATTGGCAGTTATCTTATAAAAATGATTTTTTAAAATATGGAAAAACAACCTTTACAATATTCAAGTTTAGTGTACGGATTATCAATAACAGGTTTTATATGTTGTTGTTTTGCTGGTTTTGGTGCATTGCCTGCTGGTATTGCTTACTATATTGCACATTCAGAATTAAAAAAATTTTATAAAAATCCAGAAATATACGGCAATCAAGATAATTTATATACAGGTAAAATTGTTGCTTTGGTGGTATTGATTATTAATATAGTGTATTTAGGAATAACTGCTTATAATATTTATACTATAGGTTGGGGGAATTTACTTGAACAATCTAGACAAATGATGGAGTAACTAACTATAAATTTACTTTTTAAAATTTCTTTTTGAGTACCCAAATAATCGGTTATCTTTTATGGTTTCAGAAATTCCTTCTGGTAGCATTTCTTCCCATCCTTCTTCTCCAGTAGCAATCATTTTTAATACTTTGCGAGAGAAAATTTCTAAAATATTGGGGTTAAAGTCTTTTATATCAATTAATTTACCATTGTGTTTAAAGAATTTGTATAATTCTTTCATACGAGGGTGAACTTTTAAATTTTCACTTGTAATAAATTCTTTGGTTTCTTTGTCTTGATATGGGTACATATATACTTTTAAGTCTTTAAAAAATAATTTTCCAAAGGCTTCTAAAATACCTCCACTTAAATCTCTATAATATTTTTCATCAAAAATTTGAATTAAATTATAAACTCCCATTGCTAATCCCATTCTAGCTTTGGTAAATTCACTAAAGTACTCTACCAATTTAAAGTATTCTTGAAAATCGGTTATCATTACATTTTGTCCTAAAGAGCACAGTAATTCTGCACGGTCTAAGAAATCACGTTCATTAATTTCTCCTTCAGAACGTAGGTTACTCAAAGTAATTTCAAAGATAATTTGTGTTTTATCTGGATTTACTTTTTTTTCTGCAAAAAAGAGTTCTTTAGATTTTTTATACATTTCCATATTTACTTTGGTAACTGGTCTAAAACTACCACGTAATGCTAATATATTTTTTTTGTATAAAACTTGTGCTGGTAAAAGGTTGTTTCCATCAGAGCCAAACATAACTGCGTTGGTCATTCCATTTTTCACCAATTGTAAGCTCATTAACCTGTTATCTACGTACATAAAACGAGGACCAGAAAAATTAATCATATCAATTTCTAATTGGTCTGTGTCTAAGTTATCATAAAAAGATTTTACTAATTCTTTTGGATTATCATTCATATAGAATGCACCATAAATTAAATTGACACCTAAAACACCTAAGGTTTCTTGTTGTAGACGAGAATCTGTTTCTTTAAAGCGAATATGAATAACAATTTCATTATAATCTTCTAGTGGATCTAGCTGAAAACGAACTCCAACCCAACCATGACCTTTAAATTTCTTAGAAAAATTAATAGTTGCTACGGTATTTGCATAGCTAAAAAAAAATTTATCAGGATGTTTTTGTCTGCTTAATCTATCTTCAATCAAATCAATTTCATGACCTAACATTCTTTTTAATCTAGCCTCGGTAACATACCGTTTG
>CAZZPG010000071.1:0-9507 GCA_964655975.1 uncultured Flavobacteriaceae bacterium
TTTAAAACCTCTAATCAAGTTTTTTTCTTTTAATTTGGTAATGGCATTTTCTACAATCCTAATAGAGTTTGGGTATTCTCTACGGATATATAAAACTCCTGTATTTGCACCTACTGTTAGACCAGCCATATATATACCAAAGAGCACTTTATGTGGTTGATGCTCCATTAAATACATATCAGAATATGCTCCAGGATCACCTTCATCGGCATTACAAACAATATATTTTTGTTTATTTTGTTCTTTGATAACTGCATCTAATTTGAACCAAAACGGAAATCCAGCACCACCACGACCACGCAAGTTAGATGTTTTTAATTGTTGAATAACTTCTTGTGGTTTTTCTGAAAATAATTTTGCTAGTTTATAAAAAGTATCAATATTTTTTATTTCTGATGTTAAAATAGGTGTGGTATTACAATCAATATTATAGGAGTTTCCTCTTTCTGTCTTCCTTAGAGGAAGATACTTTTTAACGGTGTTTTCTAGCTCTTCTTTTGAATGAGTGGAATAGGTTTTATCATTATACATAAAAGCACTATTACTATGGCAGTGCCCCACACAAGCTGCGTGACCAATTTCATCTTCAGAAAAGTGGGTTTTTAAATTTTTATGTAATTTAGATTGTGTGTTTGCTACCATACATGCTGTCCCAGAACAGATATAAATTTTTTTATTACGGTTTTCTTTTCTTGTGAAATCGTAAAAAGAGGAAGTTCCTAGCACTACAGAATCATCAATTAAAAAGCGTTTTGCTAGGTCTTGGAACTCTTCTTTTGAAGCGTTTTTATGTGATAATGTTGCTATGTTTTCAAACAAATTATCTTCTAATGATTTACGAGATGATAAGTTGCGTATATTTTTATTTGCCATTTTTTAAAATTATAGCACAAAGTATAAAATATTGCTGAGATTTTGTAAGGGAATTTAAAAAAAAATGAAATATGGTTTTTTAGGTATGTAAAAAATAAGTTTAGTTTTTTTTACAAATAAGTACAATGTGTTTGTTGTTGTAATTTGTTGTAAAAAACAAGTATTGATTTCCTCCGTCTTTTATACCAGTTTTTTTACGTATTTGTGCTACGGTTTGTGGGAAATTACGTGTAGAAATATTGGCTTTTTTTGAAGGTATGAGTTTTTTTAATTGTTTTTTATCAAATGAAATTGTATGTTTTATTTCAAATCTTCTTCCAGGGAAATCAATTAATTTATCTGAAGTGTATAAGTGTGAATGTTGATGTAATTTGTGGATGTTATATTGCTCTGAAACTTGGTAAAATCCACCTGATTTTAGAATTGCAGAATTAGGTTCATAGAGGTATTTTTTAGGAAATGAAAAAGTTGCTGATGTTTTGTTATTTAGTTTAAAATTAAATAATTGAGTATTGTTTTTTTGAATATTGATAGCATTAATTTTTATATCATTTAAATAATTATTTTCTAAAATAAATAGCAATTCTTTTACGTCATTATTTACAGCAATTATATGAATTTCTTTGACAAATTTCAACTCATTTATAGCACTTGTAATATCTAAAATTGGCGAATTTTTAATAAGTATATGGTTACTTTTTCTTAATAAAAAATCAATATTTTTTGGAATATTTGGCAAACAATCTTTTAGTAAAAAAACTTTCCCTTTTGTATCATTTCTCCGAGAAGGATCAATGTATATCCAATCAAATTTTTTATTTGAATTTTCAAGAAATTTAATTCCATCTAAAGAAATTGTTTGAATATTTTTTACCTGAAATTGGGTATAATTATGTGTCACTATTTTTGATAGAATATTATTTATTTCACAGTGAACAACGTTTTTTATCTTTTTTGAAAAAGCGAAAGCATCTACACCAAATCCGCCAGTAATATCAATTAAAGAATTGCCGAAAACCAAGTTTGCTTTGTAATTTGCTGTAATTTCTGAAGATGTTTGCTCAATATTTAGTTTGTTAGGGTAATAGATGTTTTTTGTAGAAAACCAGGTAGGAAGTTTTGTTTTACATTTCTTTTTTGATTGAATTTGTGAAACAATTTCTTGTGTAGTAACATCTGTAAAAGAGGTTCCTTTAAAGAGAATTTTAGAAATATCAATAGTTAGGTTTTTTTCTATAAAATTTTGAATATCAGTATGTAAAATGGTTTTTTTCAAGATTAAATCAGATTTTTACTTTTTCAAAATAACAACTAAATATTTTTTGTTAATGATTTTACAATCTTATTATCAGTTAAAAATTCTTTTAAAATCACTTTTAAAGCAGTGTAAAGAGGCACAGCAGTAATCATTCCTAGAATACCAAATAATAGCCCACCTATAATGATAATTAAAAATATTTCTAATGGATGAGATTTGGTGGTTTTAGAAAAAATAATGGGCTGACTTGCAAAATTATCTATCATTTGAGCTATAAAATACCAGAATAAAATCCACAGAGAGGTTGGTAATATTACCGTTTGAAAGTCTTGCCCAATATTACTAGTCATAGATAGAATTAACATAATTACCATGCCAATTAAAGGTCCGATGTATGGAATTAAATTTAAAAGTGCACATAAAAATGCAATAACAATAGCATTTGAAATATTAAATATCAATAAAATAATGGTGTATAGAATAAAAAGAATGGTAATTTGAATAATTAATCCTATGAAATATCTTGATAATAAATTGTTGATTTTTTCTAGTGAATTTGAAAATCTGTTTTCTGTTTTACTTGGGACTAATACCATTACGGCATTTTTTAGTAAATGGCTATCTTTTGTAAAAAAAAATGTGATAAATAAGACAGAGAATAGCCCAACGCCTAAAGAACCTAAAGTGGCTATGACAGAGTTTAGTAAGTTAGGTATCGCTTTTAGTTGAGATAAAATATTTACACTTTTTAATTCGTTTAATAAATTGATGCCTTTTGCATTAAAATATTTATTTAATTGATTAAAAATATGTTGTAAATTGTTTTCTAATTGATCTACTTGTAAAAGAGATAAGCTTTCGCCTTGTTTTATAATGAGAGGAATAAACATACTGCTTAAACCAAAAAGACCTCCTACCATAAAAAACATTGTTACAATTACTGCTAGGGTATTTGGTAGCTTTAATTTGTTTTTTAAAAACTGAATGATTGGTCTGGCAATTAATGAAATAATTCCTGCAATTATAATGTAAATAATTATTGATTGAATTTTATAAATAAAGAAGAAAAAAAGTAAAATTCCTGTTAAAATAGCGATGGCTCTTAAAATTCCGTTTGAGATTATTTTTGAATTCATTTTTTTATTGATGTTTTAAAATATAAAAATCATTTTATTTCAAATTAATTATATGCTTTTACATTTCCCATATTAATTTCATTTTTCTTTAATTTATGGTTTTTAGGAAGTTTTGTGCCAGAATTTGTAGTTATCCAATCTTCCCAAGTGGCATCCATACCATTGGTAGGAGAGATTGAAACCCACATTTTATACCTAATAGGGATGTTGTTATCATCTAAAATCCAAAGATAAGAATCTCCTAGGGTATTGTTTTCGGTTTTATAAGTAACCAATAAAGCATTTTTGTTATTGTGTTGCACTAAACGACGTTCAACATTCTTATCAAAAACTGTATGAGGGGCAATGAGCCAAAATCTATCATTTTTAAAATATAGGATAGCTTTATCTATTAATTCTACTCTAAAAGTTTGTTTTTCATCTATAAAAACTTCACTTTTTTCTGGATGTTTTGTGTGTAAAATTACTTTGTTATTATCCCAAGTAACCTCTACAATATTTTTTTTTTTATCCCATTTATAAAAATGTTTTTCACGAAAACTCCATTCAATAAAACGAGTGGTTTTATAAGCCTCATTATGAATGGCTTTTAGCATTTTATGAGCTAAAGCATCAGCTTCTGCTCCTTGTTTACCAGTTGGTAAATCTTCATTATTTGCATAATAAAAAGCAACAATGAGTACTGCCACAAAGACAATTAAACCTCCCATAATTTTTAGCATTCTTTTCATTTCTTGAAGAATTTAAATGAACAGCAAAAGTACTATTATTTATTGGCTTGGTAATAATCTAAAACATGTTGAGGAATTTCTATATTTTCGGGTAATTTCTCATTAGAAATAGGAAATTTTGCTACCTGTTTTATAGGAACAACTCCTGCCCAAATAGGTAAATTTTCATCTTCAGGTTCATCTATAACTCCTACATCTCTAATTTTTGCAGAGGCAGTTTCTATGGTAAATTCTACTACTAAAGTTTGGTCTAATTCTTTTTTGTTCATAGGTCTTGCACTGTTCCATCTGCCTTTCATCATATGTTCCATAAAATAGAATAAAGCAGTTTCTTTTTCTTTAGGATTTTCTATCTTTTTTACAGCACCAAATAAAGTTGCAGAACGATAATTTACCGAATGATGAAAGCCAGAACGTGCTAAAATAAGTGCATCTAAGTGCATAATAGTCATACTCATTTCTCCTGTTTCGAGTAGCATATTTATCATTCTGTTTCTCTGTGAGCTGTGTAGGTAAATTTTATTATCTTTTCTGCCATAAGCCATGGGGAGTGTAATGGCTTTTTCTTTGTAAATAGAACTTACGTAGCCAATAAAACCAGCATCTAAAATGCTATTTATTTTAGCAACATCATAGGTTGCTCTATTTCTACCACGTTTTACTTTGTTTAATTCAGATTTTGGATATTCTTTCATTTAAAGATTACTTTAGGAATTTAAATATTTTTCTTTTATCATATTTATATGCCAAATTTCATGCCCTAAAGTGATAAAAGAGGCTGCCCTTGCAGATAGTGGTGAATTACTTGCGATTCCTACAAATTTTAAGTTTTCATCAGAAAGACTTTTTATGAGTGTAATAGAATTATTCCTAGATGTTTCATACTCATTAATCAATTCTAAAATGGATTTATTATTAGCTCCAGAAGGTTTTACATAAAAATTTTCTTCAAAACTAGACAAAGGCGTTTTATCTTCTCTAGCAATTCTAAAACAGCGATATATTAAAATTCTTTCAGTATCTATAATATGCTGAATGACTTCTTTTACCGTCCATTTTTTAGGCTGATATTTGTAATTGAGTTTCTCTTTTGGTATTGATTTTAAAAATTGAATAATGGTTTTTTTCCCTGTAATATATCCATTAATTAAATCTAAATCTTTTGGTAACAAATTAATATATCTGTTATAAAAATCGTTATATTCTGATGTTTTTACTTCTGATAAATTCATTGTAGTTATTTTGTTTCAAAATACAAAAATCATATACTATTGTAATCTACAATTAAAACATAAATAGACACTTTTTTATAGTATATAAAAAATATATTTAATAAAAAAGAGGTTATATCTTAAATGTAATTACAGGTCTTAAAGCATTTTTAGATAGATTTTTAGAAATACTACTATTAAAAAGATGAGATAAACCACTTCTGCCATTAGTACTTAATGCAATTAAATCTGCATTTATATCTTTAGAAAAATTTATTATTCCTTTTACAATAGAGGTGTCGTTATATATGTTTATAGTGTATTTAGGTAACTCAAAATTAGCAATAAAAGTGTTAATTTTTTCTTTTGAAATATGTGTGCTTTCAAATTCTCCTATCGTATTTACTTTTAATAAATGAATTTTACTTTTAAATTTTTTAGCAAAACCTAAGAATTTTTTAAAAGTATCTATATTGTCTTTTTTAAAGCTAGAAGCAAAAACAAGGTTTTTTAATTGAAATTTTTCTACTCCTTTTTTAACAACAATTACAGGTATTAAAGAGGTACGGACTACTTTTTCTGTATTAGACCCAATAATAATTTCATCAAAATCAGAAACTCCTTTAGAGCCCATTACAATTAAGTCAGCATCAATTTTTTTAGAATAATCTAAAATTCCTTCGTGTGGGTTTTGAAATCGAATAGAATGTTTAACAAGAATTTTTTTAGGAATAAAATTATCTTTAAAATGAATAATTTGCTCTTTTACTTTACGTAAATACATCATACTAGAGGGGATACTAAAATTTGCACCAGCACCCATATCTATAATGCCAGAAGGAAGTTCTACCATATGAAGAAGTATTATTTCACTATCTGTTTTTTTAGCAATTCTTACAGCTAATTTGGTGGCATATTCAGATTTTTTTGAAAAATCTATAGGGACTAAAATAGTTTTCATAATAAAAAATTTAAGGTTAAAAAGAGTGTTCTTAAAGTTACAAAAAATATTTGAATAATTTATCTTAAATAATTTTTCAGGATAAATACATTAAAAACTAGAATAAAGAGTAGAGAATTATTCTCTTAAAATTATAATATATTTAATTTAGAAGAAAATTAGTTTTAATCTGTAGTTATTTTTTGTATATTGTAGCAATATAAAACATAATCACTTATATATTAAAAAAATCCTTGTTTGTCGACAATGTAGGACGATATAATGCGAAAGTTAGTTGAACGTATATAAGTGTATTTTTTCATAGCCGTTCTAAATTATATCAAGACTGACACTTTGGAAAGACATTGTAATTTACAAGTTCGATTTTTGATTAATCATCATTATCGAACTTTTTTTATTAAAGTGTGAATTGTTTGATGTCTTTTATTTTTTTGATAAAAATATTCTTACCAAAAACAAAATGATTGTTCCAAAAGATATTCATTGGATAGCTCCAATATAAAACATAAGTGCCAAAGTATTCTGTTAGAAGTTATTATTAGACCAAAATAGATAGCTAAATACCCATAATGTTTGTTTTTAAATTGTGCCTTTTTGATAAAAAGAAACACAAATTTCCTAAAGAACAACAAAGTATGATGATGAAAATTAGCACAATAACTTTTCCATATCAGTAATTATAAATCGGACTAAAAAAACTAAAAAAAATATAACGGATATTGTTGTTCCTAAAATTATGCTTTAAAATAGGTACAATAAAATTTTAAAACTTAGAGAGTGTTTTTTAGAAAGTTATAGAATATAGTTAACATACTTTTTGTTTTAAAAAGACATTAAAAACCAATGGCTTTATCATCACCTCTGGGGTCTGCACCACCTTCCATAGTTCCATCAGGAAGCATTAGAATACCTTCAACTTTACCGATTATGGGGGCGTTTTTCTCATCAATAATATAGCCCAATGTAGTAAGTTTTTTTATTATTTTTCTATCAAATTTATTAGGTTCAAATAGTACTACGTCTGGCAACCATTGATGATGGAAACGTGGTTGGTTTACAGCTTCTTGCATACCAAAACCAAATTCGTGTACATTTAATATAGTTTGTAAAACAGAGGTAATTATTGTTGATCCTCCTGGGGTACCAACTACCATCCAAAGGTTACCATCTTTTTCTACAATAGTAGGTGTCATAGAACTTAACATTCTTTTTTCTGGAACAATTTCGTTTGCTTTAGCTCCAATTAAACCAAACATATTAGGTACACCAGGTTTACTACTAAAATCATCCATTTCATTGTTTAAAAAGAAACCTAAATCCTCACAATATAATTTAGAACCATATGCTCCATTAATAGTTGTGGTTACAGATATTGCATTTCCAAATTGATCTATGATAGAGTAATGTGTAGTTTCATTACTTTCTACAGTTTCTATATTTCCGTGGGAAACATCACTAGATTTTGTAGCTTTATCAAAAGAAAAATTTTGCATACGTTTTTGCATGTACTCTTTACTGATTATCGTTTCAATCGGGATTTTAATAAAATCTGCATCTCCTAAAAAGAAGGCTCTATCTGCATAGGCTCTACGTTCTGCTTCTATGATAACTTGAATGGTTTTTGTAGAATTATGTCCATATTTATCAATATCAAAAGGTTCAACACCTCTCATAATTTGTGCTAAACAAATACCTCCACTAGATGGAGGAGACATTGAAATGATATTTAAATTATCATAAGAAAAAGAAATAGGTTTACGCCACTTTACATCGTATTTTTCTAAATCTTTTAAGGTGATAATTCCTCCGTTATCTTGAATAAATTTCACCAACCGTTTAGCAGTTTCACCTTTGTAAAACTCATCATAACCATTTTTTTTGATACGCTCTAGAGTTGCAGCTAGTGCAGGATATTTAATTGTGTCGTTTTCTTTCCAGTCTTTGTTTAAATAAATGGGTTTTTTATTTGCTTTTAAAAATAAAGGTTGATATTTATGAATGGTTTTTGCTTGTTTTTTACTAACAATAACTCCTCTTTTTGCGAAGTCAATTAAGGGCTGAATAATATCATTAAAAGGTAGTTTCCCAAACTTTTTATGGACAGCAAATACACCTGCAATAGAACCAGGTACACCAACTGCCATAGCACCTAATGTGCTTTTTCCAGGAATAACATTACCATCTTCATCTAAATACATATCTTTATTAGCTGCTAAGGGGGCTTTTTCTCTAAAGTCTAAGGCTCCAGTTGTTCCATCATTATTTCTATAGACCATAAAGCCACCACCTCCTAAATTACCTGCATACGGATAGGCAACGGCTAATGCTAACTGAGTCGCTACCATTGCATCAAAAGCATTTCCTCCTTTTTTTAAGATAGCAACACCAATTTTAGAAGCTTCCTCTCTAGCAGAAACTACCATAGCTGTTTTGGTAACTAAACCTGTTATTTTTTCTTTTTTTAGAGCTTCTTTACAACTGAAGATGAGTGCTGTAAATACAAATAGGAAAAGTGATTTTTTCATGAGCTTATGTTTTATTAAATTTCTTTTGAGTTTCTGAGCCAAAAAGATACGTAAATTTTTTAAGGTAATGTCTAAGCTCATTTTAGATTGTCTTTTAGTGCTTTTTTCATTCTATTAAGAAACTGATAATCATATAGCTAATTGTATTCAATTAAATAAGGGAGGTATTATTTTTTGCTTTTTTATTGATAGTAGCTGAAAGTATATTTTTAAATTCTTGTTGATAAAAATTAGTAATTGCTATTTCTGTATTCATCCTAAGTTATTGGATGAATCATTAAAATAGTATTTGTAGGCTGGTAAGACGAATATTATGTTAAAAAATAAAACTACAGAGTTCTTATTCTTAATTCTGTAGTTCTATTTTTTAGTTTGATAAAAATAGTATTGTCTAGTAATATTTTTTTATTGTTTTTGTAATTTCATCTAAGATAACAAAAGCAGTTTCTGCCATTTTATTTCCTTTTAAATCTAAAAGAGGGTTTATTTCAACAAACTCTACACAAACTACTTTTTTACTGGCTAACAATTGGTTAATGATGGCAATAATTTCAAATTCATCAAATCCTTTGGGTACAGGGGTTCCTGTTCCGTAAGAAATTATATCACAATCCATAGAATCTACATCAAAAGAAATATAAATTACATCTGTATTAGATAGTCTTTCTAGGGCTTCTGCTATACAAATTTCTAAATTACGAAATCTAATTTCACTAACTGTATAATTTTTAATTCCTAGTTTTTCAATTTGCTCATCTTCTGGTTTTTCTGTATCTCTAACACCAAAATAAATAAGATCTTCTGGTAATACT
>CAZZPG010000072.1:0-1206 GCA_964655975.1 uncultured Flavobacteriaceae bacterium
CAAGAAAAACCTGCCTGTGTTGCAGAATTTATAACGTTACTATTGGCATAAAAAACAAATTGCAGGTTTTGGTATTTTTCTAAGAAAACCAACCGTTTGCCGTTTCTTAATTGTTTGTCATTATCTGAAAATTTTAAGTAAATAGTATTGCTTTTACTAAAAGCAAACTAATGGTTATATTTTTAAATGAAATAGATAAAAGGTTCCTTAATTTTAATTTAGAGTTAGAGACCGAAGATTGTACTTATAAAAACTGTAATTAATATAGTAAAATTGTACATTTGACATTCTTAATAATAAAAAACAAAAAACAATGAGTAGTCAACCACAATTAGATTTAAAATTGCCAAAAGGCGGTATAATTCTTGTCATTTTAGCCGTTATTGCAATTATTTTAATCTCAAAATCTACTGTTACTATAAAGTCAGGTCAAGCAGGAGTTTTATATAAAACATTTGGCGGAGGGGTTGTAACAGATGTTCCACCAATGGGAGAAGGGTTTCAGTTTGTAGCACCATGGAATAAAGTTTTTATTTACGAAGTTAGACAACAAGAACTTTTTGAAAAAATGCAAGTATTGTCTTCTAACGGATTAGAAATTCAATTAGAAGCTTCAGCATGGTTTCAACCATTTCGTGAAAAATTAGGTTCTTTACATCAAGAAAAAGGAGAGGACTATATCTCTAGAGTTATACAGCCAGCAATTCGTTCTGCAGCAAGATCTGTAGTTGGTAGGTACACTCCAGAACAATTGTATTCTTCTAAAAGAGATGTTATTCAAGAAGAAATTTTTGAAGAAACAAAGAAAATTTTAGACAAACAATATGTGCAGTTAAATGAGGTATTGGTAAGAGATGTAACCTTACCATCAACCATAAAAAATGCTATTGAGCGTAAGTTAAAGCAAGAGCAAGAATCTTTAGAATATGAATTTAGATTAGTTACTGCTAAAAAAGAGGCAGAAAAACAAATTATTGAAGCAGAAGGGAAAGCAAAATCTAATAAGATTTTAAGCGCCTCTTTAACCGATAAAATTTTACAGGACAAAGGGATTGAAGCTACATTAAAACTATCGGAATCACCTAACAGCAAAGTTGTTATAATAGGATCTGGTAAAAGTGGAATGCCAATTATTTTAGGAAATCAATAGTATAGGTTTCAAATTTTAAGCTAAAAAAACATCTAAAGAAATTTAGATGTTTTTTT
>CAZZPG010000072.1:1306-9400 GCA_964655975.1 uncultured Flavobacteriaceae bacterium
GCAGGTAAAACTTTTCCCGTACACTCTCCAAAACCGATGCGAACTTCATCATTTTCAGAATATGCACGCATAATTACGGTATCATTATCATTGATAAACTTACGCGTAGAACCATCATTTAATGTTATAGGATTTTGTCCTCTCCATGTCAGTTCTAACATAGAACCGTAGCTGTCTTTTGTTGGTCCAGAAATAGTACCACTTCCCATCATATCACCAGCTCTCACATTACATCCATTTACGGTATGATGTGCTAATTGTTGTGCCATGGTCCAATACATATATTTAAAATTAGAATTTGCTACAACAGTTTCTTTGCTGTTTTCTGGCTGAATCCCTACTTGTAATTTAATATCATAACTCTTTTTTCCTTCAGTTTGTAAATAAGGTAAAGGAGTTGGATCTTGCTTTGGGTTATCAACTTTAAAAGGTTTTAAAGCATCTAAAGTTACAATCCAAGGAGAAATAGTAGAAGCAAAACTTTTTCCTAAAAAAGGACCTAATGGTTGGTATTCCCAACCTTGAATATCTCTTGCAGACCAATCATTAAATAATACCAGTCCAAAAATATTTTCTTCTGTATCTTCAATAGAAATCCGTTCTCCTAAGTTGTTAGCAGCTGTAGTAATAAATGCCATTTCTAGCTCAAAATCTAATAATTTTGATGGTCCAAAATTAGGAGATGTATTTCCTTCGGATGGTTTTGACTGTCCATAAGGTCTATAAATTGGTGTTCCTGATGGGATGATAGAAGAGCTTCTTCCATGATAACCGATAGGAACATGTAGCCAATTTGGCATCAACGCATTCTCTGGATCTCTAAATAAAGATCCCACATTGGTTGCATGCTCTTTACTTGCATAAAAATCGGTATAATCGCCAACAGTAACGGGTAATTGCATTTCTACATCTTCCATTCTAAAAATTATTTCTGATTGATGCGCTTTATGATCTCGTAAACCCGATTTAGTTACATCAAAAATATCTGCAATTCTATTACGTACTAAACGCCAAGTTTTACGACCATCAGCAATAAAATCATTTAAGGTGTCTTGTAAAAAAATATCATCTGTAAGCGGAATCCCTTCAAAATAACCTAATTGATGTAAGGCGCCCAGGTCTATTGCAAAATTGCCAATTCTAGTTCCTATGGTAATGATATCATCTTTGGTAATAAAAACGCCAAAAGGAATATTTTGAATCGGAAAATCAGATCCTTCTTTTATATTTAACCAAGATTTTCTATTTGTATTATTTGCTGTTATTTTCATTTGATAAATTGTGTATAATTTTCATCAAATATAAAAGAAAGTTAGCATTTACAAAATCATTATTCAGTACTTTTGATAAAACTTTAACAGATATAATACTAAAACAACACAATGCAACACGATAATCAAATTTTTGAACTGATAGAAGCAGAGAAAAAAAGACAAACTAACGGATTAGAACTAATTGCTTCAGAAAACTATGTAAGCGAGCAAGTTATGCAGGCCCAGGGGTCTGTTTTAACCAATAAATATGCCGAAGGATACCCTAATAAACGCTATTATGGTGGTTGTGAAGTGGTAGATATTGTAGAACAAATAGCTATTGATAGAGCTAAAGAATTATTTGGTGCTGCATATGTAAATGTACAACCACATTCTGGATCGCAAGCAAATACAGCTGTTTTTGCGGCATGTTTACAGCCTGGTGATAAAATTTTAGGATTCGATTTGTCTCACGGTGGTCATTTAACCCACGGATCTCCAGTAAATTTTTCAGGAAAATTATACACAACTTCTTTTTACGGAGTAGAGAAGGAGACAGGAGTGTTGAATTATGATAAAATTCAAGAAACGGCAACCAAAGAACAACCAAAACTAATTATTGCAGGTGCATCTGCGTATTCTAGAGATATCGATTTTAAACGTTTTAGAATTATTGCAGATAGTGTTGGCGCTATTTTAATGGCAGATATTTCGCATCCTGCAGGTTTAATTGCCAAAGGAATTTTAAATGACCCATTACCACATTGCCATATTGTAACGACTACAACACACAAAACGTTACGTGGACCAAGAGGAGGAATGATTATGATAGGAAAGGATTTTGAAAATCCGTTTGGGCAAAAATTAAAAAGCGGAAAGTTGAAAAAGATGTCAACTTTAATTAATTCTGCTGTTTTTCCAGGAAATCAAGGAGGTCCTTTAGAACATGTAATTGCTGCAAAAGCCGTGGCGTTTGGAGAAGCATTGACTGATGAGTTTTTAGAATATCAATTACAAGTAAAAGAAAATGCCGCTGCCATGGCAAAAGCATTTGTAGCCAAAGGATATGAAATTATTTCTGGAGGAACAGACAACCATATGATGTTAATTGATTTACGAAACAAAAATATTTCTGGAAAAGATGCAGAAATTGCCTTAGGAAAAGCAGACATTACTGTTAATAAAAATATGGTTCCGTTTGATGATAAAAGTCCATTTGTAACTTCAGGAATCCGTATAGGGACTGCCGCTGTTACCACGCGTGGCTTGTTAGAAGAAGATATGCAAACTATTGTAGATTTTATTGATGAAGCTATTACCAATGCAGCAAATGAAACTATTTTAGAGCAAATTGCAGATAAAGTATATGATATGATGCATACTCGTAGATTGTTTGTTGAATAGGGATGAGGTTTTAGCGAAAAACAAGTTGTTATTCTTGCGAAGGCAGGAATAACAACTTTAGAGCTGAACTCCACAACATAAAAATAGTTTATTCCTGTTTTAGTAGCAATACAACCATTAGGAAACAAAAATTTATACTAAATTATTAATAGGACAACAATTATGGATGCATATTTAATGATTACTATTCTTATTATTTTATCTGGTTTCTTCGGATATATTAATGTAAAATTTTTAAAACTACCCAATACTATTGGGCTAATGATTATTACCATTGTGTTTACATTGGCAGTACTTGTACTAAGTTATTTTGATACTACATTGCTAAATTTTGAAAAATCAATCATTACAAATATTGATTTTAGAGAGGTGTTATTTGATAAAATGTTGAGCTTTTTACTGTTTGCAGGAGCTTTACATACCAATTTTGAGCAATTAAAAATTCAACGTTGGCCAGTATTACTTTTTTCTACATTTGGTGTTTTAATTTCTGCCTTTTTAGTAGGAGGAATTATGTATTTTATTCTCCAAATAATTGGATTACCTATAGATTTTATTTATTGTTTACTCTTTGGTGCGTTGATTTCGCCAACAGATCCAATTGCCGTTTTAGGAATTTTAAAAAAAGCAGGAGTACCAGCAAAATTAAAAAGTAAAATTGTAGGAGAATCTTTATTTAATGATGGAGTAGGTGTCGTTATCTTTTTAACCATTTTTCAAATTGCATCATCAGCCACAGGAAATGTAGAAACGTTTGATGTGGTAAAATTATTTGGCCAAGAGGTATTTGGAGGAGTTCTTTTAGGAGGTGTTTTAGGTTGGGTTACCTACAAATTAATGAAATCTATTGATGATTATGATATTGAAGTTATTATTACGCTAGCAACTGTTATGGGTGGAACAATTTTAGCACATCACTTCCATTTATCTGCTCCTTTGGCTATGGTAACTGCAGGTTTAATTGTTGGAAATGATACTGTTAGAGGAACCGCAATGTCTGAAACCACAGAGCATTATGTAGATAAGTTTTGGGAACTAATTGATATTTTACTAAACGCTGTTTTATTTGTTTTAATAGGTATGGAAATGTTAGTGCTAGTTGTTGAAGGTAGTTATGTGGTAGCTGGCTTACTTGCAATTCCTATTGTACTGGCTAGTAGATATGTATCATTATTATTGCCTATAAAATTATTTGAAAAAAAGTTAGATTTTGTACCAAACACCAATTTAATTATGACTTGGGGCGGATTACGTGGTGGAATTTCGATTGCTTTAGCGCTAGGATTAACAGCAGATATGCACAGAGATTTATTTTTGGTAATTACCTATATTGTTGTAATTTTCTCAATAATTATACAGGGATTGAGTGTTGGGAAATTGGTAGAAAGATTAAAGAAGAAAGGTATTTAAAGTTTTGACTTTTTACTTGTTGTAGGTTTTATAACATTGTTATTTATGAGAAGGCAGGAGTTTCTTACAATAGAAAATAAATTTTTCGGGCGTTTCGGTATTCATTTTCTCTGAATAATAAATTAGAAAATTAGAGCCTATTAGTTAAACAGCTCATACTGTCCTTTTAATATAAGAGTGATAACAATATCCTTATCGGTTGTATTTCTAAAATACCAACCATGTTTTCCTTTAAAAGGCGCCGTAAAAATTCCTGCCATATTATTTGAATAAGCTAGTGTATAGCTCTCATAAAATACATTTTTTGGTGGATTTTCTTGTGCTACTTCTCCATGAAAATCAATATAAACAATACCATGGTCTGTTGCCCATTCATATTTAACAACCGCATATTTTAGTGTTTTAACTTTATATTCTATTCCTTTTTTTGCTAAAACAGTAATTTTTATGATATCATCTCTTTGTACGTATTGTTCTTTTGGCGGCGGATTAGTAGCTTCAATTGGTTTTGGTACATCTAAAGATGAACCTAATTTACTCATCTCAATTTTTTTAAAATTCAGCATAGAGCCGTTCGTAACAATGTTTTTTTTCTCTTTTTGATAGAGTCTTTTAAACCCAAAAAGATTTCCTGTTCCTAAAGGATCTATACCAAATTCTGCTGGTAAAACAGCAGTAATAAATACAATACTACTAATTAATAAAGCAATAATAACGGCTTTTACTAGTTGCCTTTTACTTATTGTTTGTTGGTTGTTTGTTGTCATTTTATTTTTTTATGATGTAAAGTACCCTGTTATTTGAAAGCTGAATAACAAAAAACCAGCTGCCATTAATAGGATATTTGTTCGTTTAGAAAATTTGATATAACTACTGTATTGTCTCCAAAAAGTTAGTATCAATAATACCAATCCTAATGCTAAAAACTGACCAATTTCCACACCCAAATTAAAGCCTAAGAGATTTGTGAATAATCCTTCCTTGTCAAATTTAAATTCTTGTAATTTTGTTGCCAATCCAAAGCCATGAAATAAACCAAAAATTAAAACAGCTATTTTAGTATTTGGTTGTTTTCCTAAAAATTGTTTAAAACCGCCTAAATTATCAAATCCTTTATATACAATTGATAGTGCAATTATTGCATCAATTATATAGATATTTAGATTGATATCAGCCATAACACCAGCTAAAAGTGTAATACTATGTCCAATGGTAAAATAGGTTACATAGGTAATAATATCTTTCGGTTTGTATAGAAAAAAAATAACTCCCACTAAAAAAAGTAAATGATCGTAGCCAGTAATCATATGTTTTGCCCCAATATATAAAAAAGTTCCAAAAGCAATTCCTTTATTAGATGTTAAAAATGATTGTGTATCTTTATCTACACCATGAGCATATGCTGATAGGGAAATAAAACCAAATAACAAGATTGATATTATGGTAATTAATTTTTTATGCTTCATAATTTTTTATTTGTACGTCTAAATTTTACATATTATATAAAAAAAACGTTGTTAGAGAGTATTGAGTTAAACGTATAAACAGGTTTACTCTTCTTCAGCTCTATCAATAATATTTTGAGGCAATGATTTTTTAGCTTTTGCTCCCATTTTTTTTAGTTTTTCTACACTTCCTATAAGGTTTCCTCGTCCGTCAACTAATTTGTTCATGGCAGCATTATAATCTGTTTTAGAGGCATCAATTTTTTTACCAATTCCGATTAAGTCTTTTAGTAACCCATCAAATTTATCATATAAAGCCCCTGCTTGTCTTGCAATTTCAATAGCATTTTTTTGTTGCTTTTCATTATTCCACATCGTATCAATAGTGCGCAATGTAGCAAGTAATGTAGTAGGAGTAACGATTACAATGTTTTTTTCGAAGGCTTTGTTATATAAATTAGTATCAGAATTTAAAGCAACTGCAAAGGCAGGTTCAATAGGTACAAAAAGGAGTACAAAATCCGGGGATTCAATTTTATAAATATCTTCATATTTTTTTTCACTCAACTGTTCTATATGTCGTTTTAAAGAGGCGATGTGTTCTTTTAAAAATTGCTCTTTTTTAGTTTCATCATCACTATTTACAAACTGTTCATAAGCAGTTAACGATACCTTAGAATCTACCACCATTTTTTTATTATCTGGTAAGTAAATTACTACATCTGGCAGAATTCTTTTCCCTTCTTCATTGGTAAAGCTTTGCTGTACATAATACTCTCTATCTTTCTCTAATCCAGATTTTTCTAAGACACGTTCTAAAACTAATTCACCCCAGTTTCCTTGTGTTTTACTATCTCCTTTCAATGCTTTGGTAAGGTTGATAGTTTCTTTACTCATCTGTGTATTTAACTCTTTTAAACCGATAATTTGCTGACGTAATGCAGCGTGATAATCGATGCTTTCTTTATGAGTTTTATCTACTTTATCTTCGAATCCTTTTATTTTTTCTTGAAGAGGTTGCAGTATATTCTGAATATTTTCTTTATTCTGATTTGTAAATTTTTTAGACTTTTCTTCTAAAATTTTATTTGCTAAATTTTCAAATTCTTTGGTAAACTTTTCTTGTAATTTTTCTACTTCGCTTTTATTTTCATCTAATTTTAACTGTAAATTACTTAAATCTGCATCTTGTCTAGTATTTACAGCAATGAGTCGTTCTTTTTCTGTTTGTAATCCTTTTGCATCTACTTGTAGCTGATTTATTGTTTTTTCTGTATGTTTTTTGTTTTCAACAAGTAAAGAATTACGCTCTTGAAGTGTTGCTTTGTCTCTCTCGAAATTTAATTTTGAAAGTAACCTCCCTAAAAATAAGCCAATTACGATTGAAATCAGTGCAATTAACAAGTAAATAATCAATTCGTTCATTTGATTCAAATTAAGTCCTTAAATTTAGGGCTTTAAAATAGATAATGAAAATAGTATCAAAATTTATATTTACAAAAATTTTAGGATGGAAATTGGTAGGAAATTTCCCTAGAGATATCAATAAATATGTACTTATAGGTGTACCACATACAAGTTGGCAAGATTTTATGATTGGTATTTTAGTACGTTATATGGAAAGTGAGAAGTTAAATTTTATAGCAAAAAATTCTCTGTTTAAAAAACCATTTGGTTTTATTTTTAGAGCTTTGGGAGGTACTCCTGTTGATAGAACAAAAAACAACAATTTGGTAGAAGCTATTATTTCTACATTCAATTCTAAAGAAGAGTTTCGATTAGCTATGTCTCCAGAAGGAACGAGAAAGAAAACCAAAAAATGGAAAACAGGCTTTTATTATATCGCAAAAGGAGCAAAGATTCCTATCGTTATGTTTACGTTTGATTTTGGTAAAAAACAAGTAGCCTTGTCTGATCCATATTATTTAACTGATAATAAAGAGGATGATTTTGCTTATTTTTATGAGTTTTATAAAAATGTAAAAGGAAAATATCCTGATTTACAGTAAAAAAGGGTGAAAACCCCCTTTTTTATATTGGAAATTCATTTTACATTTGCAGTAGATATGTTATAGAGAGTTTAGGGGCTCTGTTATATAATCTTTATACCGTACTTTATGGTATTAATAAAGCCTCCGATTAGTCGGAGGCTTTACTTATTTTATAACTAAAAATTTATTGAAATTTTTTAGCCACTTTTTCTACAATACCTACATGAGAAGATTTTCAAATTTTATACTTACTAGAATTTTAGGATTTAAATTAGTAGGGAGTTTTCCTGCTAATATAAAAAATCATATTAAGTATTGTCACACATACCCTGTAAAAAGAACTTTTATTATATCTCAAAAGGAGCAAATATTCCTATCGTAAATGTTTACCTTTTTTTTGATAAAAGAGTAAGTAGCCTCGTCTGATTCGTGCTATCTAATAGATAATAAAGAGAACGATTCTACTCATTTTTAGGAGTTCTATAAAGATGTAAAAGGTGAAAATACTGAATTACAATAAAAAAGGGGTGAAAACACCCTTTTTTATACAGGGCAAACTCATACTTTTATTTTTAACACCTTTAGCAAATA
>CAZZPG010000073.1:0-9291 GCA_964655975.1 uncultured Flavobacteriaceae bacterium
AAAATAAAATTAATAAAGCCGTAAATTTATCAGTAGATAAATATTGCGGAGTGATGGAAATGTTTCGAAAATTTGCTAATGTAACTACTCAAATTCATTTACATGAAAAATAATTTTTTACAAAATGAAATATGAATTCTAACATTTGCAGGAGCATTTCAAAGAGCTAAAATTTATAAAGAAAATATCACAGAAAAATAAAGAAAAATTTAAATACAAAAATTTAAGTGTAGCAGAAATTGAATTAGATTTATTTAATAGGAGAAATGAACATATTATCACTTAAAATAAATTAAAAAAGCTATATGCATTGGACAGAAAAACTACCACCAAAGAAAGAAAAAATAACTCAATTAGCAAAAGCACTTTCTATTGATGAAACTTTAGCTAAAATCTTATTGTTACGTGGTGTCTCTACCTTTAAGGAAGCTAAAAAATTCTTTCGCCCTTCGTTAAATGATTTGCACAATCCGTTTTTGATGAAAGATATGGAGTTGGCAGTAACCCGAATAGAAAAAGCCATTGCCAACCAAGAAAACATCTTAATTTATGGCGATTATGATGTAGACGGAACAACATCGGTTTCTTTGATGTCGTCCTACTTAAAAACCATTTATTCAAATATTGCAACCTATATTCCAGATAGATATAAAGAGGGCTATGGGGTTTCTTTTCAGGGAATTGATTTTGCACAAGACAACAATTTTTCATTAATTATTGCCCTAGATTGCGGTATCAAAGCGATAGAAAAAGTAGCCTATGCCAACAAAAAAAATATTGATTTTATTATTTGTGATCATCACAAACCAGGAAAAGAAGTTCCTAAAGCCATCGCAATTTTAAACCCAAAACAAGTAGATTGTAATTATCCGTATGACGAGTTATGTGGTTGCGGAGTTGGATTTAAATTGATACAGGCAATTGCATCTCAAAGGAATGAGTCTGTAAAGAATTTAATACCATATTTAGATTTGGTTGCTACTGCAATTGCAGCAGATATTGTACCAATGACAGGAGAAAATAGAGTCTTAGCTTTTTTGGGTTTACAGGTGATAAATTCATCACCTAGAAACGGAATTAAAGCCATCATTCATCAGGCAAAAAAGAAAGAACTTACCATTACCGATGTGGTGTTTACCATTGCACCAAGAATTAATGCCGCAGGAAGAATAAAACATGGTAATGATGCCGTAGAACTCTTAACAGAGATAGATTTTGAGTCAGCAACAACCTTTGCATCAGCTATCAATATATTAAATACAGATAGAAAAATATTAGATAAAAAAATTACCCAAGAAGCCTTATTTCAAATTGAAAAAAACAATGAAAAAGAACAGTTTACAACCGTTGTTTTTAATAAAAATTGGCACAAAGGAGTTATAGGAATTGTTGCCTCTAGATTGATAGAAACTTATTACAGACCTACTTTAGTTTTTACTCAAAACGGCAATAAATTAGTAGCATCAGCACGTTCTGTAAAAGAATTTGATGTGTACAATGCCTTGGAACAATGTAGTGAGTTTATTGAGCAATTTGGTGGACATAAATATGCTGCAGGATTAACTTTATTACCCAAAAATTACAAAAATTTTAAACAAAAATTTGAAGAAGTAGTTAAAAGTACTATTGACAAAAAATCATTAACCCCAGAGATTTTAATTGATGCCGAGTTAGAATTAACTGAAATTACTCCCAAATTTTTTAGAATTATTCAGCAAATGGCACCTTTTGGTCCTCAAAATATGAAACCTGTTTTTAAAACGGGTGCTGTAAGAGATAATGGCTACGGGAAACAAGTAGGTGGTGATAAAACTCACTTAAAACTAAACCTTATTTATGGTGCTGACAGAAAAACATATAATGCTATTGGTTTTGGTTTGGGTAAGAAAATAAACCTTGTAAAAAACGATTTTGATATTGCCTATTCTTTAGATGAAAACGAATGGAATGGTGTAAAATCGATTCAGTTGCTGTTGAAGGATATTAAGTAGTACATCTTCAATTGTCACTTCGAGTGAATTTTATGATTGAGAATAAGTGTAATTTAAAAACACGCGTAAAAAGCCTGTTAATATAGTGTAACCAATTGCTTACAGTTTTTATAGAAAATATAATTATTCTGTATTCTACTTAATTTTTACGCGTGCTTTTAAAGTAACTTGTTGTTTTGAGGGTAATTTCCCTCGATTATTTAAATATGTCAAAAAAATGATTATATTTGCAGGGTAAATACTCTTTTCATGAAAGAATCCAATATTGATGATTTGCTAAAATCAATCTTTTCTGATGATGAAAATTTTGATATTAGGAACGAATTTGAACAGAAGCTATCTGATTATAACGTTAGTAAAACAAAAGCATTGAAACTTTTGAATATTGATAAAGATGTTTTTGAACAAATGATTAGTGGAACAGCAAAACAACCAAATTTAATTCATGTGGTTAAAATTGCTGAATTTTTAGAGATAAATATTGATAAATTTATTCAGATTGTTTTAAACAATCAAAGTAAAGTTAACATTGCTTCAATTGATAAAGCACGAAAAGCAACTTTTTTGTTAAAGAATTTTGATGTAAAGACCTTAACAAAACTTGGTTTTTTCGATAAAGATTATGAAACAGACGAATTAGTCGAAAAAGTTCTCACATTTTTCGGTTACTCATCTATTAAGGGATTCGAAGATCAACTTGTTGAACCTTTATATAGCAAAACGAAAAGGAATTTCTCCGATAAGATGAAAGATTTCTGGATAAAGTCTGCGTATCAAACCTTTAGGGTTGTGGACAATCCAAATGAATATGATAGAAGTAGATTAAAAGACTTGATAGTTAAAATTAAACCTTATTCACAAGATGTAAAGGATGGATTTTTTACTGTCTGTAAAGCACTTTATAATATTGGAGTTACAGTTATTTTTCAAGATTATTTGTCAACTACACAAGTAAGAGGAGCTACATTTATTGTAAAAGACAAGCCTTGTATCGTTCTAACTGATTTTAATAAAAAATATCCAACAATTTGGTTTACGCTTTTACATGAATTACATCATGTATTATTTGACTTTGACTTGATAGAGACTAATAGTTTTCATTTAACAGGAAATGATGATTTATTTTTAATAGAGGATAAAGCTGATTCATTTGCAAGAGACTTTTTTATGGCTGAAGATAAATTCCATTACATAAAAAAGTATATTAATAATTCTTTTTTAGTTACCAAATTTGCGGAAGAAAACGAAATCCATGTTTCATTAGTTTATTCGTTTTTTGCTTGGTATCAAGACAAATTATATGGAAAAAATTATCATGGAGCATTTAGAGAGTATTATCCAAATTATAGGGATGCACTAATTAAGTTAAGTCCTATTTCTTGGGATGACACAAGTATTAAAGAAACAAGTGAGCGAATTAAATCGATTTTAGAAATTAAATAATAATAGTTACTATGGCAAAAGACAAGGGCTTAAAGAAAAAAGAAGAGCTAACAGAAGCTGATTTAGAAAGAATGGAACTTTTACAGAGGGCAAATGAAAAGGTTGGTAAACAGTTAACTATAAATTCTGAACATGGAAATATTGAAGAGATTGACGAATTACGAACGTTAATTGGGAAAGAGTTCGAAAATCCAGAAGAGAAGTATAATATTTACTATAAAGGTATTCGTAAATTATTGATGGATTATTTGCCAAAAGGTAAAGAGTTTAAAGAGGTCAGAGATATTATTTATGATGAAAAAAACATTTTCCTAAACTTTGGAAAACGAAAGTCAGATAATAATGGAATCAGAAAATCAGATGGAAGAATGACCTTTCAGCCAGTAATGAATGAGATTTTAGATATTATTATAAAGTGGGTTGGAGAGTCACAAAATCCTTTTGTCATTTACAGAGAATTTTATGAGTTAAATGTAAAGCATGGTTATGGTCATGAAAAATATGATAAAAGTGCGTTAAGTGTATCTAAAGCAATGTATAAATTGAGTAAAGAATAGCTTTTCTTCTCCATTACTAAATAAATAAGAAAGTAAATCTGTTCAACAAAAAAAAGAGCTTGCAAACGCAAGCTCTTTTTTAATTCTTATTAAAAAGACTCTTTAAAAAGGTAAATCATCTGGTTCATTTGTGTCTAAATCTGGGGCAGGAGCTAAATTTTCTACTGGTGGTATGTTTTGAGGTGTCGCTTGTGCTAAATTCTCAATTCTCCACCCCTGTACAGAATTAAAATATTTGGCAACTCCTTCTGGGTTTATCCATTCTCTACCTCGTAAATTAATAGAAACTTTTACATCTTGCCCTACTTGATAGCTGTTTAATAAATCACATTTATCTTGTACAAACTCAATCAAAATCATTTGTGGATATTGCTCATCCGTAGTAACTACCATTTCTCTTTTTCTAAAACCATTGTTGCCAAAAGTTTGTGTTTCGTTAATCAATTTAATTTTTCCAATAACTTCCATATTCTTGTAACTATTTAATTAAAAGCACTTTCCAAGCACTTTCTACATCATTATTTTTTAAAAACTGTTTTGCAAATGTATGTTTTTTTGTGGGTTCTAATCCAACAAATTGTGGATTCTCTTTAGCAAAGTTATTAACATCTGTTTCTGACGGAATTTCTTCTACATTTCCTAACATACCTAAGTTATTTCCTGATAAAACATCGCTACTTCTTATTATTGGTGGAATTCTATCAATGCCAATTCCTAAAGTTGATATTGGTTTTGGTATTTCAAAAAAACCATCTTTGGCACGTGTGTAAAAACTCCCACCTGCTCTAGCAACTAAATCTATTTTATGGTTATCTATCACATTTTTTTTATCTAAAATATTTTTATTAATATGAAGTTTTACTACTTCGCAAATAATTAAATTCCCTGCACCTCCTTTATCACCTAAAGTAATAATTTTATTTATTTTACATTCTAATTGCACAGGAGATTCAGCAACTCTAAACGGTTTTACAACATCTGAAGGAAGCATTGTAAAACCTGCTTTATCAAACTCATTTACGCCCAATCCATACTCTGTACTGCTTAATGACATTTGATGAACAATGGAGTGAGAAACCACATTAATTACCACTTCTTTGGTGGCAATAGCATTTTCTAAAGTGTGTTTTGTGGTATTATTTTTAACTCTTCTTGCTGGAGAAAATATTAAAATTGGTGGGTTTACACTAAACACATTAAAAAAACTAAAGGGCGAAATATTCGGATTACCATTTTTATCCACTGTACTTGCTAAAGCAATAGGTCTTGGTGCTATTGCACTTAATAAATAACCATGTAATTTAGCCGTTGAAATTTCTTTTGGGGTAATAGATAGCATTTTTGTAAAATTTATGTGTGGTAAATATACTATCATTTTAAAGAATAAGTTATATAGTTTATATTTGACCAATGGTTTTTTTTAAAAATACTTTGTGGATAAAACGGATTGCTATTTTGGTGTCCTTTATAATTGTTGCATTAATTCTTTGGAATACGTATATTTTTTTTCAAAAATTTAAACAAGAAGAGCGTGTTAAAATGGAAGTTTATGCCTCTGCAATGGAAGAGTTAGCTACAAACACAGACTTAAATGCGAGTACTAAATTACCCTTAAAAGTACTAGAAAGCATAAAAAATATTCCTATGATTTTGGTTGATGCTGATGGAAAAATTATTGATTCCTTTCATCTAGATAGTATTAAGGCTAAAAAACAAAAATTTTTAGAGCTTGAGTTACAGAAAATGAAAGAAGATAATAAGCCTGTTATCATTAAAAATTTAGGAATTACTCAATATGTATACTATAAAGACTCAGATTTATTAAACAAACTCACCTATTATCCGTTAGCATTAATTTTAATTTTAGTGCTGTTTTTAACCGTAATTTATATGGTATTTACTTCTAATAAAATTGCAGAACAAAACAAACTTTGGACAGGAATGGCAAAAGAAACAGCACACCAAATTGGCACACCTTTATCTTCTTTATTGGGTTGGATTGCTATTTTAAAAATGAAAAAAGTAGATGATACCTATATAAATGAAATTGAAAAAGACGTATATCGATTAAATACCATAGCAGATAGGTTTTCTAAAATAGGCTCTGTGCCTAAATTAAAACCCCATAATATTGTTACTATTTCTAAAATTGCTTTCAATTATTTACAATCAAGAAGTTCTAAACAAATTACTTTTCATTTTGCTACATCTAATGATGAAATTAACACTCAAAGTAACAAAGAATTATTTGGATGGGTCATAGAAAATCTCATTAAAAATGCCATAGATGCAATGCAAGGAAAAGGAATTATAACTTTTAAGATTACCGAAACCGATAAAAAAGTAAAAATAAGCATTGCAGATACTGGAAAAGGAATTCCAAAATCTTCACAAAAACAAATTTTTAAACCAGGCTTTACTACAAAAAAAAGAGGTTGGGGCTTAGGATTATCATTATCTAAAAGGATTGTAGAAGATTACCATAAAGGAAAAATCTACGTAAAAAACTCAGAAATTGCTAAAGGAACTACTTTTGAGATTGTGTTAGATAAAATATAGATACTCAAAAAGGGTTCAAACTCTTTTAGGAGGATTTTAACCTTTACTCAAAACAACTAGAAATACTATCTGCAATTGTAACAAAATCTTCTTTGGTTAAAACAACTTTCTTTTTAAACCGAATATCTTCCATGTCTTGTAACGGAATTAAATGTATATGTACATGTGGCACTTCTAAACCAATCACACTCATACCAACTCGTTTACAAGGTATTGCTTTTTCAATGGCTTTGGCAACTCGATAAGAAAAATCCATTAAAGAAATATAGTCTTCTTTAGACAAATTAAATAATTTATTTTCTTCTTTTTTAGGAACTACTAAGGTATGCCCCTTTGCATTCGGATTGATATCTAAAAAAGCAAAAAAATGTTCATCTTCTGCTATTTTATAAGAAGGAATTTCTCTATTAATTATTTTTGTAAAGAGGCTCATAATACCATCATTTTTACCTAGAAATATCTACAATTTCAAACTTCATAATACCATTAGGCACTTTTATTTTGGCAATTTCGCCTACTTTTTTTCCTAACAAACCTTTTCCTATAGGAGAGTTTACAGACAATTTACCATTTCTAACATCGGTTTCAGAATCTGCAACTAAGGTGTAACTAAACTCCATTTTATTAGCAACATTTTTAATTTTTACAATAGAATGAATCAATACTTTAGAAGTATCTAACTGAGATTCATCTAAAATACGTGCATCAGCAACTACATTTTTAAGTTTGGCTATCTTAAATTCTAAATGAGATTGCTCTTCTTTTGCTGCATGATATTCTGCATTTTCACTCAAATCTCCCTTATCTCTTGCATCTGCAATTTCTTGGGTTACTCTAGGTCTTTCTACTTGCTCTAATTGATGCAGTTCATTTTTCAATTTTTTAAGACCTTCTGCCGAATAATAGGATACTGTACTCATCATCTTCAAATTTAAAAATCCCATTACTGATATAATCAGAATGAGATTGACCACAAATATACAAAATTTTTGTAAATTACCACCGTTATCTTTAAAGCCAATCCTTAAAAATGAAAAAAATACTTCTTTTATTAATTTCTCTCTCATTTTTTTATTGTGATGGTAACAAACAGGATAATACTATTTTACCTTACGCCTCTGTAAATGAAACGGTAGATTTAAACCTACCAGAATTTATCAACCTAAACATTCCTGGAGGATGGGCATATACAACAGGTGGGCTAAAAGGATTGATAATTTACAATATAAACGGCACAGAATTTAAAGCATTTGAAAGAGCAGCACCACATTTACCAATATCTTCTTGCTCTCAAATGATAATACAGAATAGCATAAAAATGGTATGCCCTTGTGATGATAGCAAATTTAATATCCTAAACGGACAACCATTAACTAGTGGAATAAATAAATTTGCTAGAGAATATTGGGTTACCCATTTAAATAGTACAGTTTTAAGAATCACCAATTATTAATATTGTACTTTTCAAATAGATGCGTACTTTTGTGACAACAACACACAACCAAAATATTTACGTGAAAAATTACTATTCTTCAAATTTTAAATTGGGTATTCTCGGTGGAGGTCAATTAGGTAGAATGCTACTTACCGAAACCCAAAAATTAGATATTTATACCCTTATTTTAGATGCTTCTACTGATGCTCCTTGCACTCAAATTTGTCATGAATTTCACCAAGGAAATCTATTAAATTTTGATGACGTATACAACTTCGGAAAAAGAGTTGATGTACTCACCATAGAAATTGAAAATGTAAATATTGATGCTCTAGACAAGTTAGAGAGCGAAGGATTAACTATTTATCCGAAGCCAAAAGATATTAGAATTATTCAAAATAAAAGAATTCAAAAGCAGTTTTATCTTGATAATAAAATTCCAACTGTACCCTTTTTTCATTTTTCTTCTATTGATGAATTAAAGAAAAAAAAATTAAGTTTTCCGTTTGTTTGGAAAGCAACACGCTTTGGATATGACGGTATGGGTGTAAAAATAGTAAGAAACCAAGAAGATATACAAAAGTTACCAAATGTAGAATGCATTACAGAAGAGTTAGTCCCTTTTAAAAATGAATTAGCTGTTATTGTGGCGAGAAATTTATCTGGAGAAACAAAAACATATCCAGTAGTAGAAATGGAGTTTCATCCAGAAGCTAACCAAGTAGAATATGTAATTTGTCCTGCAAGAATTGATGAAAAAATTGCACAAAAAGCACAAAAAATTGCTTTAAAAGTAGCAAAATCTTTTAATTTTGTTGGTTTATTAGCCGTAGAAATGTTTCAAACCAAAGATGATACTATTTTAGTAAATGAAGTTGCTCCAAGAACACACAATTCTGGACATTATTCTATTGAGGCAAGTTACACCAATCAATTTGAACAACATTTGCGTGCAATTTTAAATCTTCCATTAGGAAATACAGCTAGTAAAATTGGTGGAATTATGGTAAATTTGGTGGGAGAAGATGGGCATACAGGAAATGTAGTCTATAAAAATATGGAAGAAATTTTAAAAATTGATGGAGTTACACCACACATCTATGGAAAAAAAATAACCAAACCTTTTCGTAAAATGGGACATGTAACCATTGTACATACAAACATTAATAAAGCTCGAGAAATTGCTCAAAAAGTAAAAGAAATAGTACAAGTTATTAGTGAGTAAAAATAAAATTATGATAGGAATTATTATGGGAAGCAATTCAGATCTTCCAATTATGCAAGAAGCAATAGACATACTGCAAAG
>CAZZPG010000074.1:0-213 GCA_964655975.1 uncultured Flavobacteriaceae bacterium
CAGAATTTAGTATCTCTCATGTAGTAGATGAAGAAGGAGATGATTCAAAAGGACATCATAGCCCAGTACACTCATCATTATCTAAAATAGAAATGCCAAGTGTATTGTTTTTCTTCGGAATTTTAATGGCAGTGGCAGCTTTAGAGTCTTTAGGATTGCTGTTTATTGGGTCAGAGCACTTAGCAAGAATTATCCCGAATGAAGATATCGTGG
>CAZZPG010000074.1:223-9251 GCA_964655975.1 uncultured Flavobacteriaceae bacterium
GTAGGTTCTGCCGTAGTAGATAATGTTCCTTTAGTAGCTGCAAGTATGGGGATGTTTCAAGAACCATTAAACGCATCTATCTGGCATTTTATTGCATTTTCTGCAGGTACAGGTGGTAGTATGTTAATTATTGGTTCTGCAGCAGGTGTAGTTGCCATGGGAATGGAAAAAATAAACTTTATGTGGTATTTAAAAAAAATAGGATGGTTAGCAGCTATTGGATTTTTAGTAGGTTCTGCAGTGTTTATTGCTACAGAGAATTTGTTTTAATCAACAGGAAAATATTTTAAAATGACATCTTTTTATGAATGAATAAAATGAAACAATTTTTAAAAAAAAGAGTCGTTATTAGTAAGTAAATTTAAAAAATAGTTGAATGTTATTATCTTTTCAAGGAAATATATCTGATGCAATAACAGATGAAAAAACATTATCAATTTATAAATTGATAATGGATGGCGGGATGGCAGGTAGAGTTATTATTGGGATTTTATTTTTATTACTAGCAGTAGCTTTGTATATCTATTTTGAACGATTTTTTGCTATTAAAAAGGCATCAAAAGTAGATGAGAATTTTATGAATCAAATTAAAAATTTTGTATCAAATGGAAAATTAGATTCGGCAACTACTTTGTGTAGAAATACAGATTCTCCTACAGCAAGATTAATAGGAAAAGGAATTTCTAGAATAGGAAAACCTTTAGAGGATATTAATACAGCCATAGAAAATGCAGGAAAATTAGAAATTTATCAATTAGAAAAAAATGTAAGTGTGTTAGCAACTATTGCAGGAGCTGCACCCATGATAGGGTTTCTAGGCACAGTTATAGGTATGATTATTGCAATTCATAACATAGCAAATTCTGGAGGTCAAATAGATATTAAACTATTGTCTGACGGTTTATATACAGCCATGACAACCACGGTAGCAGGTTTAATTGTAGGAATTATTGCATACATCACCTATAATCATTTAGTAGTAAGAACTGATAAGGTAATCTACCAAATGGAAGCTAAAACTGTGGAGTTTTTAGATTTATTAAATGAACCAGTGTAAATGAATTTAAGAGGAAGAAATAAAGTAGACCCAAGTTTTAATATGTCGTCTATGACAGATATTGTTTTTTTACTGTTAATATTCTTTATGCTCACATCTACCTTAGTTACAGTTAGTGCCATTGATGTTGTGTTGCCAAAAGCAGGAGGAAAAACAGAAAATAAATCATCAATTGCAGTAACAGTTACTAAAAAATCTAATTTTTATATTGATAAAACAAAAGTAAATTTTAGTAATTTAGAACGTGAAATTTTAAAAAAAGTAGGAGCAAATAAAAAGAAAACAATTATTATTAGAGGACATAAAGATGCTCCTTATAAAAATGTGATGAAAATAATAGATATCGCCAATAAAAACAAACTAAAAATGATACTCGCCGTAAAAGGGAAGTAGATTTTTAGCTTAAAAATAAAAAGAAGCAAAAATTTTTGACTTTGTTTTTTTGACCCTTTACCCTAGTAAGTAAAATGCCAATTTTAGATACCAAACATAAAAAAAAATCTGCTGTAATTACGGTACTTATTCTGATGCTTTTACTTTTCGGAATTTTTAACTTTGGGATGAAATATCTAGATCCACCAGAAGAGTACGGTCTAGCAATAAATTTTGGAAACTCAAATGTTGGAAGTGGAGAACACGTTGAAAATTCAAAAAAACAAATTGTTCAAAAAAAAGAAGTTGTAGAGGAAGTAAAGAAACAAATTAAAGAAATACCAGTAGAAAAAATTGTCAAAGAAAAAATAATTACTAAAAAAACTACAGAGGATGTTCCTGTAGTAGAAAAAGTAAAGAAGAAAGAAAAAATAAAACCAATTAAAGAAGTTGTAAAGAAAAAAATAGCCCCAAAAAAAATTGTAAAAAAACAACCAAAACCCTCTAAACAAACACAAGAGGCATTAAATAATTTATTTAATGGAAACGCAACAAACGGAAAGCCTAAAGGAGAAGGAGATGATGATAAAAAAGGAGTAAAAGGAAAGAAAAATGGTGATCCAAACTCCTCTAAATACTACGGAAATAAAGGAAGTGGTAACGGAGGAAATTACAATTTAGCAGGAAGAAAAGTTTTGTCTAAACCCAAAGAACAACCCGATTGCCAAGAAGAAGGAGTTGTAGTAGTAAGTATAGAAGTAGATAAAAAAGGAAAAGTAATAAAAGCTATTGCAGGTGTAAAAGGAAGCACCAATACTGCACCATGTTTATTAAAACCTGCCAAAGTTGCTGCGTTACGTACTCAATGGAATGCAGATGGGAAAGCACCCACAAAACAAAAAGGAACAATTATCTACAAATTTTCTTTGTCTAAATAATCAAGTATATTTGTTTTAATTATTGTCATTCTTACAAAAATAGAAATGAAACAAGAAGTATGACTTACCAAGAAACTTTAAAATGGATGTTTTCTCAATTACCAATGTATCAGCGTCAAGGTAAAATAGCGTTTAAAAAAAATATGACCAATATTTTAGCATTTTCAAAAGAATTGGGCTTTCCAGAAAAAAAAATAAAAACCATTCATGTTGGTGGCACTAACGGAAAGGGTTCTACAAGTCATATGATTGCTTCCGTTTTACAAGAAGCAGGTTATAAAGTAGGGTTATATACATCACCACATTTAAAAAAATTTACAGAAAGAATTAGAATTAACGGAAAAGAAATTTCTAAACAAAAAGTAACTAAATTTATTGAAAGTAATAAACCCTTTTTAGAAAAACAAAAACTTTCTTTTTTTGAAATGACTGTAGGATTGGCTTTTAGTACTTTTGCTAAAGAAAAAGTAGATATTGCAGTGATAGAAGTAGGCTTAGGAGGACGATTAGATTCAACAAATATAATTACCCCAGAAGTTTCGGTAATTACTAATATAGGGCTAGATCATACCCAGTTTTTAGGAGAAATTTTACCAGAAATTGCCTTTGAAAAAGCAGGAATTATAAAAAAAAACACCCCAGTTGTAATTGGAGAATATCAAAAAGAAGTTGTAGCAGTTTTTATCAATAAATCAAAAAAAAACAATTCAAAAATAATTTTTGCTTCTGATGATAAAAAGAATTATCTAACTGATTTATTGGGCGATTATCAGAAAAACAACACAAAAACTGCTGTTACAGCAATTAAACAATTAAAAGGGTTTAAAATTTCTGATAATCACATTAAAAAAGGATTGTTAAATGTTGTTAAAAACACAAACTTACTAGGACGATGGCAGGTTTTACAAGATAACCCAAAAGTAATTTGTGATACGGCACATAATAAAGAAGGATTGAGCTATGTATTACATCAGCTAAAAAATGAAAAATATAATAAGCTACATATCGTTTTAGGAGTGGTAAATGATAAAAAGTTAGAAGATGTTTTGCCCTTGTTTCCAAAAAAAGCAATTTATTATTTTTGTAAACCAAATATTATTAGAGGGTTAAATGAAAAAGAACTGCAAAAAATAGCAAAAAAGTTTGGGTTAAAAGGCGAATCTTTTTTTTCTGTAAATAAGGCATATAAAAAAGCAGTTAGTAGTGCTAAAAATTCAGATTTAATTTATGTAGGAGGAAGTACATTTGTGGTTGCAGAAGTAATTTAAAATAAAGTCTTTTTTTTCTTTGGTAAAAAAAAAAACCGTTTTATATTTGCATCCGCAATCATTAAGATTGGGCAATTAGCTCAGTTGGTTCAGAGCACTTGGTTTACACCCAAGGGGTCGGGGGTTCGAATCCCTCATTGCCCACAATAAAATTCTCTTCAATATTTTTTGGAGAGGATTTTTTCTTTTTAAAAGAATTGATGTTTAGCAATAAACAAGTTTTTGTATATTTGTTACTTGAAAAAGGAATAAGAGCTTCTTTAAAAAAAATAATATGGAATTAAACCTTTCTGAAAAGAAAATTTTAGTAACAGGAGGTGCTGGCTTTATAGGTTCAAACCTTTGCGAGGTACTATTAGAAAAAAACAATAAAGTTATCTGTTTAGATAATTTTTCAACTGGCAAAAGAGAAAATATAGTACACTTATTAGAAAATCAAAATTTTAAATTAATAGAGGGAGATATTCGAAATTTATCAGATTGTCAAAGAGCAGTAAAAGATGTTGATTATGTTTTGCATCAAGCAGCATTAGGCTCGGTTCCAAGATCTATTAATGACCCAATTACTTCAAATGAAGTGAATGTTGGAGGGTTTTTAAATATGTTAGTGGCCTCTAAAGACGCAAATGTAAAAAGGTTTGTGTATGCAGCTAGCTCATCAACTTATGGAGACTCTAAAGGATTACCAAAAGTAGAAGATGTAATTGGTAAACCATTATCACCTTATGCAATTACAAAATATGTAAATGAATTGTATGCAGATGTTTTTTCTAAAACGTACGGATTAGAAACAATTGGACTCCGTTATTTTAATGTTTTTGGAAGAAAGCAAGACCCAAATGGAGCGTATGCAGCTGTAATCCCAAAGTTTGTAAGTCAATTAATGGCAGGAGAATCACCAATAATTAATGGAGACGGAAACTATTCAAGAGATTTTACCTATATAGATAATGTTATTCAAGCTAATTTTTTAGCATTAATTACAACAAAAAAAGAATCTGTAAATACGGTGTATAATGTTGCATATGGTGATAGAAATACATTAAATGATTTAGTAAGTTATTTAAAAGAATACCTATCAGAATATAAAAACTCTATAAAAACAATTAAAGTTATACATGGGTCAAATAGAGCAGGAGATATTCCACACTCATTGGCAAGTATAGAGAAGGCTAAGAAATTATTAAAATATAATCCACAATTTTCTCTCCAAAAAGGGTTAAAAGAAGCAGTAAAGTGGTATTGGAAAAACTTGTAATGATGAAAGGAATTAAAATAGCAATTATAGGATTAGGATATGTTGGTTTGCCATTAGCAAGATTATTTGCTACAAAATATCCAGTAGTAGGGTTTGATATTAATAAAGAAAGAGTTGCAGAATTAATCTCTGGGACAGATATAACATTAGAAGTATCTGATGAAGTGTTACAATCTGTATTAGTTGAAAAGCCTACAAATAAAAAAGGGCTTTTTTGTTCAACTACGTTAGAAGATATTAAAGATTGTACTTATTACATTATTACCGTTCCAACACCAGTAGATAAAAATAATAGACCTGTTTTAACCCCATTAATAAAGGCGAGTGAAACTGTTGGGTCTGTTTTAAAAGAGGGAGATATTGTAATTTATGAATCTACAGTATATCCAGGTGCTACAGAAGAAGAGTGTATTCCTATTTTAGAAAAAGTATCAGGAATGATTTTTAATAAAGATTTTTATGCAGGATATTCTCCAGAAAGAATTAATCCAGGAGATAAAGAACACACTGTTGAAAAAATTCTAAAAGTTACCTCAGGATCAACTCTAGAAACTGGTAAAAAAGTAGATGAATTATATAAATCTGTAATAATTGCAGGTACACATTTAGCTCCAACTATTAAAGTTGCAGAAGCAGCAAAAGTGATAGAAAACTCTCAAAGAGATATTAATATAGCTTTTGTAAATGAGTTGGCAAAGATTTTTGGATTGATGAATATTAATACACATGATGTATTAGAAGCAGCAGGAACAAAATGGAATTTTTTACCTTTTAAACCAGGTTTAGTAGGTGGTCATTGTATAGGAGTAGATCCTTATTACTTAGCACAAAAAGCACAAGAATATGGGTATCATCCAGAAATAATATTAGCAGGAAGACGGCTAAATGATAGTATGGGAGAATATATAGCATCTGAAGTTATTAAATTAATGATAGAAAAAGATATTCGTGTAAAAGATGCAGATATTTTAGTATTAGGTATTACCTTTAAAGAAAATTGCCCAGATGTAAGAAACACAAAAGTTATTGATGTTGTTGCTGCTTTAAAAGGTTTTAGTACAAATGTTACTATCTATGATCCTTGGGCAGATGAAGAAGAGGTAATGCGTGAGCATAAATTAAAATCTACAAAAAAACTTCCTTCTAAAAAGTTTGATGCTATTATATTAACAGTTGCTCATAATGAATTTAAAGAATTAAATTTTAAATTTCTAAAGAAAGAAAAATCTGTAATCTATGATGTAAAGAATAGTCTTACAGAAAAGCAAAAAGATAAAGGGCTGTAGATTAAATAGAAAGAATTAGGTAGATGAAAATTACTGTAATTGGAGCAGGATACGTAGGGTTAGTTACCGCAGCTTGTTTTTCAGAAATGGGAAACCAAGTAACTTGTGTAGATATTGATGAAGCTAGAATTAAGCAATTAAACACAGGAGTAATTCCTATTTATGAGCCAGGTTTACAGGAGATAATTAAAAACAATTCTCAAAAAACACTTTTTTTTACTTTAAATATTTCTTCTGCCATAAAAGAAGCCCAAATTGTTTTTATTGCTGTTGGAACACCTATGAGGGAAGATAAGAAAGCAGATTTATCTGCTATTTTTAATGTTGCTAAAAGTATAGGAAAGGCTATATCATCATATAAAATTGTAGTATCAAAATCAACAGTTCCAGTAGGTACAACACATAAAGTACAAGAAATTATTCAATCTGAAATAGCAAAAAGAAATTTAAGTGTAGAGTTTGATGTAGTTTCTAATCCAGAATTTTTAAAAGAAGGTGCAGCGATTAATGATTTTATGAAACCAGATAGAATTGTTATTGGAGCAGAAAATAAGAGAGCTTTTGAAAAAATGCAAGAACTATATAGCCCTTTTTTTAGAACTCGAGATCGATTTATAACAGTAGATATTTTATCTGCAGAAATGATAAAATATGCAGCAAATGCAATGTTAGCAACAAAAATTTCATTTATTAATGAAATTGCCAATATTTGTGAAAAAGTTGGAGCAGATGTAAATAAAGTAAGAGAAGGTATTGGGTCGGATAGTAGAATAGGATACAATTTTATATATCCAGGAATTGGTTATGGAGGAACGTGTTTTCCGAAAGATATTTTAGCTTTGATTGAATTAGGAAAAGAGAAAGGCTATCATCCAAAATTAATTTCTGCAGTAAATAAAGTAAATCAAGAACAAAAGGAATTATTTTTAGAAAAAATTTTAAATAGATTTGGAGAAGATTTATCAAAAAAAACTTTTGCCATTTGGGGGCTATCATTTAAACCAGAAACAGATGATATGCGAGAGGCACCATCTGTTTATCTTATTAAAGAGCTAATAAAAAGAAAAGCTAAAATTAAAGTATATGACCCTAAAGCAATAAAAGTAGCAAAGGAAAAGTATTTAAAAGGATTTTCAGTTTTTTATGGAAAAAACAAATATGAAGTTGTAAAAGATGTAGATGCTTTAATATTACTAACAGAATGGAAAGAGTTTCGTTTTCCGGATTTTGAAAAACTAAAAAAACAATTAAAAAAACCTATTATTTTTGATGGAAGAAACCAATATAGAAATTTTAATTTAGAAAAAAAAGGATTTGAATATTATCAAGTAGGAGTTTAAAAAAGTAGAAACAAAAGCACGGAAAAATATAAATAAAAGAGAGGATAGTATTTGAGTTGGTTTTGTAAATTTGTTAAAATATACCGTTAAATGAAAAATTTTGCATTGATAGGAGTGGCAGGATATATAGCCCCAAGGCATTTAAAAGCAATAAAAGATACCAACAATAATTTAATAGCTGCCTTAGATAAATTTGATAGCGTGGGTGTAATGGATGGTTATTTTCCGAAAGCAGATTTTTTTGTAGAATTTGAACGGTTTGATCGTCATATAGAAAAGTTAAAAAGACAAAAAAATATTCATTTAGATTATGTAAGTATTTGTACACCAAATTATTTACATGATTCTCATATACGGATGGCATTACGTAGAGGAGCAGATGCAATTTGCGAAAAACCTTTGGTATTAAATCCTTGGAATGTAGATGCGTTGCAGGCTATTGAAAAAGAATCTGGAAAAAAAATTAATACCATCTTACAATTAAGATTACATCCAAGTATTATTGCATTAAAAAACAAGGTTGATATTGAAAAAAAGAAAGAAAAATATGATATAGATTTAACCTATATTACCTCACGAGGAAATTGGTATGATATTTCTTGGAAAGGAGATGAAAGTAAATCAGGAGGAATAGCTACCAATATTGGAGTCCATTTTTACGATATGTTATCGTGGATTTTTGGAAAAGTACAAGAAAGTAAGGTGCATTTAAGAGAGAAAGATAAATCGGCAGGCTATTTAGAATTTGAAAAAGCTAGAGTACGTTGGTTTTTATCGATTGATGAAAATTCATTACCCAAAGAAGTACAAGAAAAAGGACAAAGAACCTATCGTTCAATTACAGTTGATGGGCAAGAAATTGAGTTTAGTGGTGGTTTTACCGAATTGCATACAGAAAGTTATAAAGGTATTTTAAAAGGAAACGGTTTTGGCTTAGAAGATGCAAGACAATCGATAGAAATTGTACATAATATTAGGAATACAAAAATTGATAAAAAAGGAGAAAAACACTCTTTTGTTATGTGAAATAATAAGTATATTTGCAACTATGAAAATAGGAATAACTTTTAGTGCTTTTGATTTGTTACATGCGGGTCATATAAAAATGCTTGAGGAAGCAAAAAGAGAATGTGATTATTTGATATGTGCGTTACAAACAGATCCTACCTTAGATAGACCAGATAAAAACAGACCGATACAATCTGTTGTAGAAAGGTATATTCAATTAAAAGGCTGTAAATATGTAGATGAAATTGTTCCGTATGCAACAGAACAAGATTTAGAAGACGTGTTACGTTCATTTAAAATAGATGTACGTATTATTGGAGATGAATATGCAAACAAACAATTTACAGGAAGAGATTATTGTGAAAAAAAAGGTATAAAATTATACTTTAATAAAAGAGAACACCGTTTCTCAAGCAGTGGATTGCGCAAAGAAGTACAAGAAAAAGAAAATTGAGGTCAGTAGATAATTTCATATCTTAGAGGTCAATAAAATATATGATT
>CAZZPG010000075.1:0-9097 GCA_964655975.1 uncultured Flavobacteriaceae bacterium
TAAAAATAAAAATCTAATGTTATCTTAATGTTATTTTTTTTTTGAGTGTTTTATAACCTCTGCATCTATATAAAAAATAATTTCCTCAGCAATGTTTTTTAGTAAATCTCCAACTCTTTCTAATTTTTTAATGACCGAAAATAAGATGAGCGCATTACCAGTAATGGCATTGTTTTTTTTAATTTCTTCTTCTATAATTGTAAAAGATTGTGCGTTAATTTTATCTAAAGTTTTATCTTTTTTAAAAACTTTACGTGCTATTTTTACATCTTTATTTTCATAAGCAACCGTTATGTTTTCTAGCATACTTTGTATGGTTGTAAACATTTCTTTAAATTGAACAGATGTAAATAATCTTGTAGGAATTTTTCTGTCAATATCGGTTACATATTTAGAAATTCCGTAAGCATGGTCTGCTATTCTTTCTAAATCAATATTTATTTTTCTAATTGCCATAATAAAGCGTAAATCAATAGCCACGGGGTTGTATAACGCTAAAAAACGCTCACAATCTCTTTCTATTTTTAAATCTAATGCATTTACACGATTTTCTGTATTGATTACCTCTTCTGCCAAATCGGAATCATGCTGTAAAAAAGCCTCAATGGTTTTTTCTAATTGTGTTTTGCAAATAGTAAGCATTTCTAACCCTGCCTGGTTTAAAACCTCTCTTTGTAGTTCTGCATTTATTGCCATAATTCTTTATTTTTTAACCAAAACGTCCTGTAATATAATTTTCTGTACGTCTTTCTGATGGATTTGTAAAAATCTTTTTTGTTTTTCCGTATTCTATTAATTCTCCAAGGTAAAAAAACGCTGTATAATCACTAATTCTACTAGCTTGTTGCATATTGTGAGTTACAATAATAATGGTGTATTTGTCTTTTAATTCAGAAATTAATTCTTCTATTTTTTTTGTTGATATTGGGTCTAATGCAGATGTAGGTTCGTCCATTAAAATAATTGAAGGCTCAACTGCTAAAGTTCTAGCAATACATAAACGTTGTTGTTGCCCTCCAGATAACGCTAAAGCAGATTTTTTTAAATTATTTTTTACTTCTTCCCATAAATCAGCCTGTTTTAACGCTTTTTCAACACGTTCTTTAATAAATTTTGTGTCTTTTATTCCTTGAATTTTTAATCCGTATGCAACATTTTCAAAAATTGATTTAGGAAAAGGATTAGGTTTTTGAAATACCATACCAACTTCCTTTCGTAGCTCTTCTACACGAACCTTTTTCTTGTAAATATTTTCTCCATTGATTTTAATTTTCCCTTCCATTTTAAATACATCAATATAATCGTTCATCCTATTAAAGAGCCTTAAAAATGTTGATTTTCCACATCCTGAAGGTCCAATAAAAGCAGTTATAGAATTGGGTTTTATTTTCATATTAATCCCTTTAATGGCTTTGAAATCACCATACCAAACTTTTACATCTTTTACATCAATTCTTGAAGGTTTTGTGTCTATTTCTTCAATAATTTTTTCTTTTGTTATTAGTTTTTTCATTACTATTTTCATTATTTTAATTTTTTCTGCCATTTATTTCTAAAATAAACTGCAATTCCATTCATTACAAAAGTAACTGCTAATAAGATAATAATTGCTGCTGCTGCATTTTCTATAAAACCGTGTTGAGGTCTTGAAATCCAGTTAAAAATCTGAATTGGTAACACAGAGAATCCATCCATTGGAGATTCTGGAGCAAAAGGCACATATGCCAATGCTCCTACTACAATTAACGGAGCCGTTTCTCCAACAGCTCTAGAGAGAGCTAAAATTACACCTGTTAAAATACCTCCACTAGATGCAGGTAAAATTTGATTCCAAATAGTTTGCCATTTTGATGCTCCTAATGCATATGATGCATCTTTTATTGAACCAGGTACTGCTTTGATAGACTCTCTAGTGGCAACAATTACAATAGGAAGAATTAATAAAGAGAGTGTTAAACTCCCCGCTAAAACACTTGCTCCAAGGTTCATTACTCTTACAAAAACCTCTAACCCCAATAAGCCGTAAATAATTGATGGTACTCCTGCCAAATTTGAAATATTGATTTCTAAAAATGCAGAAAATCGATTTTTTTTAGCATATTCTTCTAAATAAATCGCTGCTGCAACACCAATAGGAAAGGCAATTAATGTGGTAAGACCTAAAATCCAAATACTTCCCATTAGGGCAGTATAAATTCCTGATTTTTCTGGTTTTCTAGAGGGTAAATTAATAATAAATTCCCAATCAATTCTACGGATTCCATCAATTAAAATATCACCAATAAAAACAACTAATAATATAAGTCCAATTAAGGTTGCTGTAATTCCCCAAATTTTAAAAAGTTGGTCTTTTAATCGGTTTTTTTGAATATTATTCATAGCGTGCTTGGTATTTTTTTCTAATACGATAACTTAAGGTATTTAATAAAAAAGTAAATACAAAAAGAGTAATTCCTGCCGCAAAAATAGTTCTGTATTCTAGCGTTCCATGTTGCACATCTCCTAAACTAACTTGTACAATATAGGCTGTAATAGTTTCTATAGGAACTGTTGGGTTTAGCGTTAATCTTGGTTGTTGCCCTGCAGCAATGGCAACAATCATAGTCTCTCCAATAGCTCTAGAGATGGCCAAAATAATAGAAACAATAATTCCTGATGATGCAGATGGTACAACTACTTTAAATGCTGTTTGCAGTTTTGTAGCACCCATCCCAAAAGAGGCTTCTCTTAAAGTATCTGGTACAGCATGTAAAGCGTCTTCACTTAATGATGAAATAAATGGAATAATCATAATTCCCATAACAATTCCTGCAGAGAGTGAGTTAAACCCTGATAAATTTGGAATAATACTTTGTAAAAAAGGGGTTACTACAATTAGAGCAAAAAAACCATATACAACTGTTGGTACTGCTGCTAATAATTCTAATAAAGGTTTTATAGTTTTTCTAAAATTTTTTGGAGCATATTCACTTAAATAAATACTAATAGATAAACCAAGTGGAAGAGCTACTAAAATAGCTATAAGCGAGGTTAGTAGAGTACCACTTAAGAGAGGTAAAATACCAAAATGTTTATCTGTAAATAAAGGAGTCCATTGTGTATCCGTAAAAAAATCTATAATAGAAATTTCATTAAAAAATTGAATTGTTTCTACTGATAAAACGGCTACAATACCTATGGTAACTGCAATTGTAATTGAAGCACTAAGTAATAGTAATTTTTTAATGATTAATTCTTTAATTTTTCGCATCCCTTTTTTTATAAGGAAATTAGACATCAATTGGTGTCTAAATTTCTCTAATTAAACTTTTGTCTATTTATTTTTTTTAACAAAAGTTTTAAATTTTTGAGCTTGTTTGTTATAACTCTCTTTTGGTAAAGGTATATATCCTACATCTTTAGATAATTCTCCTGCATTTTTTATGTAAAAATCTACAAACTTTATAACTTCTTTTTGTTTGATAGATGTGCTATTCACGTAGATAAATAAAGGTCTAGAAAGAGGTTTGTATGTTCCGTTACTTACCGTTTCTAGTGTTGGTTTTACTACTTTTTCTCCGTTATAAACACCAACCAAAGTAAGTTTGTCTTTGTTTTCGGCATAATAGGCTAATCCAAAAAAACCTAAAGCATATTTGTCTCCAGCAATACCTTGTACTAATACATGGTCGTCCTCACTTGCGGTATAATCTCCTCTACTTGAACCACTTTTGCCTACAATTGCTTTGGTAAAATAATCGTATGTGCCAGAAGCAATTCCAGGGCCAAATAAATGAATTTCTTTGTTTGGCCATTTAGGGTTTATTTGACTCCATTTCATAATTTTTCCTTGTGCAGCAGGTTCCCATATTTTTTTTAATTCTTTGATAGTAAAACTTTTAACCCAGTCATTTTGAGGGTTTATTAAAACAGCTAAACCATCATAAGCAACTTCTAAGGATACATAATTTATATTATTTTCTATACATGCTTTCTTTTCTTTATCCTTTATGGGTCTAGAGGCATCAGAAATATTAGTTTCTCCTCTTGAGAATTTTTTAAATCCACCTCCAGTTCCAGAAACACCAATCGTTACTTTTACTTTTGGTTCTATTTTTCGAAATTCTTCTGCAACGGCTTCAGTAATTGGAAAAACCGTACTAGAGCCATCTACTTTAATCATTCCTGATAATTTTGAAACACCTTGTGTTTCTTTTTTTCTTTTGTTGTCTCCACAGGCTACTATTAGTATTGCTAAAGCGAAGATGATTGATAATTTTTTCATTTTGTTTTCTATTATTTTTAAGTATTACAAATGACTAAAACACTTGTTAACTAAAGGTTATATCAAGATGAAGAAAAAGACACCATAAGGTTATCTTTATGTTAAGAGAAATTGAGTAAAAATAAAAAAGGAGCATTGTGTACGCAATGCTCCTTTTCATAAACTGATTTAATAAGGATTTTAAAAATCTATTTGGAAACGCATTTGGAATGCATTGAAATTACCTTTTCCTGTAAATTGAGTGTTGTTATCTAAATTAGAAATTACATAATTTGCCATAATTCTTGTTGCTGAGTTTAAATGCCAGTTAATACCTAAGGTAATATTACTCATTTTATCGTTGTTCATTCCATCAATTTGAGAATACCGTAGTGCAATCTGGAAAGCTCCTATACCGTTTTTACCAAAGTTATTTTTTGGTTTTACTCTAGAAAACCCAGCTAAAGAGTTTTTATAATTTCTTTTTTCGCCAGTTAATAAATAACTTACTTGCGTATAAAAAGTGTTAAATACTTTATTTTTGATTGATGAGTTTACCTTTGCAATAGCATACTCTCCTTGTAAAGCAAGAGAACCAACATTATAGGCAACTTCTAAATTTGTCATATTGATGCTTTCAACACCACTTACACTTGTCTTAATATATTTATCAGCAATATGAACTTCTGGCTTAACAGAATATTTAAATTTTTTGCTTTCTTGGGGTTTTGCATAACGAAAAGCAATACCTAAATGTAACAAAGAGTTTTCATCTTTTATTACAGTTCCAGCAATACGTGTAATTAAAGAATAACTTCCGTTTGTCTTAGGATTATCAGACGTATTTTTATTAGCATTTCTAAGAAAGGCAACTTGCCAAGACATCCTTTTGTTAGCTACTTCGTTAAAAAACATCAAACCAGAATTTCTTTCAGGAATCATACTATTATGAAGAGATCTTTCCATAAAAATCATGTATTTACTACTAGAGAATGCCTCTAAACTATAAGGTTGTAAAAAATGTCCTACTCTAAAATTACCTACAAACGGTAGTTTTTTTATAGTGATAAAAGCATCTTTTAATGTTGTTTTACCTCCTGTAAAGTCTAATTGTAGTTTAAAATTCACATTATTATAAAGAGTCCCTGAGGTAAATAAACGTGCTCTACGAAATTCATCACCATTTTTTGATTTTAACCTATATCCATTTTTTTTTGCTTGATTATTTAATGAGAAAAAACCCATGTCGTACATAATTCTCCCTCCAATTTTTAACTTAAATTGTTTGTTTGCACTTTCAATTTTAAGACCGTTTGCCCATTTTACTTTAAAGGAATTTTTCTGTTTTTGTCCAAAAATAGTAGCTGTAGCAAATAGAGCAACAAGCAATACTATTGTTTTTAATTTGTGTAACATTTTTGTTGTTATTTTAAATTTTATATACTGCAAAAAACCGATTTTAATGTTAATTTAATGTTCTCTAAATATTAAATAATTAACATTCTTTTATTTTAGTATCTAGAAATTTTTATATATTTACTGCTTAATTATTAATCTTAAACAAAAAATAAAGTTATGGCAGTAATGAAAGTTATTGAAGTTTTAGCAAATTCTGACAAAAGTTGGGAGCATGCAACACAAAAAGCAGTAAAACACGCAGCTAAAAGTGTTAAAAATATTAAATCTGCATTTGTACAATCTCAAAGTGTAGTTGTAAATGATGGTGAAGTTGCAGAATATAGAGTAAATTTAAAAATTACTTTTGAAGTAAAGTAATTTTTTAAAACTAACTACTATAATACGGTTTGGTTTTCCCAAACCGTATTTTTTATTTTATACCTTTTGGTTTATGAAAAAAAATATCTTCATTCTTTTAACAGTTGTTTTTATTAATTGCAACGGTCAAAAAAAACAAGCAGTGGATCATCATAAATTTACTAATAATTTAATTAAAGAAACAAGTCCTTACTTGTTACAACATGCCCACAATCCTGTAAATTGGTATGCTTGGAATGATGAGACTCTTGCTTTAGCAAAAAAAGAAAATAAATTAATTTTAATTTCTATAGGATATGCAGCTTGTCATTGGTGTCATGTTATGGAGCATGAAAGTTTTGAAAATGAAGAGGTTGCTAAAATGATGAATACCAACTACATCTGTATAAAAGTAGATAGAGAAGAAAGACCAGATATAGACCAAGTGTATATGAACGCAGTACAGTTAATGACAGGACGTGGTGGTTGGCCTCTTAATGCAGTTGCCCTACCGAATGGGAAACCTGTTTGGGGAGGTACTTATTTTAGAAAAGATGATTGGGTAAAATCACTTACTCAAATAGCTGATTTATACCAAAAAGATAAGAAAAAATTAGAGGAATACGATACAAAATTAACAGAAGGCATCCAGCAATCTGGATTGATACATATCAATAGAAAAAAAGAAAATTTCACCAAAAAATATTTAAAAGAATGTGTAAATAAGTGGGAAAAATATTTTGATGAACAATTTGGAGGAATGAAAAGAATTCCAAAATTTCCAATGCCCAATAATTATCATTTTTTATTACGATACGCTTATCAAACCAATAATAAAAAACTAAAAAACTATGTAAATATCACTTTATTTAAAATGGCTAGAGGAGGTTTGTTTGATCAAGTAGGAGGTGGGTTTTCTAGATATTCTACAGATAAAAAATGGCATATTCCACATTTTGAAAAAATGTTGTATGATAATGCTCAGTTGGTTAGCCTATTTTCAGATGCGTATTTAGCAACCAAAAATGATGAGTATAAGGAAACGGTTTATCAAACATTAATCTTTATAGAAAGAGAGTTGATGAACAAAAACGGTGGTTTCTATTCTTCATTAGATGCAGATAGTTTAGATAAAAAAGGTAAATTAGAGGAAGGTACTTTTTATATATGGAAAAAAGAAGATTTACAAAAATTAATTACCGATTTTAACTTGTTTTCAGAATACTATAATATTAATACCTACGGATTATGGGAATACGGAAACTATCATTTAATTAAAACATCTTCTGATAAGTTTTTTGCTAAAGAGCATAAAATAGATATAAACTTACTAAAAAACAAGGTAAAAAACTGGAAAAATATTCTATTAAAAGCAAGAGAGAAACGCTCTAGACCTAGATTAGATGATAAAATTTTAACCTCTTGGAATGCACTAATGTTAAAAGGATATGTAGATGCGTATAGAACTTTTAATGACCATCATTTTTTAGAAATTGCTCTAAAAAACGCAAATTTTTTAGAACAAAATCTACTAAAAGAAAATGGAAGTTTACATCATAATTTTAAAAATAATAAATCTAGTATTAACGGTTATTTAGAAGATTACGCAGCGTTAATTGATGCGTATATTGCCTTGTATGAAGTAACTTTTAATACAAAATGGTTGCACACTGCCAAACAATTAACAGATTATACTTTTGACCACTTTTTTGATATTAAATACCATATGTTTTTCTTTACTTCTAATACAGACACAAAGCTTATCAGTAGAAAAATGGAAACTGAAGATAATGTGATTCCTGCATCAAACTCTATTATGGCAAAAAATCTTTTTAAATTGAGTCATTTTTATAACAATCCGTATTACCTAAAAACTAGTAAACAAATGTTACACAATATGAAAGATATGGATACATATACATCGGCATATTCCAACTGGTTAGATTTGTATTTAAACTTGACATATAACTATTACGAGGTGGCAGTTTCTGGAGCAGATGCACTTCAAAAAGTAAAAGAAATCAATAAAGAATATATTCCAAATAAACTCATTTCTGGTAGTACTACAAAAAGTAATTTACCGTTGTTACAAGAAAGGTTTAGTAAAAGCACTACACTTATCTATGTATGTGTAAACAATGCATGTCAATTGCCAACTAATAATTCTAAAGAGGCAATTAAACAACTAAAAAAATAAGAAGTTTAATATTCTTTGTAAAATTAAAGGATTACAACTACTTTTGCTCGCATCTTTTAACTTAAAAAAAATTACTATGGAAACGTATATAGAAAAAATAAAAAATTTAATTGTAGAATATTCACCTAAAGTTTTAATGGCTTTAGTTTTGTTAATTATTGGTTTAATTTTTATTGGTTTTATTGTAAAAGCTAGTAAAAAAATAATGCAAAAAAGAGGTGTAGACCCTACATTACAAAATTTTTTAGGAAATTTAATTGGTTGGATATTAAAGGCAGTACTATTTGTTAGTGTTATATCTCAGTTAGGTGTTGCAACAACATCTTTTGCAACTATTTTAGGAGCTGCAGGATTAGCTATTGGCTTAGCATTACAAGGTTCTTTGTCTAATTTTGCAGGGGGTGCATTAATTATGATTTTTAAACCTTTTAAAATTGGAGATTTAATTGAAGCTCAAGGAGTTATTGGAGTTGTAAAAGAAATTCAGATTTTTACCACACAATTAAATACACCAGAAAATAAATTAGCAATTATACCAAACGGAATTCTTTCTAACGGAAATATTTTAAATTATAGTGCTGAGGGTAAATTACGTGTAGATTTAACTATTGGAGTTTCTTATGATGCAGATATAAAGCAAACCAAAGAAGTCTTATTAAAAGTTTTAACAGATAATCCAAAAGTTTTAAAAGACCCATTGCCTAGTATAAATGTATCTGAATTGGCAGAAAGTTCGGTAAACTTTGCTGTACGTCCTTGGGTAACCACGCCTAATTATTGGGATGTATATTTTAGTACTATTGAAAACATAAAATTGGCATTAGATAAAGCAGGTATAGAAATCCCTTATCCACATGCAGTAGAAATACAAAAAGAAGGATAATAACTTCTTCTTCTGTGGT
>CAZZPG010000076.1:0-8900 GCA_964655975.1 uncultured Flavobacteriaceae bacterium
AAAAGATTATTTTGTTAATTTTAATTTTTATACTATCTTTTAGTATAAATAATTTTTTAAGAAAAAAAAAGTTAACATCTTTTAGAAATAAAACAAAACTAATTTTTAACTTTTATAATTTTGATTTTGGGGAATTACATTTAAATGATACTGCAAAAGTTTATTTTACTTACAAAAATTCAGAAAAGAACTCTTTGCTTATTGAAAAAATTACAACTACTTGTGGTTGTACAATTGCAAGATGGTCAGAAATCAAATTGTTGTATTTACAAAAAGACAGTATTTTAATTGAATATGATACTTCTAAAAAAGGTTATTTTACAAAAGAAATTATGGTGTTTTCAAATAGTAAAACAAGCCCTGATCATTTATTTATAAAAGGAAGAGTTATTTCAGATGGGAAAAAAATTAAAACACACTAATCATTTTACCTTGTATATAGCTTTCAGGAACAAAGCCATAAGACCTAGAGTCTAAAGAATTATGTCTATTATCTCCCATTACAAAATAATAGTTGTTTTTAAAAACATATACCTTAGTAGTATTCTTTAATTTTGTGTGTTCAAACTTATTAATTATTTGTTGGTACAAATCTCTATTATTTTGGTTTAATACTAGTTGCATCCCTTTTTTTGGAACAATTAATTTTCCATAATTATCTCTTGTCCATAAATTTTGTTTTGCTGATGGAAATAAATAATAGTTGTTGGCTGGGTTTATTATAATATCTTTTTTATAAAGTTTTTTTTGTGCACTAGGTAAGTTCTTATACTCTTTATTTGAATAGTTTTGAAATAATGAAACTGCCTTTTTTTGTTTATAAATGTAGTTATAAGAGTATGCTTCTTTTTCTTGCAACTCTTTAGAATTTACAATAACCTTTGTCTGTTTAATTTGTAAAGTATCACTAGGAAGACCAATAATTCGTTTTATTAAAAACATATCTGCACCATCTACCGCTTTAAAAACAATAATATCGTTTCTTTTAAATTTATTAAATGATTTTAATGGTTTGTATAAATCAAATTCATTTTCTGGGTTTTTAAAAAGACAACCAATTACAGGTACATTTCTTAAATGTTTAGGAACTTTAGCTCCGTAACTTATCTTATTTATTAATACATAGTCACCTGGAAAAAGCGTTTTTTCCATTGAACTAGAAGGAACATAATAGATGTCAAAAAAAAATGTTCTGAAAAAAATGGCAAAAAGTATAGGAAGAATAACAATTACAGAATACTTAATAAAATTAGAAGTCGCTATAGATACTTTTTTAGTAGCTTTAGAAAGTATTACCTTTAAGGTAAAACTATCTAATAAAATTAGAAGTATAATTGATATTAAAAGTAATCTTGACCAATAAAAAAATAATAAAACAAATAAAAAACCTAAGTAAAAAAAGATTTTGTGAATAGATAATTTCATAGAAATCAAATGTAATAAATTTCACACTATTTTAAGGTTTTAAAAAACAAAAAACTATACAAACCCTTTTTCTCTAGCTACAACAATTAATGATTTGTCATTTTCTTTTGTAACTCCAAAAAGTTCTTTTAATCTACGTTTTCTTTTTTCTATTCCTGCAAGTGAAAGAGGTACAAAATTTGGTAATTTCGACATTTTTGTTCCTCGTGATAATTCAAAAAGAATTTTTCTATCTATTTTATCCAAAAACAAATTATTTGAGGCTTCATTTCTAAGATGTTTTGTAACGGTATCACTATAATATAATTTGTTATTTAAAACATCTTCTATAGCACTCGTTAGTTCTTTAGAGGTTATTTCATTTTTTATTAAAAACCCTTCTGGATTAATACTTTGAAAAATATTATAAATTCTAAAATTATCATTAAATGTTGTTGATATAATAATTTTACAGTCTGGAAGACGCTCTTTAATGATAATTCCTAAGCCTTCTCCATTTAATATTTTATGGTTTTTTGATGGTGGAAGTTTTATATCTAAAAATATTAAATCAAATTTTTGTATTTTATTTTCTGATGCTTCAATTTGTACAAAGGCAGTTTCACAATCTGAAGCAGTTTTTATATGAAAACTAATTTCTTGATTTTTTTTACTAATAAAATCTAATGCATCTCTGTATGCACTTACAATAAGAGGATGATCATCTATAATCAATACAACATATTTTATCTTTTTCATAAGAATTATATTTTAAATAATAGGGATTGAAATTTTAAAAACTGTTCCTTTTGATACTTTTGAAATAATTTTTATTGTGCCATCTATTTTTTTTATTCGAGATTTAATATTTTTAAGACCAATACCCTCTTTAATATTAGTAATACTAAAGCCACAACCATTATCTTTTATTAACAAATCTATAGTATTTTCTTGTAAGGTAAAATTAATAATTAACTTTTTAGCATCTGCGTGTTTTATTGTGTTTTGTACAATTTCTTGAATAATTCTAAATAAATTAATTTTGATTACATCATTAACTTCATCCCAAATTATTTTTTTATCTGAATTGATTTCATGTGTTAAATCAATTAATGAACAACTATTCTTAATATATTGAAAAACTAAAGTAATAAAATTCATCTTAATTGGGGTTAAATGATTTTTTAAATCATGAGAAATACTTCGTATTTCTTTTTCTATTTCTTGTAACTCATAGACACATGAATCTAATTTATTATTAGTTTCTGTATTCTTAAGATTAAGAAACCCCAATCCCAATCTAACTCCAAATAATTTTCCTAATATACCATCATGTAACTCTTCAGAAATTCTATTTCTTTCTTTTATTTTTCCTTCTTCTAATTTATGTTGCTGTTGTTGAGATAAAATATATATTTCTTCACTCGCTTTTTGTCTTTCAGCTTCTGCATATAGTTTTTCTGTTTTTAATTTTTGATTTTTTAAAAAATACAATAAAGAAAAAATTAATAATATTGCACCACTAAAAGAAATTATCCAGATTTTTTGTTGAAATAAAAGCTTGTTTTCTGCTACATATTCATCTGTTTCAAAATCTATTCTTGTAAACTTTCTACTAAATTTTCTTTCAATTTTTTCTAAACTATCTTTATATTTAATGTGTGTGTTTAGAAAAAAATTAGCATTTTTTCTATCAATTGTAGAAAGTAATATGAGAGACCTTAAATAAGATCCATTGTTTTTCACCTTCTTAGCTAAAGAATTTGCTTCTTTTCCAAATAAAAGTGCATTAACCGTATCTTTCTTTTTTTTAAAATACTCAGTTAAATGAATCTTTACAACAATAACATCAGCAAACTCTCCAATACTATCTCTAATTCTTAATGAAGTTAAAAATTCTTCTTTTATTTCATCAGTTGTATCACCAATACATAATTTGCTATATGCTCTATTATCAATAAATCTAGCAAATTTACTCGTGTTTTTTTTAATTCTTTTACTATTAATGGCTTTTTCGTAGTACTCTATTGCTTTTTTATAATTTCCTTTTTTTCGATAAATATTACCAATGTTGTTTAATATTCCCTCATAATTCATATCGGTATCATTAGTTTTTGAAAGATATTCCAAGGCTTTATTATAATAGAAAAGAGCCCTATCGTATTCTCCTACCTCTCCTTGCAATATTGCTAAATGGTTATATGAAATGTGCAAATATTTATAATGTAGTATTTTTTTAAATTTTTTTATTGCTCTAATATTTAAATCTTCACTAGCCCAATAGTCATTAAACCTCCCTTTTATAAAGGCCATTTCATATAACATTCTACCCGACTTATAGACCTCTTTCTTCCCTTCATAATATTTTAATGCTTTAAAATAATTTTCATAAGCTTTGGGGTAATTCTCTTTTTTATGATAATAATGGGCATAGTTCCAATAGATTTCAGCAAGAGACAAAGAGTCTTTTTGAAATTTTGCAGATACAAGTGCTTCTTTATTTATTTTTTTAAACTGAATGGTGTCTTTTAGAATTATATACCGATAAGCAATTTTATGTAAAAGTTGATTCTTTATAGTGTCATCTTTTCTTGTTGTTACGTTTTTATAGGCTTTTTCTAAAAAAAGTTTTCTTGTAGAAATATCTAAAACTTTATCTTTAGAGAGTTTTAGATAAGTGTATACACTATCAATTATTATATTGGGTGTGGTTTGTGTATTTTTATTTTTATCGGTAGTACAATTATAAAAAAAGACAAGAATAATGAGAAAAAATAATTTATTTTTAGAAAACACAGTGTTATTTTAAAAACAAATTTATAAAAAAAATAGCCTTTAATTGATAAACTAAAGGCTATAAATAAAAGAATTATTAATGTTTAGTCTTTTCCTGAACCATTAGCAGTATCATTATCTCCATTTGTTGATTGTAGATTATTTGCTGTTTGCATACTAATAGTGGTGGTTTCTGTCTGCTCTTCGGTTTCATCTAAATCTGTACATGAAGTTAACGTAATAGAAAATAATGATAAAAATAAAATAGTTTTAATAGTTTTCATAATGCAATAATTTAAAATTTAACAATAGTTTATCTGTGCTGTTTCTTACAGCATTTATTTTAAATTGTGCACAATTGAAAACGTATTTTTCATACGTTTATAAAGCTTTACCGCTAAAATAGATTGATATACTTAATCTTTTAAGTTAATAATAGAATGATTAGTGAGTTACTATGTTCTATGAGTAAAACACATTAGTTTGCAAGTAAAACTAATTTAATGATGTAATAGTTTTACTTGTTAATGAAGTTTTTATTCTATTAACATTCTCTATAAATGTTTTTGTAAAAGGTATTTTATTAGAAATATTTTTTAAATTGAATTCAGATTTCCCATAATTAATTCTCAAAATATAGCTACTGTTAATTATATAACTTTTATGGATTCTTAAAAAATTACTTGGCAAAAGATTCTCGAAAGTTTTTAATGTCTTGAAAGCACTAATAACAGTTCCATCAGTCATAATAAAATCTGTTGTATTATTATCAGCTTTTAGATATAAAATATTATCTGTATCTAAATATCTATAATCTTTGTATGATTTTAAACAAATGACTTTATGTTCTTTTTTAGAATCCTTTTTTTTATATTTAAGAATGCTTTTTCTTATTGAAAGTTCTGTGATGGGTTTCAAAATGAAATCAAAAAAATCATATTGATAAGCTTCATATGCTTTATTTTTATTCTTTGATAAGGCAACAAAAAAGGGCATATCTTCAGTATATAATGAAACCTCTAAAAGTAATTGCATCACTAAATGAAAGTCTTTAGATATATCTATAAATATAATTTTAGGATTTATTTTTAATATATCATTTAGTGCTTTTTTTGCAGTATCAGAATTTCCCTTGAAAATTATATCTGGAAATTCTTTTAAAATAGTTTTGATTAATTTTAAAGAATTTAAATCATTATCAATTACATAGAAGCTTTTCATTATTTTTTATTCCAAAATATTAGGAAAGAGTTTAAAAACAGTAATGTATTGCAGTAAAATTAGTAAGGAAAACTCTCCAATTTCTTTAGAGTTTAATTTTTAAAATAATAAATACTTAAAAAGATTTAACTATGGTAAAGAAGATTTCAAATCAAGAAAAGATTCTGTAGGTATTTTTAAGGCTTCGGATAATTCAAATAAGAATAATAGTTGAACGTTTGTTTCTCCTTTTTCTATTCTTCTTAATACTCGCACATCAATATCTAAGAGGTCAGATAGTTCATATTGTTTTAGACCTTGTAGTTCTCTTTGTCTTACAATAAACTTTCCTAACTTTTTTAAGTAATCTTCTTGCTCTTTTTTTGATAAAAACATCATCTCTTTTTAGATGATTGAAAAGTATAGGAATATTTAAAATTATAAGCGGACTATATTGTCCGTTTATAATTATTTTTATTATATTTGTCCCGTAAAGTAACTGTGGATAACTGAATTACTGCCCTTTACAAGGATAGAATAAGTATGCGATAATTGAGAAGACACAGAAAGAAAGCACATTTTTAAAAATATGACCCATGCTAAATATCAAATCGTCCGCATGGAGGGACGTACACAAGATGAAAAAACTATTGATAGTATTCGTAATGCTATTTACCTACCTTGGGAATGTAAAAGCATAAGATTATGCGTATGCAGATAATACATCTGCAAAGGTGTATAGAAAAGCAACAGTAAAATTGGTAAAGTTCAATTTAGAACAAAAATCCAAAGCGAAAAAGATTTCTAATAAAATTCTTTCTAAAAAAGTAAAGAAAAGAGTTATGTCTTTTGGTTCGGGTATCTTTTATAATAATAAAATGTATTGGTGGGTTCTTGCAAGTAATGGGAAATCATATTATTTCAGAAGTAGCAAAAATTTCTCAAACATTAAATATATTAAAACCCTTGGATGAATTTATTAAAAGTAGCTAAAACAGACCCTTTTTAAGCAAAAAAAATTTATAAGTAAACCTCATAGATTTTAAAATCTATGAAGTTTTTTGTTAGGATATACCCAAAAAATAAAAAATAGCATATACTATACAGTATATGAAAATGTTTTTAAAAAATTAGTCATTACAGGAGCTTTTCTTGCTTTCTTACTTCCAGTATCTATTTAACCTGTTCAACAAAACACCAATCAAAATGAGCTATTTACTGCTCAATATGAATTACAGTTGTACAATACCTACGCCGTTAATCTAAATTGTGACACTGGGTGGTTTGGCGTTTCTGAAATAGGATGTCAGTTTTCAGAAGGAATACTTACTATATGGGAAATTGTATGGTTCTATATCACACAAATAGGAGTTGCCCTTATCGGATATATTTTAGATATCTTTATTTTCCTTTCCATTGATAGTTCTTTTTACAAGAATGGATTGATAGAAAGAGGTTGGGAAATTCTCAGAGATTTTACCAATATTATCTTTTCTCTTTTGGTACTCTCCTTTAAAATGGTGTTAGCAATGCCAAAAAATATTTGGTAAAGGTAATACTCGTTGGACTAAGCATCAACTTTAGTTTGTTCATTACCCCTGCTGTTATTGATTTATCTAATGTTATGGCTCATGTATTTTATAATAAAATTGATGACAAAGCATCAGTAAATGTACAAACTTTAGGGAACGATAAATCCAGTTTAGAAAACGCTTCAAGTCTTGCTGGGTTTTTAACAGAATTTGTAGGAGAAGACTCAAGGTCAATTTTTTTGGCAATTGCAGGAAATGTAAACCCTCAATCAATTATTACAAGAAATGCTTCTAAAGGTTTTTTTGAAAACATTATCATCATCACAGCCGCAGGGTTAGTTAACGTATTGTCTCATAAGTGACTATAATTAAATGTTTAATTTTTAGTCAACCTATTTCAGGAAAGTATAGAGTAAAGAGTTGTTTTTAAAGCAAGAAGAAAAACAAGACAGTTTGCGAAAACATTGTTCTTTGCAAAATTTTATTAAAACAATTGCTCTTCAACGTGGATTTAAAACAATTATTGAAGAAAAAATTAAAGAAGGTTTTGTTGATGTTGGTTTACGAAAAAACAAAGTTCGTATAGCAATTGAAATTTCTGATAAAAACACGAAGATGTATGAAGTGAAAAATATAAAAAAATCAATAAAAGAAGGTTTTATAATGATTTATATGGTTTCAGAAAGTGATATTCATTTAAAAAATATTAAAGAATTAGCTTTAAAGACTATTGATAAAAAACATCATAAAATTTTATACTTTTTAAAACCAAATCAAGTTGCAGATGAACTAAACAAAGTTGTAACCAAAGAGAAGCCAAAAACAAGACGAATTTTAGGGTATCGAGTGCAGACTAATTTTGAAGAAGATACTTCGTATTCAACTCTAAAAAAAGAAGATGAAATTGCTAAGTTGATTTTGTCATCTATCAGAAAGAAAAAATAATATTCATTACATTTACAAAAAACTTGCACTGTGAATAAAATAGCTAATCTATCTATTAAACAATGGAATGAAGATGATAGACCTCGAGAAAAAATGCTTTCTAAAGGTAGAGATTCATTATCTGATGCGGAACTCATAGCAATACTTATAGGTTCTGGAAATCGTCAGGAATCAGCAGTTGGTTTGTCTAAACGTATTCTTGCTTCTGTTAATAATAATCTAAATGAATTAGCCAGTTTATCTATCTCAGATTTAATCAAATTCAAAGGAGTGGGACAGGCAAAAGCTATCTCAATAATTACTGCAATAACTTTAGGAAGAAGAACACAATTAGAAAATGCGATGGTTAAACCAATAATTAAAAGTAGTACATCTGTTTTTAATATTATGCAACCAAGAATTGGAAATTTAACACATGAAGAATTTTGGGTTTTATATTTAAATAATTCAAATAAAATAATTCATAGCAAACAACTGAGTAAAGGAGGTGTAACTGGAACGTTGGTGGACATTAGAATATTATTCAAGAAAGCTATTGAACTATTAGCAACAGGAATTGTGGTTTGTCATAATCATCCATCAGGGAAAATTACACCAAGTGATTCTGATAAAAAACTCACTCAAAAAATCAAAGAAGCAGGAAGGATTTTAGATGTTAAGCTACTCGACCATTTAATTATTACTGAGAAAAATTATTACAGTTTTGCAGATGAAAATAAGTTATAAAACTTATACATAGTACTTCAAAAGTTCTCTTACTTTTTTTAACATATCGTCCATCAACCTCTCGACTGCTTTCAATTTTGCAAATAGCCCATTGGTCTATTTTAAGGAATTGTGCTAGTTCATTTTGAGTTAACCCATTTACTTGCCTATATATATAGTTTTTCAGCTAATGAATTTTTATCTACACCTAATGTAAATAGGTATCCTAAAAACGAAATTATTCTTTTCATTATTTGGGGTAAAGGTGTTTTTATTCCCTTTTCCCAGGGCAAACTCACACTTTTTCAAGTTATTTTTCACAATAATTAACTGATTAAT
>CAZZPG010000077.1:0-8800 GCA_964655975.1 uncultured Flavobacteriaceae bacterium
TAAGCGGTTTTTGTGCGCGTTTTTCTCTTAAAAAACTTACAGATTTTATCAACTTGATTTGCACCAAGGGTAATTTTTCTTTTTCTAAAGCAATAATTAAATTTTTTCTGATTTTTTCATTAGTTGGAAATTTTAACAAAGCATCTATAGTAGCAATTTTCACATTGGTATTACTATCTGTATGCAATATTTTTATCAATGTATTAATAATTTGGCTATCTTCTTTGGTATAATCATCGCTAAAACTGTAAATACCCTCTAAACGTAGACCAACTGAATCTGCTTCTAAATTTGCCATCAAAATTCTCTTTATTTCTTGTTGATTTATCAGCTTTACTCCTATAAAAATCCCTAAAATTAAACAAGCGGCAAGAGTAATATATTTTAAATAAAATACTTTTCTTTTTGAAAATTTTTGATGTAGTTTTTTCTTCAATTTTTCTTCAAATGGAATAATTATTTTAGAGGATATTTTTTTATTATCAAACTCATTTTTATGCTGTTGAATGTACTTTTCTAACTCCATTTTATATATTTTTTAATAGCTGTAATAGTATTTTTTTTCCTCTTCTGTATTGATTTCTAACTGTACTTTCGTTTAGTTTTAACAACTTACTTATTTCTTTATGTGTATAATTTTCAATAAGATACAATATCAAAACTATGCGATATTTTTCTTTTAATTGATAGATGCAATTTGTAATTTTAGCAACAGAAAAATTAATATCCTCTTCATTTTTAACCTCTTCTGCTTTTGTTTCTAACAAATATGTTTCATCTAACCAAACAATATTTTTACGTTTTCGAAGCATATCTAAAGAATGATTAATTACAATTCTCTTTAACCAAGAACCAAAATATTTTTCTTCTTTTATTTGTTGAATTCTTTCAAACCCTTTTATAAATGATTCTTGTACAGCATCTTGGGCATCTTCTCTATTTTTTAGAATTCGCCAACTACTATTGTACAGCATATCTTTGTACAAATGATACACTTGTATTTGAGCCGAATACACGTTTTTTTTACATGCCTGTATAAGTTCTTTCTCGTTCAAAAAATTTAATTAGTTAGCCTTCTATCTATAGAACGTTAGTTTTTTAAAAATGTCGCAAAAAATATATTTTTTTTCATAAAAAAACCACTATTTTTTTAATAGTGGTTTTTTATAATTTTTATAATTTTAAAATCAATCAAAATCTGTATCTAACTTTAGGTAATCTAAAAACTCTCTACGTATGTCTTTATTTTTAAATTTTCCTCCAAATTCTGATGTTACGGTACTACTTTCAATATCTTTAATTCCTCTAGAATTTACACATAAATGTTTTGCATCTATAACACACGCAACATCATCTGTCCCTAATGCTTTTTGTAAAGATTGTACTACTTGCATGGTTAAACGTTCTTGTACTTGAGGTCTTTTAGAAAAATATTCAACAATTCTGTTCATTTTAGAAAGTCCGATTACCTTACCTTTCGAAATATAAGCAACATGTGCCCTACCAATAATTGGTAATAAATGATGCTCGCAAGTAGAATAGACTACAATATTCTTTTCTACCAACATCTCACCATATTTATAATTATTTTCAAAGGTAGAGGCTTTAGGCATATTCTTAGGATTTAACCCCATAAATAGCTCATTTACAAAAGATTTAGCAACTCTTCTTGGCGTACCTTGTAAGCTATCATCTTCTAAATCCATCCCTAAAGTTTGTAAAATATCTTTTACACTTTCTTGAATTTTTACTATTTTTTCTTCATCAGAAATAGCAAAAGCATCTGTACGTAATGGTGTTTTTGCTGATGTTCCTATATGATTCTCTCCTATTTCGTCTGCTTTTTGTTGATTCATTTTATTATTTACTTCAAATATTATCTCTTCTTAACTTAATTCACAAAGATACAATAAACAGCTAAAGTTTTACTTGCTATTTATTGAAAGATAGATTGCCTTTGTTTATTAAAACTATTTTATGATTCTATCATATATTAATCACATTTTACTATCTTTAGCTTTTTTCTAAATTAAGTAAAATTAATGCCAACAACCACTCTATTTGTTTTTTTAATTGGTTTTTTTATCATTGCCATTGCGTCTAATGAAATTGCTAAAGTTTTTCAAAAAATAAAATTCCCGTTAATTACAGGATTAATTATAACAGGTATTTTTGCAGGCTCTTCTGTCTTAAATTTTATTACTAAAGAGGCAGTAGAAAAACTTAACTTTTTAAATGAAATAGCCTTAGCAATTATTGCTTTTTCTGCAGGTTCTGAACTATATTTAGATGATTTACGAAGCCGTATAAAAAGTATTAAATGGATGACTATTGGTCAATTAATTATTACTTTTATAGCCTCATCTGTAGTTATTTACTTTGTAGCAGATTACATTCCTTTTATGGCAAATATGTCAATAAAATCTAAAATTGCTGTTGCTATCCTATTTGGTACAATTTTTGTCGCACGCTCCCCCTCATCAGCTATTGCTGTAATAAATGAAATGCGTGCTAATGGTCCATTTACCAAAACAGTTATGGGTGTTACTGTAGTAAAAGATGTGTTGGTTATTATTTTATTTGCTATTTGTTTTTCTATATCTAAAGCTTTTATTAACGGCGACCAAATTGGATTTCTTTTCCTTGGAATTTTATTTTTAGAACTAATTACCTCTTTTGGATTAGGGTATCTTCTAGGAAAACTACTTCAAATTCCTTTTAACTTAAAAACACCTCATTATTTAAAAGCTTCATACATTATTATTATTGGCTTTAGCGTTTATTTATTTGCTTCTTTTATAAAAGGGAAATCTGCAGAGTATTTTCATCATGAATTCATATTAGAACCTCTGCTAATTAGTATTATAGGAAGTTTTATACTAACCAATTTTAGCAAACATCGTATAGAATTTGCAAAAATTTTAGAAGAAATTAGCCCTACTATTTATATTATTTTCTTTACCTTAACTGGAGCTTCTTTATCCTTACAAGTATTAGTAAGCGTTTTTGGAGTAGCCCTTGCCCTATTTTTTTTACGATTGATTACTATGTTTTTTGGTGGATTATTTGGTGTGTATGCTGCAAAAGATCCAAAAAAATACAGATTAATTGCATGGATGCCTTACCTTACACAAGCAGGTGTTGCTTTAGGTTTAGCCACTATTATTTCTAATGAATTTCCAAATTGGGGGCCTCAGTTTGAAACTATTGTAATTGCCATTATTGTTATCAATCAATTAATTGGACCTCCACTATTTAAATGGTCTTTAAATTTTGTAAAAGAAAGCCATACCAAAGCAAATTTACAACAATTAGATAGTACAAGAAATGCTGTTATTTTTGGTGTAGAGAACCAATCTATTGCATTAGCAAATCAACTAGAAAAACACAAATGGGATACACGTTTGGTTTGTTTAGAAGGTATAGACTATTCTAAAAATAGTACAAATAATATTATTAATATAAAGGAAATTTCAGTCTATTGCATCGGTCAATTACAACTAGAAAAAACAGAAGCTATTGTTTTAATGCTTTCTGATGATGAAAACTATAAATTGGCAGAATTAATTTATGAAAACATTGGTACAGCCAACGTAATTGTCCGTTTAAATAGCAGAAATAACTTTGATAAATTTCATCAATTAGGATCATTAATTATAGAGCCTGCAACAGCAATAGTAAGCCTACTAGATCATTTTGTACGTTCTCCTAACGCTACTTCTCTTCTACTTGGTATGGATAAAGGACAAGATACTATGGATATTGAAATTAGAAATAAAGATATACACGGTATGCGTTTACGAGATTTACGCCTACCTTCAGATATATTGGTACTTTCTATTAAAAGAAAAGGACAACTATTAGTATCTCACGGCTATACTCGTTTACGCTTAGGCGATACTATGACAATTATTGGTTCTGAAAAAAGTTTAGAAGATTTAAAATTTAAGTTTGATACCTAATTCTATTTTAACCTAACAGATAAATAATTGTTTAATCTATTTTTTTAGAAAAGTTTAAAACCAATAAAAAGGAAAGGTGTTGTTTTTAATAAAAACATTAATTCTACTAATAAAAAAATCGACTATATCCTCTATAAATATAGCCGATTTAGATATTTTTCCTTTTACTCGCAAATACTCTCTAGCATATCTTCAATATTTCCTGGTGTACTCATTATTCTCATAAAAGTTCCCATAGATAATTCTGGCCAAAACAATGCAAGCCTATATTTACCATGTAACATGGTTACCTTTTTATCTTGTAAAATAATTTCATAAGGTAATGCTGCCAAATGTGATGCTCCAATCTTAGGTAAAAACTTAGGCTCACCATCTTCAATATCTAATAAACCAATACCAAAAACTGCAACTTTTTTTTGCTTGTAAATAAGTTGATACACTAACTCTGTTTTTCCTTTTCTATCTTTTAAATTATTTTGAATAACTCTTAAACCCTCTTCAAAAGAAGAAAACTCTTTCAACTCTATTGGATCAGAAAAATAAGGCATCATAATTTTATAATGATACTTTTTTAGCTTACGTGCCTTTACAGTCCCTCCAAATGCAATAAAATCATTTCCTAAATCTTTTAGTGCTGTTTTTACATCTGTACTAAATTTTACAAATATATTTTTATAAATCTTATAATTTTTCCCTAAATATGCTCTTAATAGATATTCTGGATTGGTATAAGAGACCGTTACTTTTCCGTTCTTTTTTTGTAAACCTACTTTAAAAATAGCTGATAAAGCTCCTCTATCTTTTACTTTAATCACCGTATTTTTCATACTTAAATTTGTAAAGGCAATTACCTCTAAGCTACTTTTATTTGAAGGATGGTACTTCCCTAAAATAATAAAGGAATGATTTTTTAAAGTAGTCATTACCTTTTCCGAAACTTGTTGCATACTTTCTGATGAAGCTGTAACCCTTATAAAAGGGGCGATTTCTTGTCCAATGGAATTAAAAACAACTCCAATAAACAAAAGCAAACTAATAATTTTTGTTTTCATTTTTAAATAGTTTAATATTATTACTACAAAGTAACTCTAAACTATTCTACTATTTGATGAGTAATATCATTGATAGAAAATTTATTCAACAATTTCAATCCATCTTTTTAACTCATTTCCATCTTCATCAACAACTGTCAACAAATGTTTTCCTTCTGATGTATGTAAAACAATATAATCACATCAGACCACACGAAGCTCTAGTGATGAAAACACCTGCTCAAATTCATCAGTTTTCTACCAAGCCTTTTCCTGAAAGAATCCCTAATTTTGACTACCATACAAACTGTAAAGTGATTAAGGTAACTCAAAATGGAACCATCAGATGGAAATCTTATTATTGGGTCTATTTAACTGCCGCTTTGAAAGGAAAATATGTGGGTATCGAAAATTTAGGCAATGGAATTTGGAAAGTTTTCTATAGAAACGTATTTTTAGGGTTCTTTAATGAAATTAGTGTAGAGAAGAACAAGTATCAATCAGATTAAGTCAAAATATGGTGTAAACAATGTCTCTTTAACTTTTAAAACAACTGCCCCTTTTACCTTTGGATGAATTTCAAAAATGGCATCTGAAATTTTATCCGAAAAAATGGCTTCTTTAAAAATCAATGAAATAGGAGAAAGTGAAGATATAATTTGTGGAGAAAAGCTCTCAAAATAGGGCAAATAATCACTTTTTTTTAGAGATACTTTTATTCTTTTCTGTACAAGATATCATCAACAAAAAAGAGAAAACAAAGATTTTAAGTAATCGAAATTTCATAGAGTTTAGATTTTAGAATAATTCTTTTCAAAATTAATATTTTTTATTTTTCTAAGATAGAAAAACTATTTTTAATATTCCTAAAATTAAAAATAACTGTAAATTTGTGTTAAAATTTAATTGATATGTTTGGACTCAAATTTGAAACTGAAACTTCTTGGGCAACAATTGCTAAAAATAATTTGCAACAAATTTTAACAGACCATGCGTTTGCAGAACAAAAAGCAGCTGCCAATGCTATTTCTATCATTATTAATTATTCTGAAGAAACAAAACTGGTAAAAGCGATGAGCGATATTGCCATTGAAGAGATGGAACATTTTAGAATGGTACACAATTTAATGGTGGCACGGGGTATGGTTTTAGGACGTGAGCAAGCAAATGATTATGCTAAAAAATTGCAAAAATTTTTTCCAAAAACAAAAGACAGAACAGATGCTTTAATTCAACGCTTATTGGTAGCAGCATTAATTGAGGCAAGAAGTTGCGAGCGTTTTAAGGTGTTTGCTGATAATATGGAAGATGAAGAATTATCTAAATTCTATATAGATTTAATGATTTCTGAAGCCAATCATTATAGTTTATTTTTAGGATTTGCTCGTACATACCAAAATAGAGAAATTGTAGATAAAAAATGGAATGCCCTCTTAGAATTTGAAGCAGAAATGATGAAAAATAGAGGAACAGAGGCTAGAGTACACGGGTAAATCCTTTATCCTTTAAAGTTTTCCTAGAAAGGAAAAATATTCTATTTCTTGTTTCTAAAGTTTAAAACTAGAAACTAGAAACCAATAAAACATTCCTTATTTTTGTACTTCAATGGATTTTAAACTACACTCAGAATTTTCACCAACTGGAGATCAACCAGAAGCCATAAAACAGCTATCAGAAAGGATTTTATCCAAAGAAAAGTACCAAACTCTTTTAGGAGTAACAGGTTCTGGTAAAACATTTACCATTGCCAATGTTGTAGAAAAAACAAACAGACCCACATTGGTACTAGCCCATAACAAAACCTTAGCTGCTCAATTATACTCTGAATTTAAACAGTTTTTTCCAGAAAATGCCGTAGAATATTTTGTTTCTTATTATGATTATTATCAACCAGAAGCCTATTTACCTGTAACAGGAACGTATATAGAAAAAGATTTATCTATTAATGAGGATATTGAGCGTTTGCGTTTAAGCACCACATCATCCTTACTTTCTGGCCGTAGAGATGTATTAGTAGTTGCCTCAGTTTCTTGTTTATACGGAATTGGAAACCCTGTTGAGTTTAAGAAAAATGTTATTAAAATTAACATTAATCAGCAACTATCTCGTACTAAATTTTTACATCAATTAGTTACAAGTTTGTACTCTAGGACAGAGGTAGATATAAAAAGTGGCTCATTTAAAGTAAAAGGAGATGTGGTTACTATTTATCCATCGTATGGAGATAATGGGTATCGGATTCATTTTTTTGGTGATGAAATTGAAGAAATAGAAAGTTTTGTCTTAGAAACAAATCAGATTATAGAAAGCTTCAAACAACTAACCATTTACCCTGCTAATCTATTTGTAACCTCGCCAGATATTCTACAAAACGCCATTCACCTCATTCAAGATGATATGGTAAAACAAGTAAATTACTACAAAGAAATTGGTAAACATTTAGAAGCAAAACGACTAAAAGAACGTACAGAATTCGACTTAGAAATGATTCGAGAACTCGGTTATTGCTCTGGTATTGAAAATTATTCGAGATATTTAGACGGACGAGAACCAGGGACAAGACCTTTCTGTTTACTAGATTATTTTTCTGATGATTATTTAATGGTGATTGATGAAAGCCACGTAACCATACCACAAACTCACGCAATGTATGGTGGTGATAGAAGCAGAAAAGAAAACTTGGTAGAATACGGTTTTCGATTGCCCGCAGCGATGGATAACAGACCTTTAAAATTTGAAGAGTTTGAAGAAATTCAGAATCAAGTAATTTATGTGAGTGCCACACCTGCCGATTACGAGTTACAAAAAACCGAAGGTGTATTTGTAGAGCAAGTAATTAGACCCACAGGATTGTTAGACCCCGAAATAGAAATTAGACCTAGTTTAAACCAAATTGATGATTTAATTGAAGAAATACAAATACGTGTAGAAAAAGACGAACGAACTTTGGTAACCACACTAACCAAAAGAATGGCAGAAGAACTTACCAAATATTTAAGTAGAGTTGCCATTCGTTGCCGTTATATTCATTCTGATGTAGACACCTTAGAACGTGTAGAAATTATGCAAGATTTACGCAAGGGGTTGTTTGATGTTTTAATTGGTGTAAACCTTTTGCGTGAAGGATTAGATTTACCCGAAGTGTCTTTGGTTGCTATTTTAGATGCTGATAAAGAAGGCTTTTTACGCTCACACCGTTCTCTTACACAAACCATTGGTAGAGCTGCAAGAAATGTAAACGGAATTGCCATAATGTATGCTGATAAAATTACAAACAGTATGCAACGTACTATTGATGAAACCAATCGCAGGCGAGAAAAACAAATTGCTTACAATACAATAAACAATATTACGCCTACTCAAATTATCAAAAAAATTGACAATACCTTGTCTAAAAGTGCTATAAGTTCTTATCATTATAACAATGCCATACAAAAAGCAGCAGAACAAGATTTGCAATATTTACCAAAATCTGAAATAGAAAAGCGCATCAGACAAAAACGAAAACAAATGGAAACTGCCGCCAAAACATTAGATTTTATAGTAGCTGCTCAATTACGTGATGAAATTAAAATTTTAAAAGAGAATTTGTAATAGTTTTAAATTTCTATTTGATTTTCTTAATTATTTTTCACCAACTTTATCTAACTAAAAATAAAATAGCTTTTTATTTTTTAACATTAGTGTAAATACTGAAAAAATAGATTTCCAAAAAAAACTTCAATCAAAAAATAAGAAAAGTTTATCTTTGTAGCATATGAATAAAAAATATAAAATAGCGAGTTTGTTTTCAGGTTGTGGAGGATT
>CAZZPG010000078.1:0-8764 GCA_964655975.1 uncultured Flavobacteriaceae bacterium
CGAGCGCCACAGGTTTCTTCAAAAATATCGTTAATCATTTCACGATCTCTAAAAGCTAAAAAGTAGGTAGTTAATGCACCTACATCCATTCCCATAACTCCCCACCACAAACAGTGTGATGCAACTCTTGTTAGCTCACTAATAATAGTTCTAATTACTTTTACTCTATCAGGAATTTCTAACTGAAGTGCATTTTCTACCGTTAAACAAACCGCTTCATTATTAATATGCGATGATAAATAATCCATCCTATCGGTAAGATGTACTATTTGCTGATAACTATCTCTTTCGCACATTTTTTCGATAGAACGATGAATGTATCCTAAATCTGGGTCAATATTTTTAATAATTTCTCCATCAATAGTTAAAATCAATCTTAAAACACCGTGTGTTGCGGGGTGTTGAGGACCCATGTTTACAAAGTATTCTTGAGATTTAAAGCTATCGTTTATGATTTGGTTTGCCATTTGGTAATTTTGAATTTTGAATTAGCTGTTCTTTTCTCTTGCTTCTTGGTTTCTACTTCTGTTGTATTATTTAATTACCATATTATCTACATCTACATAATCTTTTCGCAACGGAAAACCATTCCATTCTGGTGTTAAAAACAACCTCTTTAAATTAGGATGATTGTTAAATTTTACTCCAAAGAAATCAAAAATTTCCATTTCGTTGTATTCTGCTGTTTTCCAAATGTTGGTAACACTCTCTAATGTTGGTTTTTCTCTATCATCCATCTTCACTTTTACTACCAACTGTCTTCTATCTGTAGTAGATTCTAAATGATAAATTACACCGAGTTCTTTTCCATAATCTATTCCTGTCATACAAAACAAGTAATCAAATCCTTCTTGTTTTAATTGTGTACAAAAATCTAACAATTCTTCTTTTGGTACAGTTACATTTAAAAATTGTGATGCTTCTTCAGTAAATTCTAAATTACTATTTAAATGTGCTATCTTATTTTGTAAATCTTCGTTTGTCATTTTAGTCTTGTATCTATTGTCTAATAGTCATTTATCTAAATAATCCCTTCGTCAAAACCATCAATAGGATTGACTCTTTTTGTAGCACTATTAGCCATAATTTTTTTCTGAAGCATAATCATTCCTTCTAATAATGCTTCTGGTCTTGGTGGGCAACCAGGTACATATACATCTACAGGTATTACATGGTCTGCTCCTTTTACTACAGAATACGAATTGTAAAAGAAAGGGCCACCAGAAATGGCACAAGCTCCCATAGCAATTACATACTTAGGTTCTGCCATTTGATCGTATAATCTTCTTAATACGGGTGCCATTTTGTTTACAATGGTTCCTGCAATAATAATTAAATCGGCTTGTCTTGGTGAAGGTCTTGCGACTTCAAAACCAAAACGAGACCAATCATGTTTTGCAGCTCCTGTTTGCATCATTTCTATAGCACAACAACTGGTGCCAAAATACAATGGCCAAAGTGAGTTTGACCTCCCCCAATTAATTACTTTGTCTAAACTTGTAACAACAATGTTTGCTCCGTTTCCTGCAGGAATTACTTTTCCTGGAAAATCTTTTGCTAATTCTGTATTATTTTCTGTCATGTTTTATTAGTCGGAAGACCAAAGAACGAAGTCCTAAAGTTACTTCCATAATTTTATTTGTTGGTTTTGTTTGATTTCCGTCTTCAAACTTTAATCTTCAAACCTAACACGTATTGCTAATTACTCCCATTCTAATGCTTTTTTCTTTAATGCATATAATAGACCTAATCCTAAAATAATTAAAAAGATAAGAATTTCTACTAAGGCAACAGTTCCAATTTCCTTAAAAACTACTGCCCAAGGAACTAAAAAGGCAACTTCTATATCAAACAATAAAAAGAGGATAGCAAATAAATAGTATCCTACTTTAAATTGAACCCATGTAGGTCCTATGGTTTCTACACCACATTCATACGGTTCATCTTTTTGTTTATTTTTAGATTTTAGTGAAACTAAATTAGATAAAGTATTTGCCAAAACAACTAAAAAGACTCCTGCTAAGACAAAAACTAGTATTGCTTCATAACCCATAAATTAGTGTTTTAAATATTATATAAAAATAATTATATCTTTTTTCTTTGAAACTGATTTTCATCAGTTTCTTTTCATCTTCTTTTTCTTATAAACTAAAAAAACCATCTAGTTTTTTTATACTGTATATGTTTCGCCAGAGAAGAATAAATCATCAATTTTTTCAAATTTAGAACGAGATTTTACTTCTTTTGTTAAGGCTTCTTCTCTTGCCTCAAAAGTTAGTTCTTCTACGGCTCTTATAATTCCTGTTACCATTGGGTATTCTAATCTTACTAACATAGCGTGCAAAGTTGGGTCTGATTCTTTTGCATCATGAATTAGGATATTGTTTTCTGTAATACCCTTTTCTCCAATAGTTACTACTTCTAGTTTTAAACCGTTTAACACTAATCCTTTATTACGTTCTTTACCAAAAATCATTGGTTTTCCGTGTTCTATGTGTAATTGTTTATCTTCTCTAATTGCTTTGTCTGTATATTTTGTAAAGCATCCGTCGTTAAAGATAACACAATTTTGCATAACTTCTATTAAAGATGTTCCTTGAAATTTTTCTGCTTCAATAAACAATTTGGTCATTTCTTTAGGTGTATTCCCTCCAATTCTTGCAAAAAACCTTGCTTGAGACCCAATAGCTAGTTCTCCTGGAGAGAAAGGTGGTTGGGTATTACCATAGGGTGATGTTTTTGTTTTCTGACCAATTAATGATGTTGGAGAAAATTGTCCTTTTGTTAAACCATAAATTTCATTATTAAATAAGATAATGTTTAAGTTGATGTTTCTTCTTAGTACATGAATAAAATGATTTCCTCCAATAGCTAAAGAATCTCCATCTCCTGTAATGGTCCAAACACTTAAGTTAGGGTTTGCCAATTTCACACCACTTGCAATAGCGGCTGCTCTACCATGAATACCGTGCATCCCATAAGAATCTATATAATAAGGAAAGCGAGAAGAACATCCAATACCTGAAATAAATACCACATCTTCTTTTTTAACACCCATTTCTGGTAGTGCCTTTTGCATTGCTCTAAGAATTACATAATCATCACAACCAGGACACCATCTAACTTCTTGATCGCTTGCAAAATCTTTAAACGTATATTTTTTTACTGCTTCCATATTATTTTATAAGTGATTTAAATTTTTGAGTAAGTTCGCTAACACCAAATGGTAACCCTTGTATTTTGTTAAATTGTGCATATTTAAATTCTGGGAACGTTGCATTCAACATAAATTTTAACTGCCCGTTATTTAATTCGCAAATGATAATTTTTTTGAATTTCGAAAATAATTCAGTAGTGTTTTTTGGAAATGGATTGATATAATTAAAGTGTGCATGACCAATTTTATATCCCTCTGCACTTAACGTTTTTGTAGCAGAGTGTAAAGAACCATAAGTTCCTCCCCAACCAATAACTAATAAATCACCTTCTTCATTAAAATCTGCTTTTAAATTTGGGATACTATTTTGAACACGTTGTACTTTTTCTGCTCTTATTTTTGTCATGTACTCATGATTTTCTGGGTCATGAGATACATTTCCTGTTGTTTTATTTTTCTCTAATCCCCCCACACGATGTTCAAAGCCCTTTGTACCAGGAATTGCCCATTCTCTAGCCAACGTTTTTGCGTCTCTATTATAAGGAAGCCATTTTTCTGGATCACCTCCCTTTACTTGTCTATGCGTAATTGAAGGCATGTCGTTTATTGATTTTATTTTCCAAGGTTCAGAACCATTAGCTATATAACCATCAGTTAATAAAAGGACAGGAGTCATATGTTCTAAAGCTAATCTTGAAGCTTCATAAGCCCAATCAAAACAATTGGCTGGTGTACTTGCTGCAACAACAATTAATGGACTTTCTCCATTTCTACCATACATGGCTTGTAATAAATCTGATTGTTCTGTTTTTGTAGGTAAACCTGTTGATGGGCCTCCTCGTTGAACATTTACAATTACCAAAGGTAGCTCAATAATCATAGCCAAACCAATTGCTTCTCCTTTTAAAGCCAACCCTGGCCCAGAGGTAGTAGTAATTGCAAAATCACCTGCAAACGAAGCCCCAATTGATGAAGTAATACCTGCAATTTCATCTTCTGCCTGAAAAGCTTTTACTCCAAAATGTTTATGTTTTACCAATTCATGCAAAATATCAGATGCAGGTGTAATTGGGTACGATCCTAAAAATAACTCTAGCCCACTTTTTTCTGCAGCTGCTAAAAACCCCCAAGCAGTTGCTTGGTTACCGTTTATAATTCTATAAGTTCCTTTTTCCATTTTTGATGGAGAAATAGAAAAAGAATTAGGAATTAATTCTAACGTTTCAGCAAAATAAAACCCTGTTTTTAAAACTTTTGAATTAGATTCAGCAATAATAGGTTTCTTAGCAAATTTCTTTTTAAAAAAATCTAAGGTATGTTCCATATTTCTATTATACATCCAATACACCATTCCTAGAGCAAACATGTTTTTACTACGAACAATACTTTTATTGTCTAAGCCCATATCTTTTAACGCTTCTTTTGTTAAAGATGTCATGGCTACTTCTATAACACGGTAATTATTTAAACTACCATCTTCTAAAGGGTTGCTTGCATATAATGCTTTTTCTAAATTCTTTTTGGTAAAAGAATCGGTATCAATAATAATAGTATGACCTGCTTTTAAAGCGTTTAAATTTGTTTTTAATGCAGCAGGATTCATACAAACCAATAGGTCTAAATCTTCTCCTGGTGTACTTACCTCAACACTTCCAATGTGTACTTGAAAACCACTTACACCGTATAAACTTCCTTGTGGAGCTCTAATTTCTGAAGGATAATTAGGAAAGGTTGCTACATCATTTCCAAACATTGCAGAGGTATCTGTAAATTGCATTCCTGTAAGTTGCATTCCATCTCCAGAGTCTCCTACAAACCGAATTACTACCGAATCTAGCGATTCTGATACATGATTTTTTTGAGTTGTTGTCATATATTATTATGTTGAATAAAAATTTCGTTAAATTTAACAAAAATAAATTCACTTTTCTAAAGAGAATATGACAAATGTCATCTTTTTTATTATTAAAAAAAGCATACCTTTACATCTAAAACCTTATTATAAATAAAAAATTATGGCTATTATTATTACTGATGAATGTATAAATTGTGATGCGTGTGTCTCAGAATGTCCAAATCATGCTATTTATGAACCTGACCAAGAGTGGTCTTATGCAGAAGAAACAGCTTTAAGTGGTGCAATTACTTTACCTAATGGTAATGATGCAGATGCAGATACCGAAAATGAAGCAATTTCTGATGAATTCTACTTTATTGTTACAGACAAATGTACAGAATGTAAAGGGTTTCATGATGAGCCTCAATGTGCTTCTGTTTGCCCTGTAGATTGCTGTATTCCTGATGAAAATTTTGAAGAATCAGAAGAACAGTTATTGGCTAAAAAAACTTGGTTACACGGAGAATAATTTTAATTTTGTTATTATAATTATTTAAAGCATCTTACTAAATTTAGTAAGATGCTTTTTTTTGATTAAGAAAACCTCCTACTGATATTTATCATAGTTTGTATTAAAAGTTATTTTTAACTTTCCCCTCATTTTTTAACAAAAAACAAAATAGTTATTTTGTAATTTTTAGTTAGTAAAAATTACAAAAAACTCATTAATTTATATATTATGCCAAAAAAAACTCAAAAATTAATTTTAGATGGTAACGAAGCAGTTGCACGAATAGCTCATAAAACAAATGAGATTTGTGCTATTTATCCTATTACACCATCATCCCCTATGGGAGAACATGCAGAAGCCTATAGCTCAAAAGGAATGACCAATATTTTTGGAGATATTCCAAAAATTATTGAAATGCAAAGTGAAGGAGGTGCTGCAGGTGCTGTTCATGGTAGTTTACAAGGAGGAGCTCTTACTTCTACATTTACAGCCTCCCAAGGTCTACTACTTATGATTCCTAATATGTATAAAATTGCAGGAGAATTATTACCCACCGTTTTTCATATTGCTGCACGTACAATAGCCACACATGCCTTATCTATTTTTGGAGACCATTCTGATGTAATGGCAACCAGACAAACAGGATTTGGAATGTTGTTTGGAGGTTCTGTACAAGAAGCACATGATTTTGCATTGATTACTCAAGTAGCTACTCTAAAAGCTAGAGTGCCTTTTTTAAATATTTTTGATGGATTTAGAACCTCGCACGAAATTCAGAAAATTGATGGAATTTCAGACGATGTTATCAGTAAAATGATGCCATTAGATATGGTTTTAGAACATAAAGAACGTGCTTTAAATCCTAAAAATCCAGTTATTAGAGGTACTTCTCAAAATCCTGATGTATTTTTTCAAGCAAGAGAAGCTGCTAACTTATTCTACGAAAGAACACCAGCAATTGTTCAAGAAACAATGGATGATTTTTACAAGCTTACAGGAAGGAAATATGAATTATTTGACTATGTAGGACACACAAAAGCAGAAGAAGTGATTATTATTATGGGCTCAGGAGAAGGCCCTATCAGAGAAACCATCGCTACAATGGTTGCAGATGGTAAAAAAGTGGGAGCTTTAATTGTACATCTTTATCGCCCTTTTGATATTAATTACTTTATCAACAAACTACCAAAATCAGTAAAAAGAATTGCTGTTATGGATCGTACCAAAGAATCTGGTAGTGTTGGAGAACCCTTATACTTAGATATTGTTGCAGCATTTGCAGAAAGTGAGCAAGCAAGCCCTTTAATTATTGGAGGTCGTTACGGATTGTCATCAAAAGAATTCAATCCAACCATGGTAAAAGCTATTTTTGATAATTTAAACTCAGAAAAACCAAAAAACCACTTTACCGTAGGTATTATAGACGATGTTTCTAAAACAAGTATTCCTTTTGATACCTTTTTTAATCCAAAAAAATCAACATTTAACTGTTTGTTTTACGGGTTAGGTTCTGATGGTACTGTGAGTGCCAACAAAAATTCAATAAAAATTATTGGAGATACTACAGATAATTATACACAAGGATATTTTGTATACGACTCTAACAAAGCAGGCTCACAAACTGTATCTCATTTGCGTTTTGGCCCAGAACCAATTTACTCTACCTATTTAATTAATACGGCAGATTTTGTTGCGTGTCATAAATTTAATTTTGTAGATAAATATCATATTACAGAAAAAGCAAAAAAAGGAGGTACATTTTTACTGAATTCACCCTATTCTAAAGATGAAATCTGGGAGTATCTTCCAGAAAAAATGCAAAAAGATATTATAGAAAAAGAATTAAAATTTTATGTAATAGATGCAACAAAAGTAGCACAAGAAGCAGATTTAGGCAGAAGAACCAATACTATTTTACAAACCTGTTTCTTTGCCATTTCTGGTATCTTACCAAAAGATGAAGCTATAGAGCGTATTAAAAATGCCATTGTAAAATCATATTCTCATAAAGGAGATGCTGTGGTGCAAATGAATTTTAATGCCGTAGATAAATCATTAGAAAATTTATTTGAAGTAAATTATCCTAAAAAAATAAGCAGTAGTAAAGCGTTTAAATCTTTTGTAACCAATAATGCAACTACATTTACCAAAGAAGTATTGGCAATGTCTATGGCAGGAAAAGGAGATTTATTACCCGTAGGTGTTTTTATGCCAGATGGTACATTTCCTACAGGAACATCACAATATCAAAAAAGAGATATTGCAGATTTTATTCCTGTTTGGGATGATGCAGATTTGTGTACACAGTGTAATAAATGTAGTTTAATTTGTCCTCACGGAGCTATTAGAGCCAAAGTAGTTGATGAATCTATAGTTACTCATTTTCCAAAAACACTTAAAAATGTTCCTGCCAAAGGAAGGCCTTTTAATAAAGAAACCGATAAATATGTATTACAAGTTTCTCCTTATGACTGTACAGGATGTAACCTTTGTGTAGAGGTTTGCCCTGCAGTTAGTAAAAAAGATGAAAACTTTAAATCTATAAACATGCATCCTAAAAAAGATGTTGCAGAAATAGAAGCAATACATTGGAATCATTTTATAGATTTACCAGATTATGATAGAAAACAATTAAAAACAGACAACATAAAAGGATCACAATTCTTACAGCCTTTGTTTGAGTTCTCTGGAGCATGCCCTGGATGTGGAGAAACACCTTACATTAAACTCTTAACTCAACTTTGGGGAGATAATATGGTTGTTGCCAATGCTACAGGTTGCTCTTCAATTTATGGAGGAAATTTACCAACCACACCATACACAACCAATAAAGACGGAAGAGGCCCTGCATGGGCAAACTCTTTGTTTGAAGACAATGCAGAGTTTGGTTTGGGTTTAAAATTAGCTTTAAATTATAAACAAGCAAGAGCACAAAAATTACTAAAATTAGTTGCATCAGAAGTAGGAGAAGAATTAGTAACTGCTATTTTAGAAAATGAAGAAAAAGATGAAACTAGCAAAGAATTGCAACTACAAAACATAAAGAAAATAGATACAATTCTTACCTCATCTACAAACAAACATGCAAAAGAACTCTTAAATTTATCGGATAATTTAAGTAAAAAACACCTTTGGGTATTTGGTGGAGATGGTTGGGCTTATGATATTGGTTATGGTGGATTAGACCATATTTTATCATCAGGAGAAAATGTAAATGTTTTGGTAATGGATACCGAAGTATATTCTAATACTGGAGGGC
>CAZZPG010000079.1:0-8723 GCA_964655975.1 uncultured Flavobacteriaceae bacterium
AGTTGCCGACGGAAAAATTCATACTGCACGTATTGAAGAAGTGGTGAAAGTGACCAAAAACCATATTACTCAAGTAATTATTGAAGTTGGTAAACGTACTGTTATAGATTTAGGTATCCACGGGTTACATCCAGAATTGGTAAAAATTATTGGACGTATGAAATACCGTTCTTCTTACGGGCAAAACCTCTTACAACACTCTCGTGAAGTTGCTAACCTTTGTGGTATTATGGCTGCAGAAATGGGCTTAAATGCCAAAGCTGCTAAAAGAGCAGGTTTGTTACATGATATTGGTAAAGTGCCAGATACAGAAAGCGAACTGCCACACGCATTATTAGGAATGCAATGGGCAGAAAAATATGGCGAAAAGAAAGATATTTGTAATGCTATTGGTGCTCACCATGATGAGGTAGAAATGAAAACATTAATTGCCCCAATTGTTCAAGTATGTGATGCTATTTCTGGAGCAAGACCTGGTGCGAGAAGACAAGTGTTAGATTCTTATATACAACGTTTAAAAGATTTAGAAGATATTGCCTTCGGTTTTACAGGTGTACAAAAAGCATACGCAATACAAGCAGGTAGAGAGTTGCGTGTACTAGTAGAAAGCTCTAAAGTAAATGATACCAAAGCAGCAGAATTATCTTTTAGTATTTCTCAAAAAATACAAAATGATATGACATACCCTGGGCAAGTAAAAGTAACAGTAATTAGAGAAACAAGAGCCGTAAATGTTGCTAGATAAGTTTTTGTGCAATTTTCCTAAAAACCAAAAAAGACCACAAAAAGCATACTTTATAGCTTTTAAAGAATGATGATTTTTATCAAATAATTTAACAAAAATGAATAGAAAAGATCAATTTTTTGAATACATTAATAACGGATATAAAACGAAAGGAGATTCTATTACACTAGGAGCAGCCATGTTAGGAGAAAAAACCATAACAAATGCCTTTGTAAAAATACCACTAAAAACATTAAACAGGCACGGTTTAATCTCTGGTGCTACAGGTACAGGAAAAACAAAAACATTACAAATTTTAGCAGAAAATTTATCAGAAAAAGGAATTCCTGTTTTGTTAATGGATATTAAAGGAGATTTAAGTGGATTAGCACAAGCAAGTCATGGACATCCAAAAATAGATGAAAGACATGCTAAAATTGGCTTTTCATTTGAAGCAAAAAAATTCCCAATAGAAATTTTAACAATCTCAGAACAAGAAGGTGTACGTTTGCGTGCTACGGTTTCAGAATTTGGACCTGTTTTATTATCAAGAATTTTAGATTTAACAGAAACACAATCTGGTATTGTTGCTATTATTTTTAAATATTGTGATGATAATAAATTACCTCTGTTAGATATTAAAGACTTTAAAAAAGTACTACAATTTGCTACCCAAGAAGGCAAAAAAGAACTAGAAGCAGAATATGGTAGAATTTCTACAGCTAGTACAGGATCTATTTTACGTAAAATTGTAGAAATAGAACAACAAGGAGGTGATTTATTCTTTGGAGAGAAATCATTTGATGTAGAAGATTTAACTAGAATAGATGAAAATGGTAGAGGTATAATTTCTGTACTACGCTTAACAGACATACCAGATAAGCCCAAACTTTTTTCTACCTTTATGTTGCAATTATTGGCAGAGGTATATGAAACTTTCCCAGAGCAAGGAGATAGTGGTAGACCAGAACTTATCATTTTTATAGACGAAGCACATTTAATTTTTAAAGAAGCATCTAAGGCTTTATTAAATCAAATAGAAAGTATTGTAAAATTAATTCGCTCTAAAGGAATCGGACTGTATTTTGTAACGCAAAATCCTAAAGATGTGCCAGAAGATGTATTAGCACAATTAGGATTAAAAATTCAGCACGCATTAAGAGCATTTACAGCAAAAGATAGAAAAGCAATCAAATTAGCTGCAGAAAATTACCCAGACTCGGAATATTATAATACCAGTGAGGTTTTAACACAGCTAGGAATAGGAGAGGCTTTTGTATCGGTTTTAAATGAAAAAGGAATACCAACCCCACTAGCAAGAACTATGTTGCGTGCTCCTATGAGTAGAATGGATGTATTAACCCCTAAAGAAATAAAACAGGTCTTAGATAACTCTCGTTTAATACCCAAATACAATAATGAAGTGGATAGAAAAAGTGCTTATGAAATGTTAAATAGTAAGATAGAAAAGATAAACAAAGTCACAGAAAAAGCACAAAAAGAAAAGGAAAATAAAAAAGAGCTTAAGAGAGTAGCTACAAGAAGGAAAAGTACACGCCAAAACCCACTAATAAAAGTGCTTACCAGTGCAACATTTATAAGAAGTGTTTTTGGTATTTTAAAAAAAGTAATTCGATAAACAAGAAAATGAATAAAATGAACAAAAAATATCTATTACCAACACTACTTTTTTTTCTGACAATAATTTTAATAAGTTGTGGGAATAATAATAATTTTAAAATAATAAAAGGAAAAGTAGGTACTTTAACCCCTGCAACGACCATACAACAATTAGAAAAAATTTTTAAAAAAGATTCTATTGTTAAAAATTTAAGCGAAGGATCTTTGGGAGATAATTATTTTCAAGATGATGATGAATATCTTATTTATGAAAAAGGAGGGAAACATTTACTTACCATTATTCCAAAAGAGCAATTAGACTCTACATCAACAATTAAAAGTATTCAAATTTTTGATAAACGTTATAAAACAGAAAATGGAACGAACATAGAGTCTACATTTTCAGAAATTAGATTAAATAATAACGTAAATAAAGTAGAAACCTCATTTTCATCAGCAACACTTTTTTTAGATGATTTAAATGCTACTATAGCCATAGATAAAGAAGAGTTAGGGCTCAAAGAATTCAGTACAGAAAAGGTGAGTTTAGAGCAAATACCAGATTTAGCAAAGATGAAATCGTTTATTATTTGGTTTAATTAAGGCGTTCTTTTATTAGAGAGAGTTTCTTTGGTAAGAAATTTTAGATTAAAAGGTAGTATAAATTATTACTTTTTTTAAGTAGAACCGATGTGAAAAGCAAAGAAGTTTTAAAAGAACTATTCTTTAAATTTTTGCTATGATAGATTAGCTTAAATAAAAAAAGGGATAGTTAATTAACTATCCCTTTTTTATTCAAATAATTATTTAGGGATATTATAGGAATCCACCACCACCTTTTTTTTCATTATTATCTCTTCTTTTTCTTCTTTTTGCTTTGTTTTTTCCACTACCAAATCGATAGTTAAAACCGATGTATACGGTTCTACTTTCCCAATTAAATTGCCCTGATTGTGTAAAAGGTTCTATAGATTTAAACTTAAATTTCATTCCTTTAAAAATATCATTAACTCTAAAAGTTAGGTTTCCTTTTCCTTTTAAAATTCTTAAACTAGCACCAGTATTTATCATCCACATTGGGGCAACATCAAACTGTAAACTTTCATTTGAGCCCCTATACAAAGCAAATAATTGAAATCGTAATTTTTTGGTTGCTGTAAAACTGTTGCTAATTCTTGCATTAAACGTATTGTTTTTCACTTCTTTTTGTACGTTACTAACCACCCCTTTTTGAGTTTGAGAATAATAATCTAAACTTGCATTTGCTCTCCACCATTTAGCTATTCTGTAATTGCCAGATAATTCTAAACCATATCTGCTATTTCCAACAAAATTATCATCAGATTTTATTTGTTTAGTGCCAGTAAAATCATTTGGGTCTGCGTAAATAATTGTAGAAATTTCATCATTTACTTTTCTGTAAAAAGCTCCGAAAGTGATAGAGCCTTTTTTAATTCTTCTTGTATAATTTATTTCATAAGAATTGGTAAATTGAGGTTTTAAGCTTGGGTTACCAATTGAGGTAATTAAAGGAGTACTCCATTCTCTAATTGGATTTACTTGTTTTATTGATGGTCTATCAACCCTTCTACTATAACTTATTTGCCATTGGTTTTTTTCTGATGGATTATAGGTGAAAAATGCTGATGGATATACACTAAAAATATTATCAGTGTAGTCTTTAAAAGTTACTCCATCTATAAAGTTACCTTTTACATCATATTGCTCTAATCTTGCTCCTAATTGCATAGTAATTTTATCAAATTTATGAACATAATTGATGTATCCAGAGTATATATATCTATCGTATGTAAAAGAAGAGTTGTTAAAACCAATTTGTGTAGTTATATTGTTATTTGTAGTTTTATTGATTCTAATTTCTGTACCCAATTCTAATTTTCCGTTTTTAGAGATAGGGTTTGTATAATCTATATTTAACAAGGTATTATTTCTCTTATTGGTTATAAGATTAGTGTAAGAATTAGCACTAATTAACTCTTTATAACTTGCTTTTTCTGGAGATTTTGAATTAGAAAAAGTAGCTTCTAACTCAATACTATGTCCTTCTTTATTAAAATCTAGTTTGTAATTTATGTTGTATGTACTAGATTTTCCATTATTAGTATCCGATTTGTTAGGAGCATGTATTACTAAATTTTCATTTTTAAAAACTTTGGTATTTCCAAAAAATAAACCGTTATTAAAATTTTGTGTTGTATAAAAAGATAACGTATTCTTATCATTTAAATACACATCTGCTCCTAGTTTTAAGAGATGAGAGGTGTTTTTTCCATTAAATGTAAATTCTTGTCTAGATGCGTTAACACCTGTTCTGGTAACATTTCCAAAATTATCACTTTTACCAGTATTATATCCGTAGTTAGTATAAAAATTTACTTTACCCGTTTTATAATTCATATTTAAAGAGCCGTTAAACTTAGTATTTACTCCATGAGTTATACCAGTATTTAAATTTCCATTAAAACCAATATTTGCATTTTTATGTAAGATTATATTGATAATCCCACTCATACCTTCTGGATTGTATTTTGCTGATGGATTGGTAATTAGTTCAATACTTTTTATAGATGTAGAGGGTATTTGTTGTAACAATTGAGCAACAGGAATATTGGTAGGTTTTCCATCTACCAAAACACGCACATTGTTGTTGCCACGTAAACTAATTTGTCCTGTTTGACTATCTACACTTACAGATTGTACATTGTTTAACAATTCTGATGCAGTTGTGCCTGCAGAGGTTAAATCTTTACCTACATTTATTACCTTTCTATCCACTTTTTGTACAACAGTAGAAAGTTCTGCTCTCACAACAACTTCGTCTAAGTTTGCAGTATCTTCTTCTAATAAAATAGTACCAAGATTTATTTTTTTACTTTTCCTATTGATAGAAATGGTTTTAGAATACTTTTTATACCCGATATATTGAATTTCTAAGAGGCTAGTTCCTTTAGGTATATCGTTTACTTTAAAAAAACCTTTTTCATTAGTAATACCACCAGTAATAATTTTTTTTGCAGTATCTGTTATGGTAATATTTACATAAGGAAGTGGTTCTTTTGTTTTTTTGTCAATCACTTTTCCAAAGATAACTCCAGGTTTTGCAAGATGTTTTTTAGCGAATTGACTAAAAGAGTTTGTACTTGCTATAAAAAGAAAAACTACGAGTGTTTTTTTCATTGTTTAGTTTATTTGATGTAAATTATAGACTCAATAAGAGTTCTCTTTGTTACTAAGATTAATAGTATTTAACATAACATTAACATAATAATAAAAGAAGAACCTTGGTATTGGGAGCTTATTTACATAAAAAGAAATATTCAGATTTTACAATCAAAACACTAAGAGCTAGAGAGTTAAGTGCCGTAGCTACTGGTATTTTCTTTTAACAGATAATAGCGTATTTTTTAATAACATTGCAATAGTCATAGGCCCAACACCACCAGGTACTGGAGTAATAAATGCTGCTTTTTTAGAAACAGATTTAAAATGAACATCACCTGCTAAACGGTAGCCACGTTTCTTTCTGCTGTCTGCAATTCGAGTGATACCTACATCAATAATGGTAACATTTTCCTTAACCATATCTGCTTTTAAAAATTCAGGAATTCCTAAAGCAGCTACAATAATATCAGCTTGTAAAGTAAGTTCTTTTAGGTTTTTGGTTCTACTATGGGTTAGGGTAACGGTAGCATTTCCTTTTGTCCGTTTTTGCGATAATAAAATACTCATTGGGCTACCTACAATATGGCTTCTGCCAATTACAACTACATGTTTACCAGAAGTTTCTACGTTGTATCTATCTAACAATTCTAAAATTCCGAAAGGTGTTGCAGAGATAAATGTAGGCAGATTTAAAGTCATTTTACCAACATTGGTTGGATGAAAACCATCTACATCTTTATCAGGATTTATTGCCATTAATATCTTTTGTTCATTAATATGTTTGGGTAAGGGTAGTTGAACGATAAAACCATCAATATCAGTATCTATATTTAAAATATTAATTTCATTTAGTAAATCTTCTTCGGTAACGGTTTTTGGTAATCTAATAAGTGTAGATTCAAACCCAACTCTATCACAAGCTTTTACTTTGGCATTTACATAGGTTAAACTTGCACCATCATTTCCCACAATTATAGCTGCTAAATGAGGTGTTTTTTTTCCTTGATTTTTAAGCTCAATTACTTCAAAAGCAATTTCTTCTTTAATATCTGCTGCTGTTTTTTTTCCGTCTAATAGAATCATATTTTGTGAGTTTTTAGGTTACAGTCATCAATTTACAGTTATTTATATATTGTGTAAAAGGGGCTGAAATATTTTAGGAAGGTGCTTAACGCATTCCTTTCATCATTTGCATCATTTTTCTACCTCCTGCTCCTCCTCCTTGCATCATTTTCATCATCTTGCTCATTTGGTTAAATTGTTTCATTAATTGATTTACTTCTTGTACAGTTGTTCCAGATCCTTTGGCAATTCTTTTCTTTCTACTAGCATTTATGCTTGTTGGTGTACTTCTTTCATTGGGTGTCATAGAGTGTATAATGGCTTCAATGCCTTTAAATGCATCATCATCTATATCTACATCTTTCATGGCTTTACCAGCACCAGGTATCATACCCACCAAATCTTTCATGCTACCCATTTTTTTGATTTGTTGTATTTGACTTAAAAAGTCATCAAAACCAAACTGATTTTTAGCAATTTTCTTTTGTAATTTTCTTGCTTCCTCCTCATCGTATTGTTCTTGGGCACGTTCTACTAAAGAAATTACGTCTCCCATTCCTAAAATACGATCTGCCATTCTATCTGGATGAAAAACATCAATGGCATCCATCTTTTCTCCTGTACCAATAAACTTAATTGGTTTATCTACTACAGATTTTATTGATAAAGCGGCTCCTCCACGAGTATCTCCATCTAATTTTGTAAGAACAACTCCTTCAAAATTTAATATATCATTAAAGGCTTTGGCAGTATTTACAGCATCTTGCCCTGTCATAGAATCTACTACAAATAAGGTTTCTTGTGGATTTACAGCTTTATGGATGTTAGAAATTTCGGTCATCATTTCTTCATCAACAGCTAAACGACCCGCAGTATCTATAATTACTACATTTTTGCCATTTTCTTTTGCGTGTTTGATGGCGTTTTTAGAAATTTCAACAGGATTTTGATTCCCAACCTCGGCATAAACTTCAACACCAATTTGTTCTCCTACAACTTGTAATTGATTAATGGCTGCAGGACGATAGACATCGCAACCTACCAATAATACTTGTTTTTCTTTCTTGTTTTTAAGGAAATTAGCCAATTTACCCGAAAATGTAGTTTTACCAGACCCTTGTAAACCAGACATTAAAATAATGGTTGGAGACCCTCCTAAATTAATTCCTACAGTGTCTCCACCCATCAAATCAGTCAGTTCATCTTTTACTAATTTCACCATTAATTGCCCAGGGTTTAACGTAGTTAATACGTCTTGTCCTAAAGCTTTGGTTTGTACTCTTTTTGTAAAATCTTTGGCAATTTTAAAATTAACATCTGCATCTAATAAAGCTCTACGGACTTCTTTTAGTGTTTCTGCAACGTTTACTTCTGTAATTTTTCCATGACCTTTTAGGGTGTGTAATGCTTTATCTAACTTTTCGCTTAAATTATTAAACATAGTGCTTTGTCTTCTTTTTTGAAGTACAAATATAATTATTAGTGTTTAGTTTTTAGTTATTCGTAGATTTTTTTTTAACAATTGTCTATCAACATTTTTGTAGCCCCTTCAATATCTGCTACTATCTACATAATTATTTCTAGTACAACCATTTCTACCATTAAGGGATGCTATAATAATAACTAAGATGATATTTTTCATTGATTTTTAAAATTGATAAACGTTAGGAGTAGGATTTTTAGAAGATTTTAATAAATTCATCTATAAAAATTTTTTGGATAAAGATAGAATATGTAATTTTAAAAAATTAAACAAAACAATCAAAAAAAAATGAAAAAATTATTTGCCTTAGCCTTTGTATCATTACTTTTTATAGACTGCTCAACAGTGCCTATAACAGGACGAAAACGTGTAAACTTTGTAAATGACACCCAAATATTACCTGCAAGTTTTGCACAATATAGAGGGTTTTTAAAAAAAAATAAAAAATCTAATAATTTAGTTAAAACGAACCAAGTTAAAAGAATTGGAGCAAAAATAGCCTCTGCTGTAGATAGGTTTATGAGAACAAATAATATGATTAAAGAAGCTAATTCTTATAAATGGGAGTTTAATTTAATTGAAAACAAAAATATAAATGCTTGGTGTTTACCAGGAGGGAAAGTAGTTTTTTATACAGGTATTTTGCCAATT
>CAZZPG010000080.1:0-8684 GCA_964655975.1 uncultured Flavobacteriaceae bacterium
ACAAGATGCACCACAAGAAGATGCTTCTAATGAAAGTGATAACGTAGAAGACGTAGACTTTGAAGAAGTTAAGTAAATTTTTCACTTCTTTTAACTAAATTTAAAAACGCAATCATTTAATTGGTTGCGTTTTTTATTTTTGCTACTTGTCATTCCTGCGAAAGCAGGAACCTATTGATTGAAAAAATGAAACCCTACACTCAACACAACTTTTTTAAACACACTTACTGCGAATTTTTACAATGTGATGAAACCGTTTTCAACCAAAAAACCATTCATTATACCAGTAAAAAAGGTAGCAATTACAGTTATACTGATGATGGTGTGTACAGATACTCCAATCATTGGGGGCGTGTAGCCAATTGCCGTTGGAAAATTAAGCAAACATCTGATTATAAAAATCAGAAATACGTAGTTGGTTTTGCAAAATGGACAGATTTTTATCCACTCCATGAAACCGAAAAATCTTTTTATCTAACAGTTGATATTGATTCTAATACAACTCAAATCCATCATATAAAAAATAAAATAAAAAGTGATTTCTTTTTGTTTACATTGGTTGATGCTCAAAAAAGGGAAAAACAAATACAGCATTTGCTAAGCACACATCAATGGACAAAATACTTTGATGAAGATATTTTGGAGTTGCGAAAAAAAATCTGTTCTAAAATGATTTCATCAAATAAAACTTTGCAGGAAATAAAAATAGAACAGAAAAAATAAAAATGTATTTTTGTTTTTTCTGGTAAAAAAGTAAATGTGCTATTTAATTCTTTTGATTTTCTAATCTTCTTACCTATAGTTTTTATAGGGTATTGGTTTGTTATCAAAAAACTAAAATCACAAAATATTTTAATCTTAGTAGCTAGTTATGTTTTTTATGGCTGGTGGGATTGGAGGTTTCTTTTTTTAATTCTATTAAGTACTTTGGTAGATTATACAATTGGTTTACAAATCCAAAAAACGAAGAAACAACAAAAAAGAAAATATTTTCTTTGGATTAGTTTACTCTTTAATCTCGGTCTTTTAGGTTTCTTTAAATATTATAATTTTTTTATTGACAATTGGATAGAAGCTTGGGCAAGTGTAGGTATTAATTTTAAAGACCTAACACATTTAAATCATATTGGAGCAACTAAATTTACAAAAATGCTTATTCGAGATTTCAATCTAAGCAAGTAACCTCGCTCAACTCATCACACAAATTATACAACTTGGTAGTTCTTTTTATAAAAATGGAAGAAACGGTTTCATTAAAAATAAAAATATTGAAAGATTTACATTAAAAAAATAAATTTTAAGGTTTTACTCTTTTTAAATCAATAATTGCCATTACCCAATGTAAAAATTTAATTTTGAAAGCAATTCTAAAAAGAATCAAAAAATTTAGTAAAACACTTATTTTTTGCAAAAATAACTATATATAATCTTCAATAGGATTACAAGAACACACTAAGTTTCTGTCACCAAAAGTATCATCTACTCTTCTAACTGAAGGCCAAAATTTATTGTCTGCAATATAATCTAACGGAAAAGCAGCTTCTTTTCTAGTATATGGAAGCGTCCAATCATCAGAAGTAAGCATTTTTTGTGTATGAGGTGCGTTTTTTAATACGTTATTTGTATCTTCTTTAGAACAGGCATCAATCTCTTTTCTGATAGAAATCATTGCATCACAAAAACGGTCTAATTCTGCTTTGTTTTCAGATTCAGTAGGCTCTACCATTAAAGTTCCTGCCACAGGAAATGAAACGGTTGGTGCGTGGTATCCGTAATCCATCAAACGTTTGGCTATATCAATAACCTCTACACCGTGTTGTTTAAAATCTCTACAATCTAAAATCATTTCGTGTGCTGCTCTATTCATTTCGCCAGAATACAGGGTTTCATAAGAACCGTGTAAACGTTCTTTTATATAATTGGCATTTAAAATGGCGTTTTTTGTGGAGTTTGTCAATCCATCTGCACCAGACATAGCAATATACCCATAAGAAATTAAACAGACCAATGCAGAGCCAAAGGGAGCTGCAGAAATGGCAGTTATTCCATTATTTCCTCCTGTTTGTATTATAGGATTTGACGGCAAAAATTCTACCAACTGAGGTGCAACACAAATAGGGCCTACACCTGGGCCACCACCACCGTGTGGAATGGCAAATGTTTTGTGTAGATTTAAGTGACAAACATCAGCTCCAATGGTTGCAGGATTGGTCAATCCTACTTGTGCATTCATATTTGCACCATCCATATAAACTTGACCGCCGTTATTGTGAATTATCTGTGTAATTTCTACAATGGCTTTTTCAAAAACTCCGTGAGTTGATGGATAAGTAACCATTAAAGCGGCTAAATTTTCTTTGTGCAATTTAGCTTTTTCTTTTAAGTCTGTAACATCAATATTACCATGTTTATCTGTTTTGGTAACGACCACCTTCATACCTGCCATTACTGCTGATGCAGGATTAGTACCATGTGCAGAAGCAGGAATTAAACATACGTTTCTATGAGATTCTCCTCTAGATTTGTGATAGGCTCTAATTATCATTAAACCAGCATATTCTCCTTGAGCACCAGAGTTTGGTTGTAAAGAGGTAGCTGCAAAACCAGTAATTACACTCAATTGATTCTCTAGGTTACTTAAAACCTCTCTATATCCTTCAGCTTGGTTTGGTGGTACAAACGGATGAATATTTCCCCATTGTGGATTACTTAAAGGCAACATTTCTGATGCTGCGTTTAACTTCATAGTACAAGAACCCAAAGAAATCATTGAGTGATTTAATGATAAATCTTTATGTTCTAATTTCTTAATATAACGCATCATTTCTGTTTCTGATTGATACGTATTAAATATATCATTCTCTAAAAAAGGGGTGTTTCTTTTTAAATTTGTAGGGATTATATCATCCGAAGAAATAAAATCTACCACAGTTCTATCAACAATATTAAACGCTTGCTCAAAACAATCTACAATGGCATTTATCTCATTCAATCCAACAGTTTCGTTTAATGAGATTGAAATAGTTTCATCATCAATATAGTGAAAGTTAATGTTATTTTTTTCTGCAATTGGGCGTAAAATTTTTGATTCTACTTTTATTACAATCGTATCAAAATAACTGGTATTGGTTTGTTCAAAACCTAAATTTTTTAAGGTTTTAGCCAAAGTAACCGTTGCTGTATGTACCTGATTGGCAATAAATTGCATGCCGTTTTTACCATGATATACTACGTACATACCTGCCATAACTGCCAACAATACTTGTGCAGTACAAATATTTGATGTTGCTTTTTCTCTTTTTATATGTTGTTCTCTAGTTTGTAATGCCATGCGTAAAGCTCTACCTCCATTAACATCTTTGGTAACACCAATAATACGACCAGGTATACTACGTTTATATTTTTCTTGTGTAGCAAAATAACCTGCATGAGGTCCTCCAAAACCTAACGGAATACCAAAACGCTGTGTAGTTCCTACCACCACATCTGCACCAAATTCTGCAGGTGCTTTTAAGTTTACCAACGATAAGATATCTGCTGCAACAGCAACTTTTATATTGTTTTGGTGGGCTTTGGTAATAAAGTCAGTATAATCAAAAACTTGTCCGTGTTTTGCAGGGTATTGGACGATTGCTCCGTAAAAATCATTCGAAAAATCAAAATTAGTATGATTACCAATCACTAATTCTACTCCTATTGGTTTTGCTCTAGTTTGTAAAATAGCAATAGTTTGTGGTAGCACTTTTTCAGAAATAAAAAACTTAACAATATTTTCTTTTTTTTGTGCTCTTTCTCTAACGTCAAACAACATTGCCATAGCTTCTGCAGCTGCAGTTCCTTCGTCTAATAATGAGGCATTTGCTAAAGGCATTCCTGTTAAATCGCAAATTATGGTTTGGTAATTTAACAAGGCTTCTAACCTTCCTTGGGCTATTTCTGCTTGGTAGGGTGTGTAGGCAGTGTACCACCCTGGGTTTTCTAAAATATTTCGTTGGATTACTGGTGGTAAAAACGTTTCATTATACCCTAAACCAATGTAACTTTTATATATTTTATTTTTGTTTGCAAGTGTTTTAATATGATTAAGGTACTTATATTCGCTCATGGCAGGTGCTAAATCTAATGGTTGTTTTAAGCGAATATCATCTGGGATGGTTTCAAAGATGAGTTGTTCTAAATTATCTGCCTTAATAGTTGATAACATTTTTTTTTGTTCGGTTTTATTTGAACCGATATGTCTTAATTGAAACGAATTTGTATTCATTATATGTTGTTTATTTTTGCTTCCCAAAAGTAGTAAAATGAATGGGTTTATAAAAGAGATTTTTTTAAGACATTTATCAGTTATTTTAGAAAGATTATTTTTGCAAAATGAATTTTGTAAAAAATCTTTTTAATTTTTATATCAATGCTAGCATTCATTTAGGATTGATGGCGTATGCTTTTGTTAGAATTACAGAATTGTATTTTCAGCTTCCTTATAATGAGCCTTTGGATTATGTAATTTTTTACGGAACTATTTTTGGGTATAATTTTGTAAAATATGTAGAGGTTTCTAAATTACATCATAAAAACTTGACAAAATCATTAAAAAGTATTCAAGTTTTTTCTGTCATTTCTTTAGGAGCAACAGTCTATTATATACTACAATTATCTTTAAAAACACAGCTTTTTTTTGTGCCTTTTAGCTTGCTTACAGTTTTGTATGCCATTCCTTTTTTAAGTGGATTTCAAAGAAACTTACGGAACATCGCATTTATAAAAAATATGATTATTGCTTTGGTTTGGGCAGGAGTAACTGTGTTAATCCCTGTCTTTGATGTACAAAATCAGATAGATTCTATCAGTCTTCTAATGTGTATGCAACGTTTTTTAATTATTTTAATTTTACTCATCCCATTTGATATTAGAGATATGAGATATGATAATGATTTGCTAAAAACCATTCCACAAATTATAGGTGTTTTTAAAGCAAAAAAAGTAGGCTTTGTTTTACTTTTAATTACACTATTTTTAGAGTTTAGAATTGCTCCTAATGTTTATTTTAAAAACGTGTTTTTAGGTATGTTTTTTGTAATATTATTTTTATTGATGAAAACCAAAGAACATCAAAATAAGTATTATAGTTCTTTTTGGATAGATGCCGTACCTACTTTTTGGTGGCTCTTACTTTTAATGATTGTTAGATAAAGCATCTCAATTATCAATAAATTATTATTAATTGATAGTTAAAACTTTAAAAAGTATCCTTTTTATAACAAAACCACAAACATTCTTCACTTTTAATAATAACCTTTGTACTTTCGCTTCTTCAATAAAAAGCACTATGAATACAGTAAAAAGAAGTTTTGTTTTTGATTTTGATAGTACCCTAACAAGAGTAGAAGCATTAGATGTTTTAGCAGAAATCACCTTGGTAAACAATCCGAAAAAAGAAGAAATTATTCAAGAAATTATTCACATTACCAATCAAGGAATTGATGGCGATATTTCTTTTACACAATCATTAGAAAAACGTATCAAATTACTAAATGCTAAAAAATCTGATTTATCTTTATTAATTTCATCATTAAAACAAAAAGTATCTCCATCAATAGAAAGAAATAAAGAATTTTTTAAAAATTTTTCTGATGATATTTATGTAATTTCTTGTGGATTTAAAGAATTTATTGATCCTATCGTATCTGCATACAATATACCTTCTAAACGTGTATTTGCAAATACATTTCGTTTTGATAAAGATGATGTAATCATTGGTTTTGACAAAGGTAATATACTATCAGAACACAACGGTAAAGTGCAGTGTTTAAGAGATTTACAGCTACAAGGAGAAGTGCAGGTAATTGGAGATGGATATAGTGATTATGTGACCAAAGAAGCTGGTGTTGCAGATACCTTTTTTGCCTACACAGAGAATATTACAAGAGGTAAAACCATAAAAAATGCAGATTATATTGCGCCAAATTTAGATGAATTTTTATATGTAAATAAATTACCCCGTAGTATTTCTTTTCCAAAACATAGAATTAAAATTTTATTGCTAGAAAATGTGCATCCAGATGCTTTTTCTAAATTATCTGAAGATGGATTTACAGTAGAAACCGTTTCAAAAAGCTTGTCTGAAGATGAATTGATAGAAAAAATAAAAGAAGTACATGTTTTAGGAATTCGTTCTAAAACTCAAATAACCAAAAAAGTACTAAATATTGCAGAAAAATTAATGGTAATTGGTGCCTTTTGTATTGGCACAAAACAAATTGATTTAGAAACTGCCAAAAAAAATGGAATTGTAGTATTTAACGCACCATATAGCAATACACGCTCTGTAGTAGAACTGGCAATTGGTGAAATTATTATGCTTATGCGTAGTGTTTTTAAACGAAGCACAGAGTTGCATAAAGGAATTTGGAATAAAACCACTCAAGGCTCTCGAGAGGTTCGTGGTAAAAAATTAGGAATTATAGGCTACGGAAACATTGGGAAACAGCTATCTATTTTAGCCGAAGCCCTAGGTATGGATGTGTATTATTATGATATAGAAGATAAATTAGCTCTTGGAAATGCAACAAAAATAGAAAAACTAAAAGATTTATTAGCTCTTTCTGATGTAATTACCTTACATATTGATGACAATGCTACCAATAAAAATTTTATTGGAAAAAAAGAATTTTCTCAAATGAAAGACGGAGCAATATTAATTAACCTTTCTCGTGGATTTGTAGTTGATATGGTCGCCTTAAAAAATGCCTTAAAATCTAATAAATTAGCAGGTGCCGCAGTAGATGTATATCCTATAGAACCTAGAGAAAATGGTAATTTTTACACAGAAATAAAAGGATTACCTAATGTAATTTTAACACCTCATATTGGTGGTAGTACAGAAGAGGCTCAAAAAGATATTGCCTATTTTATTCCAAATAAAATAATGGCATACATTAATTCTGGGAATACAGTTGATGCAGTAAATTTCCCAAACATTCGTTTACCAAAACACTTAAATGCACACAGGTTTTTACATATCCATCAAAATATACCAGGAGTCATGGCAAAAATCAACAAAATATTAGCAAAATATAAATTAAATATTACAGGTCAATACCTATCTACCGATGATAAAGTAGGATATGTAATTACAGATGTTAATAAAGAATATAATAAAAGAGTAATAAAAAATTTAAAAGAAATAGACGGTACAATTAAATTTAGAGTCTTGTATTAGTCTTTCAAAAACTAAAAAAAACGTGAGTATTAATATATTAAATAATAGCCTAAAAAATATTACAGTATAAAATACCTAACAAAGTATTTTTAACTAATTTTAACTAAAACTGTTGCACTTAATCCTTTATAAAAGTACCAAAAGAATTGGTTACTCCTGTTTGAAATACTATATTTGCACGTTTTTAAAAACAAGTCGAAATAAAATAAAATAAAATGCAAAACAAAGGACTTATTAAATTATTCGCAATCCTTTTTGGATTAGTGAGTTTATATCAATTATCATTTACGTTTTTTGCTAACAAAGTAGAAGATGACGCTAAAGAATATGCTTTACAAAATTCACCGAAAAATAACGGAAGAGAAATTGCTAATTTTGAAAGAAAATATTTAGATAGTGTAGCAAACAAAGAAGTTGTAAATGTAGGATTTGCTAAATTTAATTATAATGACATCAAGGAAAAAGAAATGAACTTGGGTCTTGATTTAAAAGGAGGTATTAATGCTATATTACAAGTTTCTGTAAGAGATATTTTGGTAGGATTATCTAACAATTCTAAAAGTGTTGTTTTTAATAAAGCTTTAGTAACAGCTGATAAAGCTCAAAAAAATAGTTCAGACACTTATTTAAACTTATTCTTTGATGCTTTTGAAAAAGAAGCAAACGGTACAATTAAGTTAAGTGACCCTGCTATTTTTGGCACAAAATCCTTACGTGAAAAAATTAACTTTAACAAAACAAACAACGAAGTTAAACCAGTTCTTCAAGAAGAAATTAACAGTTCTATTAAAACTGCTTTTGAAGTTTTACGTAGTAGGATTGATAAATTTGGTGTTACACAACCCAACATACAACGTATTGGAAACTCTGGTAGAATTCAAATTGAATTACCAGGAGCTAAAGATATTGAGCGTGTAAGAAAATTATTAACCAGTACTGCCAAATTACAATTTTGGGAAGTATTTACCAATACAGAAGTACAAGGTTTTTTATTTTCAGCTAATAATAAAGTTGCAGAAATACTTAAAGAAGACCAGCCTGAAATAAAAAAAGATACTATTACTAAAAAAGATGATATTGACAATCTTTTAGGAAAAAACAAAGACTCTACTGCAGTAAAACAAAAATCTTTATTTACCTATTTATTACCAAATGTTGCAAGAAACCAAGAACAATCTAGCTCTTTAATTGCACAAGCCAAAGTAGTAGATACAGCTATGGTAAACAAACTATTAACCAATAAACAAGTAAGAGCCTTATTACCAAACGAATTAAAATTTGTAAAATTTTTATGGGATTACAAAGCTAATAAAGGAGCAAATGGTACTGAAATTATTGGGTTGTACGCTATTAAATCTAATAGAAATGACAAACCAACCATTGAAGGAGATGTTATTGTAGATGCCTCACAAGTATATAGCCAAATGAACAAACCAGAAGTTAGTATGACCATGAATAGCTATGG
>CAZZPG010000081.1:0-8650 GCA_964655975.1 uncultured Flavobacteriaceae bacterium
CTGAAATATGTAAATTCAACAAGAAGAAAACGTATTGCCCAATTGACCTCTTTTGTTGCTTTTTTAGTTATGATTCCTGCTATTTTTACTTTTATTAATATATATAAAGAAAGTAAAATAAAAAATCAAATAGCTAATTTTATAAAAAATGATGTAAAAAATAATAAAGACTTACAACTAATAGAATACGATGTAGAAATAAAAGATAAAGTGATAAAACTTAACTTTTTTAATGAAACTACAGATGCTACTAAAAGTTTTTTAACAAATGATTTAAATGACATAAAAAAATATCCAAACCTTACAGATTTTATTTTAAAAATTAAAGGGAGTGATACCAAAAGTTTTGAGTTGATTACCACTGCGTATAAAGAAAAAAGGCAAGAATTAAAAGAAAGTAAAAATATTGTTAAAGGACTTCAAAAAGAGATTGACGAATTACAAAATAAAATTACAGCTTTAAACCAACGAATAGAGTTAAATGCCAAAGCAAAAGATGAAAAAGCTATTGCATTTAGTAGAATTGCGAAGGATGCAAAAATTAGATTTGGTGATATTCATCAAATTAGGTATGCTAATATTTTAGCCACCAAAGATTTTATTAATATAGATACAATACCTCAAGTAAGTATTGCATGGAATACAAACCTAAATGACAGTATTATAAATATAAAAGAAGTAGAGTTTAGAAAATGGCTACAATCTGAATTAAAAATTGATACTTTATATATAAAACAATTAAAATAATATCTTACAAAATATGTAGGTGAAATTATTTTGATTTTTATAACAAATATTACAGTTTCTTATAGCTAATTTAGGCTAATAAAAATTATAAAGAACTCTTTATTATTTGTTTTATATCTCCACAACTCAACATTTTATCTCCAAAATAAGGGTTTTTTATTTTTTCGTCATAACTTAACCAATCTGCACCTTTGTTGTTGTTTGCCATTGGGCAATGTTGTACATAAATAGTTGCATGTACTCCAAAAGTGTTGGCAAGAACAATCATTGAGTTAGATAATTCGATAAATACAGTTCGTTGTTTTTCAACATCATTTTCTTTTTTAATGATTTCTAATGCGTTTTTTATTTCTTTTTTATGATTCATCCAAATAGTATGAGCTTCTGGATTTTTTAGCAACTTCATTTGTACTTTTTGCAAACTAATTAAGGTTGTTTTTGCTGTTCTATTTACTTTTTTTGCATCCGTTAAAACCAATCCGTTTTTAAGAGAAATATAATTTTGAAAAACATTATTTAATTGATAAACAAACTTCTTATTTACAACTATTTTTTTAATTCTTTTTTCTGATATCCCTTTGCTTTTATCCTCTTTTTTAGGAGACATCATAGAGTTTTTTCCTTGTAATTGTGCAGTAGCATCAACAGTAAAAGCCCCATTGGTAACAACTTCTTCTCCGTTAGATAAACCAGATAAAATTTGGTAATTTTCACCAACAGAAGCTCCCAGTTTTACTTCTCTTAATTCAAAAATGGAGTTATTTTTATCAATTTTCACATATACAATAGATCGTTTTCCTGTCCACATAACAGCTGTTTTAGGGACAGAAATAAAATCAGATTTACTAATTAAAACACCTTTTAAATCTACAATACCAATAAGTAACATTCCGGGTTTTAAACTGTTTTTTGTATTAATTAAAGTGGCTCTAACGGAAACAGTTCTTGTATTTGTATTTAAGTTTGGGGCTATAAAATTAATTGTAGCTTTGATTTTTTTATCAGGATAAGCATTTAATTTTACAGTAACTATCTGCCCTAATTTTAAGTTTTTAATATCTTGTTCATACACATCAAAAACTGCCCAAACGCTACTTAAATTTGAAACTTTAAAAAGGGGTGCTCCTTCTTTTACATGATTTCCTTCATCTGAGAAAAATTGCTCTATGCTACCTGAAACATTAGCGTATATATTAAAATTTGTGACTACTTTCTTGGAGTGTTCTATTTGTTGAATTTGTTTTTCAGAAATTTTCCAAAGTTTTAATTTATTTCTAACAGCTTTGTATAATTCTGGTTGAATTTCCTTCACATTTAAAGCTTCAATCAATTCATTTTGTGTGGTTACTAATTGGGGTGAGTAAATACTTGCAATAAGAGTTCCTTTTTTAACAAAACTACCTTTGCTTTTAAAATATAATTTTTCAATTCTACCTCCAAAATGTGCTGTTTGTATGGCAGAAACATTGTTATTTACCATAATTTTACCAGATAGCTTTAATGTCTTATTTGAGTTGTCATCCGTTTCTGATTCTCCTACAATTGTAGTTTCTATATTTGCCAATGCCATAGCATTTTTACTCATTTTAAAAGAGTTTTTAGAAAGATTTTTGTTGTTGGCAGCTTCTTTTAGAATTAAATCCATACCACAAATAGGGCAACTACCAAATGTTGGCATATCTATTTGAGGGTGCATAGAACACATCCAATGTTGCTCTTTAGTTTTATTTTGATGGGTGTTTGTTATTTCTGATGTATTATTGCCTAAAACGTATTTTCCTACAAGGATTCCTGAAATTAAAAGAGCAATTCCTATAATAATTTGTTTTGTTTTCATAATAATGATATTTTTTATTCTGTTAAATAATCAATTTTTGATTTTGCTATAAATACGTCTTTAATCGCCTTAATTTCCATCAATTGAAATCTAATTTTTTGAATTTGTAAGCGTAAAATTTTATCATAATCTAAAATACCTGTTTCGTAGGCTTTTAAATCTACATTAATAGCTCTTTGAATTTCTATTTTGTTTTTTTGTGAAGCACTCACAGATAAAACAGCATTTTTATAAGTTAAAACAGCAGTTTCTAAAGCAATTTCTAAGAGCGTTTTTTGATTTTCAATTTTATCTTTTAGCATTTCTTTCTGTAGTTTTAATTGTTTGGATTGAGAGCTATATTTTTTATTGAATAACGGAATACCAATAGATACTTTTGGCATCAGTATATCTTTTCCGTTTTGAAAAACTGCAATGTCTGTACGTTTATTAACCAATAAATAATCTAAACCAATAGTGATTTTTGGTTTTTTATCAATAGTAATCACCTCTTTTTGTGCATCATAAACTGCATCCATATTTTTAATTTTAGTAAGACTTGGATGATTTTTTGTCGATAATTTTTGAATAGATATATCTAAGATACTTAAACTATCTACTATATTTAGTGCTATATTTTTGTCCCTTTGTAAAAGCCTATTAAAATTTTTACTTAAAATTTCTATACTATTTAAGTTTTGAAATATTTTGCTGTGTAATTCGTTTTTTTGAACTCTAATACGTAAAACATCACTCATTGTTGCTCTATTATTAGTAAGTGCAGACAATGCCATGTTTTCATAGGTTTTTAAAATCTGCTTGTTTTCTTTTAAGATAGCTGTAATTGCAATTTGTTCATAAAGTTGATAATACGCTTGTGCAACTTTATATTCTATACCTTTTTTAGATAAAGAAATTTCATTTTTCTTAATTTCAGAGAGTTTATCGATAACTTTCTTTTTTGCAGAAAATTCTCCAAACCAAGGTAATTTTTGCGTTGCACTAACTTTAAATAATTGTGAGCCTACACGTGTTTCTGGAGTTAAAACAAAGACACCTAAAGAAATATTTGTATTCTGATAACTTGACACCTCATTTTTTTTCTCATTCGTTAAGTTATAAGCATCCTTTTTAACTTTTAATACAGCATTATTTTTAACAGCAATTTTAATATAATCATCAATAGATTGAGAGAATGAAAAACTACTAATTAAAAGGATTATGATGGTTATTTTATTTTTCATTTGATACTTTTTTTAGGGTTATTTCTTTACTCCAACTAAACAAAACAGGCACTACAAATAGTGTAATTAATGCAACAAGCATTCCACCAAAACTGGGTATTGCCATCGGAATCATTATATCGCTTCCTCTACCTGTAGATGTTAAAATGGGCAATAGGGCTAAAATGGTTGTGGCAGTTGTCATTAAACAAGGTCTAATCCGTTTTTTTCCTGCTTCTATTACAGATGTTCTAATTTCTTGTTTCGTTTTAGGTATATTTTTATCAAAAGTTTGAGTTAAGTAGGTTGCCATTACTACTCCATCATCAGTAGCAATACCAAATAAGGCGATAAATCCTACCCAAACAGCAACGCTTAAATTGATGGTTTTTATCTGAAAAACTTCTCTTACATCAATTCCTAAAAGATGAAAATTTAAAAACCAATCTTGTCCGTACAACCAAATCATAATAAACCCGCCAGAAAAAGCAACCAGTATTCCTGTAAAAACCATAAGTGATGTTGCTACTGATTTAAATTGAAAATATAAGATTAAAAAAATAATTGATAATGCTAATGGTACAACAACAGACAAGGTTTTTTCTGCTCTAATTTGATTTTCATAAGTTCCTGTAAATTGATAGGTAATTCCTTTTGGTACAATTAATTCTCCTCTGTCTATTTGACCTTGAATGGCTTTTTGTGCTCTTTCTATCACAGAAACTTCTGCTTCTCCATCCGTTTTGTCAAATAGTACATAACCAATTAAAAAAGTATCTTCACTCTTAATCATCTGTGGTCCTTGTTCATATTTTATTTCAACAAGTTCTCTTAACGGAATTGGATTCCCTTTTTTAGTAGGAATATAAATATTTTCTAAATCTGTCGGACTGTTACGCAATTCTCTTGGATACCGAACCCGTACTCCATAACGCTCTCTTCCTTCTACAGTTTGTGTTAGTATTTTACCACCAACAGCAACTTCTAATACCGTTTGTACATCATCAATAGTTAAGCCATATTGAGCAATTTTTTTTCTATCAATATCTATCAATAGATAAGGTTTTCCTACAATTCTATCGGCAAAAACGGCTTCTTTTTTTACTCCTTTTACTTGTTTTAAAATACTTTCTAATTGAATACCAAAAGCTTCAATTTGTTTTAAATTTTGTCCTTTCACTTTTATTCCCATAGGAGCTCTCATGCCAGTTTGTAGCATTACTAAACGGGTTTCTATAGGCTGTAATTTTGGTGCAGAGGTAACTCCAGGAATTTTGGTTACTCGTACTATTTCTTTCCAAATATCATCAGTATTTTTTATGGATGAACGCCAGTTTCTGTAATACTCCCCATCATCATCAATAATTAATTGTTTGGTTTCTATTTTTGTACCACTTGGTATAAAGCGCATTGGTTTGTTATTCTGAACAGAGTGAAGACCCTCTTGAGACTCCTTGTCACTCGTACCTCGTTCTGTCGGAATGACATTTTTAACTTCAAACAAACCATTATCATTTACTTTAAATTTTAAACGATTTCCTTTTTTATCTAACTTGTATTCTGGTTTGTAAATAATTATATTTTCGTACATAGAAAGTGGTGCAGGATCTAAAGCACTCTCTACACGACCTGCTTTACCAACTACGGTTTTAATTTCTGGAATGGTAGAAACGGCAATATCTAATTGTTGTAAAACTCGTTTGTTTTCTGATACCCCAGCGTGTGGCATAGAAGTGGGCATCAGTAAAAAAGACCCTTCATTTAATGAGGGCATAAACTCTTTTCCTGTGTTTTTCCAAATAGACAATCCCATTATAATAACGAGTGTTGGAATACTTAAAAATAAAAGCTTGTTTTCTAATGCCCAAATTAAAATACGAACATAATATTTTTGAAATAAGGTAAAAACACCCAACAATCCGAAGGAAATAACACTTACAAATAACAGATTAGAAAAGATAGAAAAATCTACTCCTAACGGGCGCCAATACACACTCAATAAAAGTACAATGGTAATAGTAGAAATGATAATATTTATCGTATTCGATTGTTTTTCTGATAGAATTTCTTTTGATTTTAAATAATTTGAGATAGCAAATGCAACCAAAATCAAACCGATATAATATCCACTAAAAGTGGCAAAAAGTCCTACAAGTGCTAACCCGATATTTAGAATGAGTCCTAATTTCTTTTTTGGTGATTTCCAACCAAATAACCACGCTGCAAATGGTGGAATTAAAAACAATGCAACAATTACAGATGCAGTTAATGCCATTGTTTTTGTAGCTGCTAAAGGTCTAAATAATTTCCCTTCAGAACCAATCATGGTAAATACAGGAATAAAACTGATAATTGTAGTGGCAACAGCTGTTAAAATAGCTCCAGAAACTTCTTCTGTTGCTTTGTAAACTATTTGGTTTATTGATAATCTGTCACTCTGAACAACGTGAAGATTCTCTTGAGATTCTTCGTCGCCCGTTCCTCGCTCTGTCAAAATGACATTGGCATTTGATTTTGAGTTTTGGGTTTCTTGCTTATCCTCATCAATATGGCGTATAATATTTTCTGTGAGTATTACACCAATATCTACCATCGTACCAATGGCTATTGCAATTCCAGATAGTGCTACAATATTAGCATCTACACCAAAAAACTTCATTCCAATAAAAACCATTAAAACGGAAACAGGTAATAAACTAGAGATTAATGCTGATACTTTAAGATTAAAAACCATCATGATAATCACTAAAATGGTAATTAATATTTCTAAAGTTAAGGCTTCACTAAGCGTTCCTAAAGTTTCTTTAATTAATTCTGAGCGATCATAAAAAGGAACGATTGTTAATTGAGATGTGCGTCCGTCTTTTAAAACTTTACTGGGTAAACCTGCACTAATTTCTGCAATTTTGCTTTTAACATTGGTAATTACTTCCATAGGATTTGCTCCGTAACGAGCCACAACAACACCTCCCACAACCTCAGCACCTTCTTTGTCTAAAATACCACGTCTTTCTGCAGGGCCTAAATGTACTTTGGCAACATCTTTTACTAAGATTGGTGTAAGGTTAGTTTCAGTAACTACGGCATTTTCTAAATCTTCAACAGATTTTATGTACCCTAATCCACGAACTAAATATTCTGCTTGATTAATTTCAATAGTTTTTGCTCCGATATCTTTGTTAGATTTCCGTACAGCATTTACAACTTGTTGCAACGTAATATTATATTCTTTTAAAATATCTGGATTAATATCTACTTGATATTCTTGCACAAAACCACCGATGCTTGCAACTTCTGATACGCCACTTGAAGATGATAATGCATACTTTACATAATAATCTTGTATGCTTCTCAGTTCATGTAAATCCCAACCCCCAGTTACATCTCCGTTTGTATCTCTACCCTCTAAGGTGTACCAAAAAATCTGCCCCAATCCTGTAGCATCTGGCCCTAAAATAGGCTGTATTCCGTTGGGTAATAATCCTTTGGGTAATGAATTTAATTTTTCTAAAATTCTACTTCTACTCCAATAAAACTCGATGTTTTCTTCTAAGATGATGTAAATGGATGAAAATCCGAAAGCAGAAGAACTTCTTATGGTTTTTACTCCAGGAATACCTAATAAAGCAGTGGTTAAAGGATAGGTAATTTGATCTTCAATATCTTGAGGAGATCTACCTGCCCATTTGGTAAATACAATTTGCTGATTTTCACCAATATCTGGTATGGCATCTACTGCTACAGGGTTTCTTGGTATTCCTATATTATCCCAATCAAATGGAGCGTTTGAAATTCCCCATCCTATAAAAATAACAATTAATAAAACAGCTACTAATTTGTTTTCTATTAAAAATTTGATGCTTTTATTGAGCATAATTTTAAATTTTATGATGATATGATATAAGTACTTTGATTGATATACAACCAAAAAAAACACAAATAGTTTTGTAATTTAAATACAAAAAATAAGTAAGAAAAATAAGCTTTCTATGGAAGAAAGTTAAGGTAGAAAATTATATTAAATACACCTCAAAGTACTTATATCTGTCTTTGAGAATTGGTGGAGGGGAATAATCTTTAAAAGGAATTATATTCTTAGCCCCTTTACAAAAAGTTATATAAGAGTAAATAAAAGAAGTAACAATTTTTTGTTGTTCAATTGTTATTTTATCTACAGTATTTTGTAGTTCCTTTTGTCCATCAAAATTAATTTGTTGCTCACTACAACAATTGGATACAACTGTAGAGCAATCTGGGTTTATAGAAGTTCTCATTTCCATACCACAAGTGTCTGCTTTAGAAAACACAGCTGTATCTACCAAATAATCACCACAATAGTGCATATCAACAGTAAAAGACATTGTAGAAAATAATACTACAAAAGACATTAAAATTGCCAATATTTTATCTATTAATTTTTTCATTGAAAGGCTAAGTTACAAAAAAAGTACATCATTCTTATTTTATTATTTTTTTTTAACAAAAAATTAGTGTAGATACAAGAGGGCGTTTTATATGGCTAGTTTTTTTTATCAGAAATAGTAAAAAATATTTTCTTTGAAATTATTAAAATTAATCTTATTTTTGATGATAAATGAATCCTATATTTCAAAATCGCAATTTAATTACAGAAGTACGTCGCCAATTAAAAAACCGTGATGCTTTTATTATTAATTACTTTAAAACCTATAAATATTGTACGTTTCTTTATAGAAATTGATACAAAAAGTGATAAATAATAAAATATAAAAATGAAATTACCTTACGCAGAACCTTACAGAATTAAAATGATTGAACCCATTTATCAATCAACTATTGAACAACGAAAAAAGTGGATTAAAGAAGCCCATTACAATTTATTTAA
>CAZZPG010000082.1:0-8514 GCA_964655975.1 uncultured Flavobacteriaceae bacterium
TTTAAAGTATGTATTTTTAAGGCAAACTTATACTTTTGTTTTTTTGACACAAATTTACTAATCCTATCCAAAAAACATAGCCTTTATAATTTTACGAATTAAAAAGTCAAAGGGTTTTTATAAATATCTATAATATCATTTTTTACTCTTATGTAATTATAGCCTGTATGGAAGGCGATATTATGACATATTAGAACATAGTCTACAGTATATTCACATTTGGAACTTAACGAAGTTAAAAGGTTTAAATTGTTTATGAAATTTTCTCTTAAAGGGTCGTTTTTAGACGTTTTAAAGAAAATCTGATTAGTAAAATAATATTTTAAATTGCTTAGATGATAACTCATCGAATAATTGTTTTAGTTTAAACAAAAATAAGATGAGCTTAAGACAGAAGCTGTCGGTTGTGATGGGTAGAGAATTAAAAAACTCTTACTTTTTGAGTAAGAGTTTTAAGTTTAGACATTCTATTAAATAGTAACTTATTGTTTTTATATTGATGCTATTTCCAAGATTTTGATTTTAATTCGTCTGCTATTTTTTTTATTTTTTTGGGAACTTTCTCGAAGTAATTTTCTAAATTAAAATATCTAACTCTAAAAATTCCACCTGGTGTTGTCTTTATAAAGTTGGTTTCTTGAAAATCTTTTAGTAAGAAAAATCGATGTCCGTTGTCAATACCCCAACCATTTTCGTTAGATTCTTTTATTGCATTAATCAGTCTTTCTTTTTGCTCATTTGTTGACGGATGCCTTTCTTCCAAAATGATTAAACCTTCTTTTTCATTCCAATTTGCAATAATCACATTTTCTACTTTTCCAATAAACCTTACTGATTTCCATTTGTAGATTCCTAAATAATTAAAATCTCTATATCCTCTTGATGCTAAATCAAAGTAAAATTTGTGTTTAATATTCAAGTCGAACGATTGTCCACAAGCCATTGCTCTTAAAACATGATTGCTTTCAGGCATTAACCTCATTCTTAAACAATAACTCTCAAAATGTTCATTTAGTCTTTGAAGATAGGATTCAAATTGATAATTGTTTGATAGTTCTTTTAATTGGTCAACTAAATCTTGATAAGTTAAAGAGTGAAAGTTGATTTTCCAATTAACGTTATTTTCTTTGAGTCTATTATTTATTTCTTTAGCTTGGTTTTGAGAATATCTTTTAGAACTTAAATGAAAGAGTAGTTTTAATTCATTTTCATCGAAACTATCAGAATACTTTAAAAGTTTATCAATCCATTCTAATCCGTGTAATTTTGTTTCAATTATTATTTTAGAGGCATGAATTTGAATATGTCCATCAATTATTCCATTCCCTCTGTTACTTACCTGTTGAAGGAAAGAAGGTATTACCTTATATCTGTCTATATCTTCAGTTAATCCACGTATATATTCTTCATAATATTTAGGGTTAATTTCATAAAGATTTGAAAGCATTAACAAGATATTGTTTGTAACTGTATTTTCTCCTTGTGAGTAAGTTTGGAATTGATTTAATATTGACATTTTTGTTTATTTTTAATTATTTAAAATTTTGTTTTGCAATTAAATAAAGCTTACCACAAGCCCTAGCATCTGATAAAGCTTGATGGTGCTCTAATTTGATGTTGTGTTTGGTACAACAAGTGTTTAGACTTGTAGGTTGATATCCTTTAGCACGATATATTTTTAATGTACACTCCCATTTCTCAGAAATGTTTAAATCAGAATAATTAAGATGATAATCTCTCATTGTTTTAAACAATACATTTCTGTCAAAACTTTCATTATGTGCTACAAGTGTTTTACCGTAAATACGCTTTTTTATTTCAGGATAAATTTCATTGAAATTCGGAACGTTTTTAGTGTCGTTTTCTGTAATTCCGTGAACTTGAATGTTATGCCAATTGTATTTATTGTTTGGAGGTTGTATTAAAGTATGGTATTCATCTGTAATTTTTCCGTTTTCAAATGTTACAATACCAACTGAACAAATATGATGGCTTATTGCTGTTTCAAAATCGATTGCTGTAAAAATTGTAGTCATATTTATTCTTCTGTTTTAAAAAATGCCCAAACTTTACCTTTTAAGTCTTCTAAACGCACTAAATATTGATAAAATTCAGCAATTACTAAACTTGTGTTTTTAATGTTTTCTTCAGTATAAAATGCTTCTATATTTGGAAGTGTTCTAACCCTTTAAAAATCTGATGAGAGCTATGGTAAATTAATTTTCTATAGTTGTTTTTTAAAATAGAGGATGTTATAATTTTAACACTTAATAAATGTATAAACAAAGAAAGTTCTTCTTTATCAATGAAAGAATTTTTAATATAGCCTTTTTGTTCATTAGAATATTCTATAAAAAAAGAATCTGAAAGTTCTTTTAAATAACGTTCTAGAGTTCTTGTAGAAATATAAATATCTTCATTTTCTAAAAGTTGTAGTAAACTACTTTTGCTAACAGCAAATGAGCTATCAACAATTCTTTTTAGAATAATAATTTTTCCTTTGGTTTTCATCACAAGTATGATTTTTACCAAAGATAAAGATTAGTTATGACAAAAAGTGTCGGTGATTCTACTAAAAACTACCCTTTTTTGCTAGAGATATCTCTTAGAAGATATCAAATAACGTTAATTCAACTTAAAATCAATAAAATTTTCTTCTAAGGTTTTTAGCAACTCATTATTTACTTTTACTTTGGTATTTCTACTGGGTAAATTAATTTCTATTTCTTCTTCGGCATCCCAAATGGTAAAACGCAATTGTTGTTTACCCACTTCTTTTTTGAGTGTTTTTTCTAAAAAATGAATAGATTGCTCATTAATTTTATTTGTAGAAATTTTTATAGTAAGTTTCTTACACAAATCATCCATAATATCGTGTAGTAATTTAAAATCGGTAAACTGCAAACGGGGTTCACTGGTTACGCCTTCTTTATTTGTCCATCCTGCTTTTACAATTGTTTTGATAAATAAAAAGGAATTCGGTACTAAAAAATGTCTAAATTTTAAATAATCTTCTCCAAAAATTCGAAATTCGTGGCTATCGCCATAATCTTCTATGATAAAAGTTCCCCAGCCTTTTCCTGCTTTAGAAACTCTGTGTTGAGCATCAGCTATAATACCTGCAAAAGATAAAGTTGCACCTACATATTTTTTTAAATCGTCTTTAAAATGAGCTAGTTGAGCATTACAAAACTTTAATTCGTTTTTAAAATCATCTAACGGATGTGCAGAAATATACATACCTACCACTTCTTTTTCTTTGGCAAGTAATTCCATTGTTCCCCAAGTTTCACAAGGTGGAATTTTGGGCTCTGGTAGCTGAATATTAGAAGCCTCCCCAAATAAAGAAATTTGAGATGCATTAGCATTTTCTTGAAATTTATGTCCATATTTAATGGCTTTTTCTAAAAAAGTTTGCCCTTTTTCGTCTATCGCATAATATTGTGCTCTGTGCGTATTGGAAAAAGAATCAAATCCACCTGCTAAGGCTAAACCATCAAAAGATTTTTTATTGGCAGCTCGTAACTCTACTCGTTTGGCAACATCAAAAATAGACGCATAATTGCCATTTTTTTTTCGTTCTTTAATAATTGCTTTTACGGCAGAAGTACCTACGCCTTTTATGGCTGCCATTCCAAATCGGATTGCCCCCTCTTTATTTACAGAAAATTTTAAGTAAGATTCATTAATATCAGGCCCTAAAACAGTAATGCCTGCACGTTTACATTCTTCCATAAAAAACGAAACTTGCTTAATATCTTTCATATTATTAGACAACACAGATGCCATATATTCGGCAGGGTAATGGGCTTTTAAATAGGCAGTTTGGTAAGCAATATATGCGTAACACGTAGAGTGAGATTTGTTAAAGGCATATGATGCAAAGGCCTCCCAATCTTTCCAGATTTTTTCTAATTTTTCTTCATTATGTCCTTTTGCACTGGCTTGTTGTATGAATTTTGGTTTCATTTTTGCCAATACTGCAATTTGTTTTTTACCCATAGCTTTACGGAGTACATCGGCTTCTCCTTTGGTAAAATCTGCTAATTTTTGCGAAAGCAACATCACTTGTTCTTGGTAAACTGTAATTCCGTAGGTTTCTTTTAAATACTCTTCCATTGCAGGTAAATCGTACTCAATTTCTTCTGTACCGTGTTTTCTTCGGATAAAAGAAGGAATATACTCAATAGGGCCGGGTCTGTACAAGGCATTCATTGCAATTAAATCGGCAAAAACGGTAGGTTTTAACTCTCTCATGTATTTTTGCATTCCTGCAGATTCATACTGAAAAATCCCTACAGTTTCTCCTCGTTGAAAGAGTTCGTAGGTTTTTGTATCATCTAACGGAAAATCATCAGGAATCAATTCAATACCTTGCCTTGCTTTTACAATTTTAACGGTATCTTTAATTAAGGTTAAGGTTTTTAGTCCTAAAAAGTCCATTTTTAATAATCCTGCACTTTCTACTACCGAGTTATCAAACTGGGTAACGTACATATTAGAATCTTTTGCCAAGGCAACAGGCACATAGTTTGTAATATCACTAGGGGTAATAATTACACCACACGCATGAGTACCAACGTTTCTTACAGAGCCCTCTAAAATACGGGCTTTGTTAATAGTTTCTGCTTCAATTCCTTCTCCATTAGAAATGTTTTTTAGTTCATTTACCATTTTAATTTCTTCGGCACGTAACTTTTCTTTTAGTTCCTTTTCATCTAAAGAAAATAGTTTCTTTAGTTTCATTCCTGGAATTAATTTGGCTATTCTGTCGGCTTCATATAGTGGTAAATCTAGTACTCTAGCAGTATCTCTAATAGAAGATTTTGCAGCCATTGTACCGTAGGTAATAATTTGAGCTACTTGGTTAGAGCCGTATTTTTTAATGACATAGTCCATTACTTTACCACGGCCTTCATCATCAAAATCAATATCAATATCTGGCATTGAAATTCTTTCTGGATTTAAAAATCGCTCAAAAAGTAAATTGTATTTTATAGGATCTATATTGGTAATCCACAGACAATAAGCAACTACAGAACCTGCTGCAGAACCACGTCCAGGGCCCACAGATACATTCATGTTTCTAGCCTCTCTAATAAAATCTTCTACAATTAAAAAGTACCCTGGATAGCCTGTTTTTTTAATTACTTCTAGCTCAAAATCTAAACGTTCTTTAATGTTTTTGGTGATTTTTCCGTATCGTTTTTTGGCGCCTTTAAAGGTTAAATGATGTAAGTAATTATTTTCTCCTCGTTTGCCTTTGTCTTTATTGTCTTCTGTAGCTTTAAATTCTTTTGGAATATTGAAAGCAGGTAATAATACATCACGAGCTAGGGTGAAAATCTCTATTTTATCTACAATTTCTTGAATATTACTGATGGCTTCTGGTGTATCTAAAAATAGCTTTTTCATTTCTTCGGATGATTTGAAGTAGTACTCTTCATTGTCTAATCCGTATCTATAACCACGTCCTTTCCCTTTCGGAGTTGCTTGTTTTTCGCCATCTTTTACGCACAATAAAATATCATGAGCATTGGCATCTTCTTTATTTAGATAGAAGGTGTTATTGGTGGCGACTATTTTTATTTGATGTTTTTTTGCAAATTTTAAGAGGGTTTCATTTACTACATTTTCATCTTCTTGTCCGTGACGCATCAGCTCGATATATAAATCATCACCAAAAATTTCTTTCCACCAAAGTAAAGCTTCTTCTGCCTGTCTTTCGCCAATATTTAGGATTTTATTTGGAATTTCTCCATATAAATTTCCTGTTAAAACAATAATATCTTCTTTGTATTGTTCTATTATTTTTTTATCAATTCTTGGTACGTAGTAAAATCCATCAACAAAAGCAATTGAAGACATTTTTGCTAAATTATGGTAACCATTTTTATTTTTTGCAAGTAGAACAACTTGATATCCGTTATCTTTTTGTTTTTTGTTTACATGATTTTCACATATATAAAATTCGCATCCAATAATAGGTTTTATAGTGGTTTGTGTTATTCCCCCCCCTTCTTTAATAAGTTCTTTATTTGCTATTTTTACATTTTTATTATAATTTAGTGTAGCTTGTACAAAATGAAATGAAGCCATCATGTTTCCTGTATCTGTTATGGCAACTGCAGGCATATTGTCTTTGGTTGCTGCTTTGATAAGGTGATCAATTTGAGTGGTAGATTGTAGTACAGAAAATTGTGTATGATTGTGTAAATGTGCAAATTTTACGTTTTCTAAAGCAGATAATCCTTCTAAGGTAGATTTTGTAATTTCAACTTCTTTTTGAGAGGTTAAACGTTGTCGTATTTTTTCACTTTCTTTCTTTAGGTTGATGTGTTTTAACCCAATTACTTCTATTGGTTTTGGGTTGGTTTTTGAATATCTTTTAAAGAAATCATCATCTACATCTAGTTGTTCTTTAGTGTACTCTTGTAAGCGAATGAGTTCTAAAAAACAACGGGTGGTAGCTTCAACATCGGCAGTGGCGTTGTGTGCCTCACCAAAACTAGTGCCAAATAAGTGTTTGTGTAATTCGGTTAAGGTTGGTAGTTTAAATTTACCATATCTACCACCAGGAAGCTGACACAATTGTGCTGTTTTTTCGGTACAGGTATCTAATCGAGGAAGTGTTGTAAGATTGTTTTTTACTCCTAATCTATGGAATTCGCATCCCATAATATTAATATCAAATTCTAAATTTTGACCTACAATAAATTTGGTTTTTTGTAATGCTTCGTTAAATAGTTTTAATCCTTCAGTAAGCAGAATCCCTTGTTCTTGTGCTAAATTGGTAGAAATACCGTGAATTCTTTCGGCATCGTATGGTATGTTATAGTTTTCGGGTTGTATTAGAAAATTGTTGTGTTCTATTAAGTTTCCTAATTCATCATGTAATTGCCATGCAATTTGTACACACCTTGGCCAGTTATTTGTATTGGTTATTGGAGCATTCCAATTTTTGGGTAAACCTGTGGTTTCGGTGTCAAAAATTAAGTACATAAGTATGTTTCTGTTATTGAAAGATTGAAGGGTAAAAAAGTACTATTATGTAATAGGTTTTAAAGAGGGTTTTTTAGTTTCTTGTATCTAAGAAACTATAGTTTTTAGAATAGAATATCATTTGTTCTTCAAAGTTTTTAGGTTGTTTTATTTCTATTTTCAAGATATTTCCATTACTATCATATAAAGGTTTAAGTATAGGATTTACAAAGCCACTATATGGTGCGTCTTTAAATTTTTTGTTTCTTTCTAATACTTCTTTGTGTAGTTTTTGGTCTACTTTTATTCCGTAACTTTCTACCAATGTTTTGGCGGCTTTAAAATCTCCTTCAGATTTTATACGTTGTGCTTCTTTTAATAAATACCCAAAAATTTCACGTAATTTTATATAATCATTAATTTTAAAATAGGTTTTACCGTCTTTTTTAATCTTTTCAATTACGTTGTCTTTTTTACCTTGTTCAAATGCCCAAGCAGATACCCATTGGCGATTTACCATATGGTCTTCTTCTAAATCGTCGCCCAATTTAATACGTACCAATTGTGTCATCAATCCGTTTCTTATATATCCGTCATAGGCAGCTCTTCCTGTTTTTTTCCAGTCTTTTACTAAGCCTAATTCTTGTAATTTAGTATCCATTAAATAGTACAAGCCTACTAAATCTGCCCTTCCTTCTTCCATTGTAGAAGCATAATTTTGAAGTGTTTCTTTGGGTTGTCCTACTCCTGGGTTTATCAATCCAGATGCGTGTCCAATTACTTCGTGTAAAGCGGTGTGTATTTTATCTGCCAATCCTCCATATTTTTCTTCTAAGGCAACCTCTTCATCAGAATATGCAAACTCTTTTAATCGTCCACTACCACCTGCATTTGCATAAGCTCTAATAATATTCCCTAAAGAAACAGATTTAGAACCGTGTTGTTGGCGAATCCAGTTATTATTAGGTAGATTTACTCCAATTGGTGTGCTTGGTGATGAGTCTCCTGCTTCCCCAGCAACATTTACTGTTTTATATGAAACACCCACTACATTTTTCTTTTTATGGCTCTCTTCTAACGGAGAGTTATCTTCAAACCATTGTGCATTTTTAGACAATACTGCCATCTTTTTAGACATATCAAAATCTTTAATTTGCACCACTGTTTCATACGAGCCTCTATATCCTTTTGGGTCGTTATACACTTCAATAAAACCATTTATCCAATCAATATTTCCATTGGTAGATGTTGCCCAAGCAATACAATATTTGTCCCAAATATCTAAACTTCCTGTTTTGTAATATTCTATTAATAAACTAATTGTATTTGCTTGTTTCTCATTTTCTGCTACTCCTTTGGCTTTTTTTAACCATTCAATAATTTGGTCAATTGCTTTACCATACATTCCTCCAGATTTCCAAACTTTTTCTACTAATTTGCCATTTTCTTTGACTAATTTTGAGTTTAAACCAGCTTCAATAGGTTGTCCTTTTGGTCCTTTATAGGCAGTTTTATAAAAATCAGACACTTCTT
>CAZZPG010000083.1:0-8504 GCA_964655975.1 uncultured Flavobacteriaceae bacterium
TATTATAATTTTTTTATTGACAATTGGATAGAAGCTTGGGCAAGTGTAGGTATTACAATGCATAAAAGCTCTTTAAATATCATATTGCCTGTTGGAATTTCATTTTACACCTTTCAAACCCTAAGTTATACTATTGATGTGTATCGAAAAAAATTAGAACCTACTAAAGATTTTATTGCCTTTGCCAGTTTTGTGTCCTTTTTTCCACAATTGGTAGCAGGACCTATTGAAAGAGCCACTCACTTATTACCACAATTTTACAAGCCTAGAAAATTTGATTACAATTTAGCAGTTTCAGGAATGAAACTTATCCTTTGGGGGTTGTTTAAAAAAGTGGTAATTGCAGATAATTGTGCCATTTATGTGAATGATATTTTTGCAACGTATCAAAATCAATCTGGTTTTACGTTGATTATTGGAGCAGTTTTCTTTGCCTTTCAGATTTATGGAGATTTCTCTGGATATTCTGATATTGCCATTGGTACTTCTCGTTTATTTGGGTTCGATTTAATGAGAAACTTTAATTATCCGTATTTTTCAAGAGATATTGCAGAGTTTTGGAGGAGGTGGCATATTTCTTTATCAACTTGGTTTCGAGATTATTTATACATTCCGTTAGGAGGCTCAAGAGGCAGTAAATTAAAACAGTTAAGAAATGTATTTGCTCTCTTTTTAGTAAGTGGATTTTGGCACGGTGCTAATTGGACATTTATTGTTTGGGGAGGTTTAAACGCTTTGTATTTTCTTCCGTTGCTACTTACCAATAAAAATCGAAATAACTTGGGAGTTGTAGCCGAAAATAGTTGGTTACCCTCTATTAAAGAGTTTTTTCAAATACTAACAACATTTGGGCTAACCACTTTTGCATGGATATTTTTTAGAGCAGAAAGTGTTACCAAAGCAATCAATTATATCAAACAAATTTTTGCGAACAATCATTTTTTACCAGATGTAGTCAGGCAAAAAAGAATGCTCCCTTTGTTACTTTTTTTTATTTTAGTAGAATGGTTTTCAAGGAAAAGTGAAGTAGTTACTATTTTGCAATCAAAATTTAGATACGGTTTTTATTTATTTCTTACATTTATTATTTTATATTATGCCTCTACATCAGAAAAAACATCATTTATTTATTTTCAATTTTAATGAAACTCTTTTTAAGTAAATTTTTTAAATTTCTAATCCTTTTTCTAATCCTTTTTATAGGACTAGATGTTTTTGTGTTTCCTAATAATGATAATCAAATGCACGCTAAATATAAGTTGCTTCAAAACAAACAAAATAGTGAAGTGCTCATTTTAGGAAATTCACATACTTTTTTCGGAATCAATCCAGAAAAGTCATCATTTAAAATGATGAACATAGCAAATAAAGGGCGTAAAATAGAAACTGATTATTTTTTATTGAAAGAAAATATTACTAATTTACAGGGTGTTAAATTTGTAATTTTGCCTATATCACACTGTAAAATACACGCAGTCGCATTAAATGCACAAGAAAAAAGGTTGTATTATAATTACTATAAAATTAAAGAATACAAACAGTCTTTTTTAAAAAATAGCTTATTGTTTAATGAACCTTTTAGAGAATTGGTAAATGATGCTCTTTTTAAAAACAATAAGATTAATAGTTTAGGATGGAGAGCAAATTCAGAAATCTATAAGAAAGATACTATTAAAATTAAAAATAGAATCTTTGATGCAGAAGGAGATACTTATCAAGGAGAAGCAATCAATTGTAGTGAAAATTATATTTTAAAAATAACTGAATTATGTAAAAAGAAGAATAAAAAATTAGTGATATTAATTCCTCCATATCATCCAGATTATTATATCTTTTCTAATCAGTTGTATCAAAAAAGGATGAGAAATCAATTAATTACATTGGCTAAAAAATATCATATTATTTTTATTGATGGAAAAAAATTAGGAATAAAAAAAGATTCATTATTTGAAAATGTAGATCATTTAAATATAAAAGGAGCTACTGTTTTTACAAAGAAACTTGATAGTATTTTAAAATTTTATCTATGAAAATCCTCTTCGTTTGTCAACAATACATACACGCAGCACGTTGGATTAGTCAATTAAAGGAAACTCATCATGAGATTTATGTGTTTGACTGTTTAGACAGACCCATTCATAAAAATTTACTATGGACAAATTACATCACTAATTGGAGTAAACGAAAGGTTCTGTATCTAAAAGGAGAACACTTTTTACAAAAGAAAATTCCAAAATTATATAAAAAAATAGAGCCTTTTTTAAAAGTAACTTCATCAGAAAAATTACTAGAATTTATCAAAGAAATTAAACCTGATTTGGTACACTCCTTAGAAATGCAATCGCAAACCTATCATGTCTTAAAAGCAAAACAACAGTTTTATTTTAAATGGGCATATTTTTCTTGGGGAAGTGATTTGTATTTTTATCAAAATAATATAACTCATGTTAAAAAAATAAAAGATATTTTACAAAATGTAGATTTTTTATTTACAGACAATAAAAGAGATATTAAAATAGCAAAACAACTAGGCTTTAAAAGAAAGGAACAACCTGTTTTTCCAGGAGGAGGAGGATATGATTTAGAAAAATATCAACAATATATACAACCAATTTTAGAAAGAAAACTTATTATAATAAAAGGATATCATCATTGGGTAGGAAGGGCACTCTCAGTCTTAAATGCTTTAGAATTGATTATAGATAAAATTAAGGGTTATGAAATTTACGTGTATTCTGCTCACACAGTTGTAGTTGATAAAATTAAAGAAATTAATAAAAAATACAATACTGATATTCAATATTCTACTAGAAATCAACAAATTTCACATCAAGAGTTGTTGGTAAAATTTGGACAAGCAAAAATAGCGATTGGCAATAGTATTTCAGATGGAATTCCAAATAGCTTATTAGAAGCTATTATTTTAGGAGCGTTCCCGATTCAATCTAACCCAGGAGGAGCAACCGAAGATTATATTATTAATGGAGAAAATGGTTTTTTGATTGAAAACCCAGAAGATGCATCAGAAATAGCTACATTAATTTTAAAAACTTTAGAAGATGATAAACTATTAAAAAAATCGTTTAAAATTAATCAAGAAAAAGCCAAGGAATTGGAATATAAAAAGATTCAAAATATAGTAATTGAAGTGTATAAAAATATTGAAATGTCATTATAAAAGGGTAAAATAACACGTCCTTACGAGGAGGGACGACGAAGTAATCTGTTTCTAAAAAGTAAAGATTGCTTCGTTCCTCACAATGACGATGTAAAAAGAGAAAAATGAAAAAAATAGGATTTATAGTAAATGCAGATAAAATCTCATCCAATGCACACGGAGGAGCATCAGTATTGTACAGTCATTTAGAATTATTGCACAAAGCAGGTTTTGAAGTAATTTTATTGGCAGTTTTATGGAATGAACAATATGTTTATAAAGAAGAAGATTATATAGAGATTCTTCCTTTTGTAAAACAAATTCATCAATATAAAACATATATAAAGCCACAAAAAAAAGGGTTTTTGAGATTAAAAAATGCTCTTTTCAACCCCGCAAAATTTGAATATTATTTTGTAAATAAAAAGAATACGACGTTTTTACATCAATTTGTAAAAGAACACAAACTAGATGCAATTATTGCAGAATGGAGATGGGCTGCAATTTGGTCTTGGCAATCAAAATTAACAATTCCAGTAATCTACTCACATCATGATTGGGAATATAAATTAGCATTATTAAGAGCAAAACCTTCTTTTAATAAGCATTTTCATACGTTTCAAAAAAAACGTGTAGAATTTAAAATGGTAAAAGAAGTAGCATCATGTATATCAGGTTCTATCACTGAAACTGCAGAAATTGAAAAAATTTCTAATAAAAAAGCATTATATATTCCAACAACATATCAAAAAATTACACCAAAATTATCTGCAAATAAAACACCAAATTTGGTGCATTTAGGAGGTATGGGTACAACAGCAAACCGTTTAGGTTTAGAACGGTTTTTAGATGTTTGTTGGGAGGATATTAAAAAAGAAATACCAAATATTCAATTAAAAATAATAGGAAACATTAATAGAGCACAACCCAGTTTACAAAAAAAAATACAAGATAAAAATATAACTTGCTTAGGGTTTGTAGCAGATTTAGATACCGTAATGCATCCACAAGATATTCATATAGTTCCTTGGGAATATAATACAGGAACAAGAACCCGTATTCCTGTAGTATTAAATTATGAGCAAGTATTGGTTGCTACCAAAACAGCCGTACAATGTTACCCAGAAATTACTTCAGAAAACAGTGTTTTATGTAATAATTTATCAGTAATGACACCAAAAATCATCAATTTGTATTCTAATAAAGAAAGATTATATTTGTTAGCCAAGAAAGGAAAAGAAACGTTTATGAATACATTTACAACCCAAAGTCAAGTTATTAAATTTCAAGACTTTTTAAATTTAATATTAGGTTGAGAAAAACCATAGAAATACAAGGAAGAAAAATAGGGGTTGGATACCCTCCTTTGGTGATTGCAGAAATAGGCATTAATCATGAGGGTTCTTTACAAGTAGCCAAAGAAATGGTAGATGCAGCACACAGAGCAGGAGCAGAGTGTGTTAAACATCAAACTCATATTGTAGATGATGAAATGAGTGGAGCTGCAAAAAAAGTAATTCCAGGAAATGCAGATATTTCTATTTACGAAATTATGAAACGTTGTGCTTTGAATGAAGTTGATGAAATTGCTTTAAAAAATTATGTAGAAAGCAAAGGGATGATTTTTATATCAACACCATTTTCTAGAGCCGCATCAGAACGGTTGGAAAGAATGGGAGTTGTTGCCTATAAAATTGGCTCTGGAGAGTGCAATAACTATCCTTTATTAGAGCATATTGCCACTTTTAAAAAACCTGTAATTTTAAGCACAGGGATGAACACGATTGAAAGTATTGCAAAAGCCGTAGCAATTTTTGAGAAAGCAAATATACCTTTAGCATTGTTACATACTACTAATTTATATCCAACACCACCACATTTGGTGCGTTTTGGAGCCATGATAGAAATGGCAGAAGCTTTTCCAAAAAACACGTTCGGTCTGTCAGACCATACAGTAACAAATCATGCTTGTTTTGGAGCAGTAGCTTTAGGAGCAAGTATTTTAGAGCGTCATTTTACAGATTATAAACAACGTACAGGACCCGATATTATTTGTTCTATGGATGAGCAACAATGTAAAGAATTGATTGAAGGAAGCCAGCTAATTTGGCAAATGCGAGGAGGTACAAAAGAACCTACAAAAGAAGAACAAGTAACTATAGATTTTGCCTTTGCAACAGTGGTAACTATAAGACAGATTAAAAAAGGAGAAATTTTTACCAAAGAAAATATTTGGGTAAAAAGACCAGGAACAGGAGAAATTTTAGCAGATGAATATAAAACTATTTTAGGTAAAAAAGCACAGAATGATATCAAAAATGATGAACATTTAACTTGGAAAAATATTGAGTAAAACAAAAAAAATAGTATTTCTTACAGGAACTCGTGCAGATTTTGGGAAACTGAAATCCTTGTTAAAAATCACACAAAATCATTCCAATTTTGATGTGCAGATTTTTGCTACAGGAATGCATTTAGATGAAAAATATGGTTCTACGGTAAATGAAATCTATAAAAGTGGATTTAAAAACGTGTTTGAGTACAAAAATTACGATGGTACGGAGTATATGGATAGAACTTTGGCAAAAACCATTACAGGTTTTTCTGAATATATTGCCCATAAAAAGCCCGATTTAATTGTAGTACACGGTGATAGAGTAGAGGCTTTAGCAGGAGCCATTGTAGGAAGTTTAAATAATATTTTAGTTGCTCATATAGAAGGAGGAGAAATTTCTGGTACTATTGATGAGTTAATCCGTCATTCAGTTAGTAAATTGGCACATATTCATTTGGTTTCTAATAAAAAAGCGAAGAATAGATTGGTACAAATGGGTGAGTTGTCATCGGCAATTTATGTAATTGGATCGCCAGATTTAGATTTAATGAACCCATCAACGTTACCTAGTTTAGAGATTGTAAAAAAGTATTATGATATTCCGTTTAATACCTATGCTATTTTAATGTTTCACCCAATAACTACAGAATATAAGAATATTGAAAATGATGTAAAAATGCTGGTTGATGCTGTACTTACATCCGAAGAAAATTATATAGTTATTTATCCAAATAATGATTTGGGAACGAAAGAAATTTTAAATGAATATAAACGCTTTGAGAATCATCCGAAGATAAAAATGTATCCTTCCTTACGATTTGAATATTTTTTACGGTTGTTAAAAGAGGCTGATTTTATCATCGGAAATTCGAGTACAGGTATTAAAGAAGCACCCTATTACAATGTACCAACAATTGATATTGGAACTAGACAAAGCAATAGAAGTCAAGCAGTTTCTATTGTAAACGTTTCTTACGATAAAAATAAAATTTTAGCTGTGATTGATAATATCCATCAGAAGAAAAATAAAGCCCTCGATATTTCTGAATTCGGTAAAGGTAATAGCGACAAACTTTTCTTAGATTTATTAACTTCTGATAAAATTTGGGAAGTAAATTGTCAAAAACAGTTTCAAGATTTATAAATATGAAAGTTGTAGCCATTATACCAGCAAGAGGAGGCTCTAAAGGGATTTTTAAAAAAAACTTGGTAAAAGTATTAGGAAAACCTTTGATAGATTGGACTATTGAAGCCGCTTTGTCTTCAAGTTTTATAACAGATGTTGTGGTAACTTCTGATGATGATGATATTTTATCAAGCACTAAAAAATTTGAAGATGTTTTATTGATTGATAGACCAAATGAATTGGCACAAGATAACTCACGCACAGAACCTGTATTGGCTCATGCTTTAGAATTTCTGAAAAATAAAGGGAAAGAATATGATTATTTGGTTCTATTACAACCAACATCTCCATTAAGAAATAGTAATGATATTGACGCTGCTTTTAAAGTGTTACAAAACTCAGAGGCAACTTCTTTGATAAGTGTAGTAGAGCCAGAGCATCATCCTTTAAAATCTTTTAAAATCAATGACAAAGGGTTTTTAGAAGGTTTGGTAAATAATAATTTTCCTTTTATGCCTCGGCAAGAGTTGCCGAAAATTTTTCAGCCAAATGGAGCAATTTATATTGTAAAAATAACAGAATTCTTAAAAAAGAATACACTTTTTACCAACAAAACCATTAACTTTACCATGTCTCCCTCTAAAAGTATTGATATTGATACTTTTGAGGATATAAAACGAATAGAAAATCACCTCAAGTTATAAATTTTGACCGAACTAAAAATAATTATTCCTGTCTATAATGAAGAAGGAGCTATAGAAACAGTTATTAAAGATTGGTCTGACCACTTGTCTAAACTAAAGATTAGTTTTAAGATTTATACCTATAATGATGGGTCAAAAGATAATACCTCAAAAATTTTACATCAATTAGAAAAAAAATATTCTAATTTGGTAGTTGTTGATAAGCCAAACTCGGGTCATGGCCCTACAATTTTAAAAGGCTACAAAGATAATTTGGATGCTGAATGGTTGTTTCAAGTAGATTCTGATAACGAATTAAAAGCCAGTGAGTTTGAAAAGTTTTGGAAAGTAAAAGAAAACTATGATTTTTTGATTGGTGAGCGTATTCATAGAGAGAGTCCGCTGGCAAGAATCATTACTACACAAATTTCTAGAATAGTAGTAAAGTTATTTTATGGAGGTAAAGTAACGGATGTAAATACTCCTTTTAGGTTGATGAGAGTGAGTGCTTTTAAAGAAGATTTTAAAAAAATACCTCATAATACTTTTGCTCCTAATTTAATAGTTTCTGGGGTAGCAAGTAGTAAAAAAATGCGAGTAAAACAATTTACAATAAGGCATCATAACAGAGAAACTGGGGAGGTTTCAATAAAGAAATGGAAATTGTTTAAGGCGGCTTTTATATCGTTTTTACAAACCATAAAATATCGTTTTTTGTAGAATGAAGAAGTTAATTGTACTTTTATTTTTTTTACTTTTTTTTCCAATAATATTTTCAATATTTTCAAGGGATGCTTCGATTTACGCCTATATGGGAACACTTTTTTTTGATGGTAAATTACCTTATTTAGATGGTTGGGATCATAAAGGGATTTCTATGTATTTTATCAATGCACTTGGTTATTTAATAGGATTTAAACACTTAATAGGTATTCGTATTTTAGAAGTTATACTAATTGTGTATTCATTTTTATCTATTTTTAAAACGGTATCAAAAAAATATACACAGCAAATTGCTTTTATTGGGGTTGTTTTTGGATTATTTTCTCTTCGTTATTTTTTTGATGGGGGTAATATGACAGAAGAATATGGTGCTTTATTTGTGTTAATATCACTGTCATTATTGATAAAAGAGAAAATAAAAACTATTGATTATATTCTTATTGGGGTACTATTTTTAGTTAATTTTACTATTAGAGCCAA